>JAJQBJ010000053.1 GCA_021203345.1 Oscillospiraceae bacterium
TCATGGAAAGACTTTTTTGTTTTTTCACTGTCTACTTGACAGGGGGCACTTCAATGTCGGGGTTCGATTCCAACGGATATTACAACGAAGAAGCCTACAACTACTTTCGCATGAAGGCTGTGGGCGGCGCCGCCATGGTTATCGTGGGCGAGGTCATGGTTGACCTGGAAAACGGACGTTCCCACCCGGTACAGATCGGTATCGACGACCCCGCCGCCGCCATCGGCTTCATCAATCTGGCCAACGCCATTCATTCCGGCGGCGCCGCCGCCTCGGTGGAGCTGGATCACGGCGGATGTCTCTCCGGCCTGGAATTCCTCAACGGCAGAAACGCCAAGGGTCCGTCCTCCTTTGTGGACGAGTGGGGCGACACCTGCGAGGAAATGACGGAGGAGGATATCTATCATGCGGCGGATATGTACGCCCAGGGCGCGGCACGCGCCAAGGAGTACGGCTTTGACATGGTGATGATTCACGGCGGCCATGGATGGCTGATTCATCAATTCCTCTCCCCGCTGACCAACTTCCGCACAGACAAATGGGGCGGCAGCCTGGAAAACCGGATGCGGTTCCTGCTGCTGGTGATTGAAAAGGTGCGGGCGGCGGTTGGCCCCAACTTCCCCATCGACATCCGCATTTCGGGCAGCGAGCGCGTAGAGGGTGGCTACGGCCTGGAAACCGGCATCGAAATCGCAAAGGCCATCGACGGAAAGGTGGACATGATTCACGTCTCCGCCGGTACCCAGCAGGTGCCCTACTCCGCCGTTCTGATGCACCCCGGTGTGTTCCAGAAGCCCGGCGAGAACTCCAACCTGGCGGCGGAAATCAAAAAGCACGTCAAAACCCCCGTGTGTACCGTGGGCGCATTCTCCGAGCCGGAGTTCATGGAGCAGTACATGGAGGAAACCGGCGTGGACTGCATCGCCATGGGCCGCCAGTTGATTGCAGACCCGTTCTTCCCGAAGAAGCTGATGCGGAACCAGCTGGAGGACATCCGGCCCTGTATCCGCTGCACAGAATGTCTGAGCAGCCTGATTCGCTCCCAGCGCATTGCCTGCACCGTCAACCCCCTGATCGGCAGAGAATCGGAGTATTTCCATCCCCTGCCTCAGCCGATGTGGCACAGAAAGGTTCTGGTGGCCGGCGGCGGCCCCGGCGGTATGGAGGCGGCCCTCCGCGCTGATCAGATGGGCCACGAGGTTCTGCTGTGCGAGGCCACGGGCCGACTGGGCGGCGCATTGAAATTTGCGGACGCCGGCGGCTTCAAGTCGCTGATGCGGGAGTACCGCGACAGCCAGATCGACAAGCTGGAGCGCTCCGATGTGAAGATTCGCCTGAACACCCCCGTCACCAGGGAGGTCGTGGAGAGATTCGAGCCTGACGTGCTGATTTGCGCCGTGGGTGCTGACCCTCTGCGTCTGCCGATTCCCGGCGCGGACGGAGAGAACGTCGTGATGGGCACCGACCTGTTTGGCCACGAGCTGCCCGGAAAGAACGTGGTGGTCATTGGCGGCGGTCTGGTGGGCTGCGAGGAAGGCTTGCAGCTGGCCCAAAAGGGCTTTCATGTGACCGTGATCGAGATGCAGTCGGAGCTGGCCCCGGACTGCGGCAGAATGCACCGCCTGAACCTGCTGCACGAGCTGGAGGAACAGGAGCATCTGACCACCGAAACCGGCCTGCGCTGCTCCGCAATCAAGGCGGACTGCGTCACCGCCCTGGATGCGGACGGTCAGGAGCGGAGCTTCCCCGCCGACTGGGTGGTGATGGCCGCCGGAATGCGGGCCCGCAAGAACACCGTGGAGGAGCTGCGTCCTCTGGTACGGGAGTTCTATGTGGTGGGCGACTGCGGCACGCCGCGCACCGTTATGGCTGCCGTTCGGGACGCCTATAACGCGGTCATCGACCTGGGACAGTAATCGGGAAAGCTGTCCGTTGTCAAATTGATTCCTGGAAAAGGTGAGGTTTTTATGAGCAAAAGCAAAAAAATGCTGGCAGCCGTCATCATTTATATGTCTCTGTACCAGATGGCCATGGTGGGGCTGTCTCCGGTCATCAACGACGTATCCTCGGCGTTCCCCAACGCCTCGGCGCTGGCGGCGCAGATGGCGTCCACCTTCCCCGCGTTGATGATGGTGGTGGCGGCGCTGTTTACCGGCGGTGTCACGCAGGCCATTGGCCGCAAAAAGACCATGCTGGTGGGCGGTATTCTGGTTTTGGTGGCCGGTGTGGGAGGTGAATTCCTCTCGCTGTCTCTGCCACTGCTGTTCGTCTGGGCCGGTCTGCTGGGCCTTGGCGTGGGCCTGTTTGTGCCGGTAGTCAACAGCCTGATGGTGGACGGCTTTGACGCCAGTGAGCGAAGCCGGGTAGCTGGCAAACAAACAATGGCGGTCAACCTGGGCGGTGTAGCGCTCAGCCTGCTGTCCGGTATTCTGGCGGCCATTCGGTGGAACAATGCCTTCCTGGTGTTCTGGGGCATCATTGGGGGTATCGTGCTGTGTGTCGTGTGCCTTCCCAACAACAAGACGCAGCAGACGCAGCCGCAGGAGTCCAAGGCGAAGCCTGCCGCCGAACAGGGAAAAAAGCGAATCACCCCCTATGTGTGGACCTGTGCCGCTATTACATTCCTGTTTGCAGTCTCGTATTTCGCCTTTTCGACCAACGCCGCGCTGCTGCTGGCGGAGCGGGGCATCAGCTCCACCACGATCTCCGGCCTGTCTGTCGCCTGCTTCATGCTGGGCGGCGCGATCAGCGGGATGTTCTTCGATATGATGGAGCGAAAGATGAATAAGCAGATGCCCACCGTGGCGTTCCTGATGATGGCGGTGAGCTATCTGACGATTTATCTGGTGGACAACCTTGTGGTGCTGTGCATCGCAGCCGCTATTGGCGGCGCAAGCCTGACGCTGGTGTTCCCGCATTTCGTGATTTCCCTCGGCGGCTATACCACGCCGGAAACGCTGGTGCTGGCTACTTCCCTGGTGATCTCCGTTGGCCCGAACCTCGGCTCCTTTGTCTCGCCGCTGATTCTGACCAATCTTGCCGCGCTGTTCGGCGACACCGTCTCCCTGCGGTTCCTGCTGGCGTCCATTTTGGCAATCATCATGGTTATTATTCTGAATGTTTTTAAGCCTCTGGAGCGGGCGGCAAAAAAGAACACGCAACCGTAAAGGTCGAGCAACCCCCTCCATATCGGAGGGGGTATTTTGCAGGTATCCAATACCATCAAATTTATTTATAGAAAGCGAGGTATTCTATGAGTCATGTAATCATTACCATCAGCCGCCAATACGGCAGCGGCGGACGAAAAATCGGTCATCTTCTGGCGGAAAGCCTGGGAATTCCCTGTTACGACAGGAGCATTATTGACCAAACCGCAAAAATCAGCGAGTTCAGCCCTGATTTTATCGAGAAAAACGAGCAGCATGTGTCAAACGATTTCTTTTTTGACGTTGCGATGACCTCCAAAATATACAAGGCGCAGGCCGACGTTATTCGGGAGATTGCAAAACAGGGTAGCTGCGTCATTGTTGGCCGCTGTGCGGACAAGGTGCTGGAGCAGGACTATCCCTGCCTGAAGGTTTTTCTCTATGCAGACTTCGACAAGCGATGTCGCCGGGCGGTTGCGGAGTACGGAAAGCCCGCAAGGGGCATTGAGGCGCTTGTCAAAAAGGCGGATAAAGGCCGGGAACGGTATTTCCGTCTTTTCCATGAACGGGAATGGAAGGATGCCACCAATTATAACCTGTGCCTGGATACGAACCTGTTTGGTGCGGAGCGCACGGTTGATATGATTCGGCGGGCCTATCTTGTGATGAGTGAGGGGGGCACGGAATGAGCGAGAAGGAAACTGTGGTGCAGAACCCGCTGGGGACGGAACCCATCGGGCGGCTGGTTCTGAAATTTGCAATTCCCGCAACGATTTCGCTGGTGGTCAACGCGCTCTATAATATAGTAGACCAGATTTTCATCGGGAACAGCGTTGGCTACCTGGGCAATGCGGCAACAAACGTGATTTATCCCCTTACGGTCATTATGCTGGCGGTTGCCTCCCTTTGGGGCGACGGCTGCGCCGCATACATAAGCCTCCAGCTTGGAAAAGGCAATAAAGCCCGTGCCTCTGCCGGCGCCTGTAATATGCTTGCCATGTCCATTGCAATGAGTCTGGTCATCATGGTGGTTTCTCTGGTATTTCTGAACCCACTGTGCAACCTGTTTGGCGCAACGGAGAACAGTCTGTCCTACGCGCTGGAATACGGCTTTATCATCGCCCTCGGCTTTCCCTGCGTGGCGATTCTTGTTCCGCTGACCGCAACCATTCGCGCGGACGGCAATCCCACCTACGCGATGATTGGCCTGTTTATTGGCTGCGGCACGAACCTGATTTTAGACCCGGTTTTTATCTTTGTATGCGGCTGGGGCGTTCGGGGCGCTGCACTTGCGACCATTCTGGGCGAGCTGTTTAACGCGATTTGCGTGCTGCTCTATATCCCCAAATTTAAGAACATTACGATTCGGAAGGAGTTTTTCCGGCTGAGGGGCAATATTTTGAAACGGGTTGCAGGGCTTGGCGTGTCCAGCTTTATTTTGCAGCTGTCCTTCGCCCTGATTGTCACGGTTTCCAACAATGTTCTTTCTATTTTCGGAGCCGCGTCAAAATATGGTGCTGACATTCCCGTTGCCACCATGGGAATCACCATGAAGGTGAATCAAATTGCAGTCAATGTGGTGCAGGGAATCGTCACCGGCACACAGCCGATCATGGGGTATAACTATGGCGCACAAAAATATGCACGCACGAAGGCGGCCTTTAAGCTGGCCGTAGCTGCCAGTACGATATTCCTGATTTTTGCCACGTTCATTTTCCAGGTGTTCCCGATGTCGATTATTTCGTTGTTCGGCTCTGAATCTGACCTGTACAATGAATTTGCGGTCAAATGTCTGCGGTACTTCCTGCTGTGCTGTGTGTTGAACGGCCTGCAAGGCTGTACCAGCATCTTCTTCCAGTCTGTAGGCAGACCGATTCAGGCGTCCATCAACACCTTTACCAAGCAGATTATCCTTGCGCCGCTGTGCATCATCATCATGGCGTATATCATGGGAGTGGAAGGTGCGCTTTGGGCAGGCGCAGTCTCGGACGGCCTTGCATTCCTGGTGTCCGTTTTCCTGCTGAAACGGAATTGGGGGAAGGTATTTCCCGCGCAAACATAGACATTGTTTCAAATCGGCGCGTTGACGCTTGAAACGGGCAGTCCCTTTTGGTTGAGGGGCTGCCTGCTTCTTTTTGTCGTCATTGTTGCCATGCTGGCTGCTCCGGACAAACACAGAATGGCACTTTTTCGCTGTTGTACCTAAAAATTCTGGGTAATGTACGATGCTTTTGTCCTTTTCTGTGAAAAAAAGAATTCAATTTGGCTTAAACGGACAATGACAAGGGTTCGAGAACTGATATAATGCACTTAGATGAGTTCAAGGGTTGCAACTGTACTCCAAAACTGTGTTTGTCAAATAAAAATGTGAGCAAAAGGGCCCCAAAAAGGTGAGCACC
>JAJQBJ010000093.1 GCA_021203345.1 Oscillospiraceae bacterium
TTCTCTTTTTAACCGATATATTTCGTACTATTCACACATCCTTCACATTTTTGTGTTAGATTAAAGAGGAAAAGATGTATCATCGACAATCCGACAAAAGGAGGGATTGCATTGCAGCCATTAATGTGCAGCCGCTGTAAGAAAAACGTTGCAGTTGTGTTTATAACGCGGATGGAGGGCAGCCAAATGAAGAATGAGGGTTACTGCCTGAAATGCGCGAAGGAATTGAAGCTAAAACCGATTGATGATATGATGCAGAAAATGGGAATCAACGACGAGGATCTGGACAACCTGACCTCGGAGATGCAAAACGCCCTGGGTTCGATGGAGGATATGTCCGATCTTTCGGCAGACTCCGACGACACGGAGGAGCCGGACGCCGGGGACGAGGGCAAAACGGCGACCTTCCCCTTTTTGAACCGTCTGTTTGGCAACGGAAGAAACAACAATCTTGCCGCCAGTGCCGACTCCGACGCGTCCGACGCCCGTCCCGGCGGGCAGGAGCGGGAGCAGTCTGCGAAGGACGGCGGCAAAAAGGACGGGAAGAACAGCAAGCGGAAGTTTTTGGACAACTACTGCATCAGCCTGACCAACCGGGCAATCGAGGGCAAGCTGGACAACATCATCGGCCGGGACGAGGAAATTCAGCGGGTCATCCAGATTCTGAACCGCCGTCAGAAGAACAACCCCTGTCTGATTGGTGAGCCGGGCGTGGGCAAGACCGCCATTGCGGAGGGCTTGGCCCAGCGCATCGTCGCCGGACAGGTGCCGTATAAGCTCCGGGATAAGGAGGTTCACCTGCTGGATTTGACCGCCTTGGTGGCGGGGACCCAGTTCCGGGGCCAGTTCGAGAGCCGCATGAAGGGCCTGATCGAGGAGGTCAAGCGCCTGGGGAATATCATCCTGGTGATTGACGAGATTCACAATATCGCCGGGGCCGGGGAGGCGGAAGGCTCCATGAACGCCGCCAACATCCTGAAGCCCGCCCTTTCCCGGGGGGAGATTCAGGTCATCGGCGCTACCACCTTTACGGAATACCGGAAGTATATCGAAAAGGACACGGCGCTGGAGCGGCGCTTCCAGCCCGTCACGGTGAACGAGCCGTCTATCGCGGACACCGTGGAGATCATCAAGGGCATTGCACACTATTACGAGGAGTATCACAAGGTCGTGATTCCGGAGGGCGTGGCCCGTCAGGCGGTGGTGATGAGCGAGCGGTACATCACCGACCGGTATCTGCCGGATAAGGCCATCGACCTGATTGACGAGGCCTGCTCCGATGTGAACCTGCACAACACGGCGCTGACCCGCATTGCGGAAATCGAAAAGGAGCTGGCAGACCTGGCGAAGGAAAAGGAGGTCATGCTGGCCGCCGTTGCGGACGAGGACGAACGGCTGATGAAGCGGAAGCAGGATCTGGAGCGCCGCCAGCAGCAGGCCCGCCGGGAGCTGTACGCCATCGAGCAGGCGCGAATCTCCATGTTCCAGTCGGAGATGGACGACCAGACCGCCCAAAGGCTGGAACAGAATAACCGCAGACGCAAGGAAATCGAGGAAAAGCTGAACGGCTACACCGAGGAGCGCAATCAGCTGGAGGCCCAGTCGGATAACCGGGCCTATGCCCGTCTGGCGGAGATTCGCAGCATGGAGCTGCGGCTGGAGGATGAAAAGCTGGAGCTGGAGGCCAGAGAGCTGCCCCGGCTTTCCGTGGAAAACCTGGCCCGGGTCATTGAGCAGTGGACGAAGATTCCCGCCAGCAAGATTCAGCAGGAGGAATTCTCCCAGCTGGCGGAGCTGGACACCCGGCTGAAACAGCATATCATCGGTCAGGATGAGGCGGTGGACGCGGTTTCCGCCGCGATTCGCCGGAATCGGGTGGGGATTTCTCCCAAGCATAAGCCGGTATCCTTTATCTTTGTCGGCTCCACCGGCGTTGGCAAGACGGAGCTGGTGAAGCAGCTCGCCAATGATTTGTTCGACTCCCCGGACGCGCTGATTCGGCTGGATATGTCCGAGTTCATGGAACGGCATACCGTCTCCCGGCTGATCGGTTCGCCGCCGGGCTATGTGGGCTATGACGAGGCCGGACAGCTGACAGAGAAGATTCGCAGAAAGCCCTACTCCGTGGTTCTGTTTGACGAGCTGGAGAAGGCCCACCCCGATGTGCTGAACATCCTGCTCCAGATTTTGGACGATGGTGAGATCACGGACGCCCAGGGCCGGAAGGTGAACTTTGAGAATACCGTAATCGTCATGACCTCCAATGTGGGCAGCGAGAAAAAGGAGTCCTCCCTGGGCTTCAACCGCTCTGCGGCTCAGGCCAGCCGGGAGAAGTGCATCGCGGCGCTGAACGAATTCCTGCGCCCGGAGTTTATCAACCGGGTGGATGAGATTATCTGCTTCAACCGTCTGACGGAGGAGAACTTCAAGGCGATTACCCGCATCATGCTGGATGAGCTGGTTGGCTCCCTGGCGGAAAAGGCCATTGACTTCTCCTATGACGATAAGCTGGTGGAGTACCTGTCTCAGAAGTCCTATTCCGAGATCTATGGCGCCCGGAACCTCCGCCGGGAGATTCAGAAAAGCCTGGAGGACGTTATCGCCAGCCGCATTATTTACAGCTATCAAACTCCCGTGTCCGTCATCCATGCCTCCGCCAATGAGGAGGGCGTGGTGCTGACCTCGCGGTAAAAAATGCCCCTGCCGGAATTGCATTTCGGCGGGGGTGGAAGAAAACGACCAGCGTAGTGTGATGTGGTAAACTGGCACCGTAAGGAGGGGTAGTTATGCCCATGACAGATAAAAAACGAAAAACAGATTATGCCTGGAAACGGAAAAACAAAACAAATTTAGCCTGTGTAGTGTACAAGTCAGACGCAGAAGCGTTCCGGGCCTATGCACAGGCCCACAACACAACAGTTAATGCGCTGTTGCGTGAATATGTTGCGGAGTGTTTGGGCCGCCCGCTGGAGCGGCGGGACGGCTCCAACGAAGTCAACGCATCCGAGGAAAACCCCGGCGAGGATACAGAAAACTAAACAAGGCGGGCCGGTTGGCCCGCCTTTTCGCGTTCTGGGATAGTAACGCACCCTAATCGGAGTTTGCAAAAAGTTGTTAGTGGTTCCCTAAAATAAAAAAAGAAACGGTACAGCCAACCCATACCGTTTCTCTTTCGCATATTCTGTTGCACCGGGCGCATTACTGAGCCTGGGTCGCGCTGAACTCCTTGCCATTGTAGGTCAGGCAATTCTTGCACATTCTGTGGGGCAGACGATATGCGCCGCACTTGGGGCACTTGACGAGGCCGGGAGTCTCCAGCTTCCAAACGGAGCTTCTTCTCTTATCACGTCTTGCCTTAGATACTTTTCCCTTAGGGACTGCCATGTTCGACACCTCCTGTTAAAGCGGCCCTCCCGGGCGCTGATTTTACAAACCGATTCTGGAAAGCCCGAAATCAGGCATCCCCATCCTGATTCTCCAGCAGACTGGCGAGAACCGCAAACCTGGGGTCGACCTCCCGCCTGCATCGGCAGGACTCGTAATTCAGGTTCGCGCCGCATCCGGCGCAAAGCCCCTTGCAGTCCTCCCGACAGAGAATCTTGGTATCCATGTTCAGGATAAACGCTGTGGTCAGTGCATCGTCCAAATCCAGCTCATTCCCGTCCAGCAACAAAATCTCGTCGTTGTTTTCGCTGATTTCGTTGTCCAGATGATCCGCCACAAGGCTGTCCACCTTTACGACCTTTTCCCGCTGGAAGGATTCCCCGCAGCGGTCACAGGTCAGGTGCAGGTTGGTGGTCAGGGTGGCGGTCAGATTCAGCACACCGGCGGTATTCCGCACCTCGCCCACGGCCTTCACCGGCTCGCGGACGGGATAGGCCCCGTTGAAGTCCAGCTGTGTGAGATCCAGCTGATAGTCAAAGGGTACGCTGCCGCCGCTGATCAGAATGATGTCCTTCAGATTTAAACGCATGATACACCTCGCATAACCGTACAGCCAATAGTATAACGCAAGTTTTTGCCCTTGTCAAATACTTTTTATGCAAACTTGGGCGGGCTTTTTTGCCCTTGTTCGTGGTTTTTGCCCACCGAAAAGGGGACAGCCGCCACACAAAAAGGAACTCCCCGAAGGGAGTTCCCAATTTGCTTGGATAAGAGAAAAATTACTTCTCGACAGGAGCGGGACGATAGGGCTTGTAAGCGCCGGGGATATCGTTCTTGGCAAAGGGATTCTCCCACTTGCCTTCTTCCACGCCCTTGAACCATGCGGCGGCGCGGGCAGGCATACCAACCCAAGTCTCGGAATCGGGAGCCTCCTGCATGTCGGTGGTGGCATAACGATAGTCGTTGACGCGGGAGATGTACTTCTCGTCCTGCTGAGCGGAGTTCTCGTCGCCCAGTTCGCCGGCGGCGACACGCAGCAGGGAGGCATACTGCTCGGAAACCGTGTGCAGCTTCATATCCTCGACCAGCAGCTTCTTCAGAGGACGCTTTGCCAGGTTGGACATGATGCAGCGGTTCTCATAGGACATCTTCTTCCACATACGGGCGATCTCCCAGGCACGCTCGACAACGTGACCCTTGGGGCAGACCTCGGAAACCATGCCCCAATCCAGCATCTGCTGAGCAGTGACCTGACGGGTGGTCATCATGTAGTAGTTGCCGCGCTTGGTGCCCAGATAGTGCTGGAACATCAGGCCCATGCAGTCGCCGGGAACCAGGCCGCCCTGAGCATGGGGAACCTCGATGACGCAGTCGTCAGAAACCAGGGTCAGATCGCTCAGGAAAGCGGAATCCCAGTGGAAGCCGGGGCCGGGGATAGCGCCGATGGTGGGAACATCCAGATCAAAGACCATGTTCTTGATCAGGTTGGTGTCATCGAAATACTGATGCTGGAAACGCTGGGTGGGCAGCTCGGAATAAGTCTCCCAACCATCGGGATCGGACTCGATCATCCAGTTGTCGCCCAGGTGGGTGAAGATGATGATCTCATTCTTCCAGTCCATGGACAGGATACGAACCAGCTGGGGGATAGCGCGGTGAGACATGCCGGAATGGTGCATAGCCATGTCCTTCGTCTTCCAGGTGACCTGCAGGATGCCGTCCTCACGATACAGGTCGGCAAAGTCCTTGAACCACTCGCCATAAACTTCAAGCTCAGGCAGCTTGACGTAATCAGCTAAAGGTGCCATAGTAAATTCCTCCTACAATTTATTTGGTGTAGTATTTTAATAAACCTCAGTCACAGAGGATTTATCCAAAAGAACCGGGGGTATGCGCCAGACAAGACAGCCTGGAATGATTCCAAGGTTCTGACCCTATTATAACGATATAGACGCCAAAAGTCTTGTTCAAATTGACAGAATTGTTGGACTACCTTTGAAGTTTTTACCAACAATTTATCCAGACACTCTGGTACACATTCCACAGTTATATTATCATACCCTTATCCATCTGTCAAGGGTGATTTCTTTCGCATTGTAGGAACCGGTGTAGGTTTGTCAATCATACTTTACACTCCGGAAAAGAAGAAAGGACATCTTT
>JAJQBJ010000028.1 GCA_021203345.1 Oscillospiraceae bacterium
GTAGTCTCGAATTTTTGCTTTTTCGAGTGTCTACTCTAAGGGGACTATATCATTCGCAAGCTAAGGAAAACGGAAGGGGGTTTTGTGATGTCCAAAGGGAGCAATACCGCTCTGCGCTGTGGTCTTTCCGGGGCGCTGGCGGGTCTGGCAACGGGACTGTTCGGCGGAGGCGGCGGTATGGTGCTGGTGCCCCTGCTGCTGGGCTTCTGTGGGCTGGAGGAAAAGCGGGCCTTTGCCGCCTCGGTGGCGATCATCTGCCCCCTGTGCCTGACTGCCGCGCTGGTGTATGGTCGGTGGAACGCGCTGCCATTGCGGGCGGCGCTGCCCTATCTGATCGGCGGACTGCTGGGCGGCGGTCTGGGCGGGCTGTGGTTCCGCCGGGTGTCGCCGGTGTTCCTGCGAAAGGCATTGGCGTTGCTGCTTTTGTATGGAGGGGTGCGATGTCTGTTTTTCTGACCGCCCTGCTGGTGGGCGCGGCCACCGGCGTTCTCTCCGGCTTTGGCATCGGGGGCGGCACCCTGTTGATTTTGTATCTGACCTTTTTGGCCGGATTCGACCAGACCAGTGCCCAGGGCGTGAATTTGCTGTACTTTTTGCCCACCTCAGCGGCGGCGCTGGTACTGCACTTTAAAAACGGTTACGTTCCCCTGAAACAGGCGGTGCTGCCCGGCGCGGTGTGTGGCTGCGTGACGGCGGCGTTGACCGCATGGCTGGCCGGCGGGCTGGACGCCGCTTTGCTGCGAAAGCTGTTCGGCGCTTATCTGTTGGTGGTCGGGGTTGTGGAGCTGTGCAGAACCGGCAGACAGGGACGGGATTAGGCCGCGATTCTTACGTTGCCAAACGACCGGATTCGTGTTACAATATCCCCAGTCTGCCGGAAACCCGGCGAAACGAAAGGAAACAAAACCGATGAACGTGAATTATACCGTCGTATTGGGGCAATACAAGGGGCTGCGGGCGCCGAAGCTGGACGACCGGCCCACGCAGGCGGAGCTGGACGCCTTTATGCAGGAGGCCAGAGCGCAACACGCCGTTATGCAGCCGGTGGAGGCCCCTGCCGCGCAGGGAGATACCGTGGTAATCGACTTTGCGGGCTTCCTGGGGGAGGAGCAGTTTGAGGGCGGCACCGCCGAGAACTATGCGCTGGAGCTTGGCTCAGGCACCTTTATCCCCGGCTTTGAGGAGCAGCTTGTGGGCCATGCCGCCGGGGAGAGCGTGGATGTGAACGTCACCTTCCCCGACGACTATCAACCGGTCAACCTGGCGGGAAAGCCCGTGGTGTTCCGCTGCAAAATCCACGAGGTGCAGCAAAAGCAGCTCCCGGAGTTGAACGACGACTTTGCCAAGCGCTGCTATGGCGCGGAGTCCTATGAATCGCTGTTGGCCGTGGCCCGGGAGGCGCTGGCGCAGCAGAAGGCCAAAAACAACCTGCAAGCCGTTCAGGGGGCGCTTTTGAATCAGATCCTGGCGAACTCCCAGGTCACGGTAACACCAAATTATGTGCAGCAGAACCAGCAGCGGCTGCTTCGGGCCTTCGCCCAGCAGCTTTCCACCCAGGGCGTGGATCTGCCGACCTACTACCAGTACACCGGCAGCACCGAGGCCCAGCTGCTGGAGCAGCTTCGTCCCCAGGCGGAGTCTGGGGCCAAAATCAACGCCATTCTGGGAGAAATCGCCGCCGTTGAGAAGCTGACGATTTCCGATGAGGAGTTGGACGGGGAAATCGGCAAAATCGCGGAGTCCTACGATGTGACCCTGGCAGAGCTGAAGGCGGGCATGACCGAAAATAACCGGAATTCCATCCGGGATGGGATGCTCACCGCAAAGGCGCTGGAGCTTGTCCTGGCCTCCGCCGTGACGGAGTAAACGATTTTGAATTTCCATAAAAAGGGGCTGTTATAAAACGGCCCCTTTTGTGCGTCCTGGTCTGCGAATGAAAGCTGTCTCAGTGTTTTCTTCCTCATTCCGCTTGACATTTGTGGTCTGGGTCGTTATGATAAGGAATGGAAATTAAAGTGGGGGTGGTATCGCCATACCGCCCCAAGGTGGAAACAGAGGGACCGTTATGAAAAGAATCGTGATCACCGGCATGGGGGCGGTTACTCCCATTGGCATCGGTGTAAAAAGCTATTGGAACAACCTGATCGCCGGGGCCTGCGGCGTGCGAGCCATCACCCGGTTCGACACGGCAAGCCTGCCGGTGAAGGTGGCCGCCGAGGTGCGTGATTTTGTCCCTGAGGAGCATATGCCCAAGCGCCTGGCCCGGGACGCGGCTCTGTTTTCCCAGTTCGCTTACGCCGCTGCGGAGGAGGCGCTGGCTCAATCCGGGCTGGACTGCCAGGCGGAATCCTACCGCATTGGAATCACCATGGGTACGGCCATGAGCGGCATCGCGGACACCTGCGATACCCAGGCGGAGATGTCCCTTTCCGGCAAAGCCAAGGTCAGCCCCCGCTTTGTCCCCAAGATTCTGGGGAATATTGCCGCCGCGCAAATCGCCATCGAGAAGCAGCTCAATGGGCCGTGCATGACCGTTTCCACCGCCTGCTCCTCCGGGGCGGACGCCGTCAAGCTGGCCAATATGCTGTTGCAGGCGGGGGAGGCGGACGCGGTCATTGCCGCAGGGGCAGAGAGCAGTCTGTGCCCGCTGGTGACCTCCAGCCTGTCCATGGCCCGGGCCTTGAGCCACAATCCTTCCGAATCCGCCAGCAAACCCTTTGATGCTCAGCGGGACGGCTTTGTCATTGGCGAGGGCGGCGGCGCACTGATTCTGGAGACGGAGGAACACGCTCTGGCCCGCGGTGCGGAGATTTTGGGCGTTCTGCTGGCCGTGACCAACAACACGGACGGCTATCATATCACCTCCCCCGCCCCGGACGGGCATGGGGCCATTGACTGCATGAAGCGGGCTTTGGAGCAGGCGGGACTACAGCCCGCCGACATCGGCTATATCAACGCCCACGGCACCGCCACCCCCATGGGGGACACCATCGAGCTGAACGCCATTAAGCGCGTATTCCAGGGGGCGGTTCCCTACGTCAGCTCCACCAAGGGGGCCACCGGCCATATGATGGGTGCCGGCGGCATTACGGAAACCATCGCCTGCCTGATGGCCTGCCGGGAAGGAATTCTGCCGCCCACCCTGCATCTGACGCAACCCGACCCCGCCTGTGAGGGGATTCCGGTCATTGCCAACCAGTCGGTACAGGCCCCCATTCGGGCGGCAATGTCCAACGCCTTCGGCTTCGGCGGACAGAATACGTCGGTCATTGTCGCGGCGTACAACAGATAGAGAAAGGGGCGGCTCCATGGCCGGTAAGTGTAAAAATCCCGCCTTTCAGGAGGCGTTTGAGACACAATACACCTATATCAACGGCTTTTTGCGGAATGTGGCCCGATACGGCAATCAGCCCGCGCTGTTCCAGCCCGCCACCGGCCAACGGTGGACGTACCGCCAGTTGAACGGAGATGTGAACCGCTTGGCTCATGCGCTCCAGGCGGACGGGGTGGCGAAGGAGGACGTGGTGATGTACCTCCTGCGGAACAGCCCGGAGTTCGTATTCTGTTATCTGGCCCCCCAGAAGCTGGGCGCGGTCAATTCCCCCATCAATTACCACCAGGCCGGGGGAGAGATTGCCCTGAATATGGACGATTCCGCACCGAAAATCTTTGTTTACGACTCCTATTTTCTCCAGGAGGTAAGCCTGGCCCTAACCATGGTGCAGGAGCAGCCCCAGCGGGTGATTTGCGTCAACACCACCGGGCTGACCGAGGCTCCGGAGGGACAGATTTTCTTTGACGACTATATCCGGGAACAGCCGGAGACGGAGCCGACAATTTCGGAGCCGCTGGGCATCTATGACGAGACGACCCGGATGTACACCTCCGGCACCACCAGCCGACCCAAGGGCGTGCCGCTGTATGCCATCAACGAGGTATTGTCCGCCCATGATGTGATCATGCACTTCCCCCTGGCTCCCGGAGATCGCACCATGAATATGACCCCATGGTTCCACCGGGGCGGTCTGCACTCCGGCGGCCCCTGCCCCACCCTGTATGTGGGCGGCGAGGTGGTCATTCTGCGGGATTTCAACCCCAACCGCTGCCTGGACTATGCGGAGAAATACGGCATCACCTTTTTGATTGGCGTGCCCGCCGTGCTGAGTATGCTGGCTCGCGCCCAGGAAAAGGCTCACGCCGATTTGAGCGGCTTGAAGGGTATCGTCACCATGGGCAGCCCCCTGGATCAGGCGGCCTGTATCCGATTCCAGGAGGTGCTGACTCCCAATATCTTCAACGGCTATGGCACCACGGAAACCTTCTGGAACGCTTTTCTCCGTCCCCGGGATCTGCCGGCCCACGCCGGTTCCTGCGGACACGCCTGCACTGACGACGATGTTCGCATTGTCAAGGTGTTCCCGGATCGCCGGGCGGAGCCGGATGAGCTGGCCGCGCAGGACGGAACAGAGGTGGGCGAACTGATTCTAGGCTCTCCCGCCAAAGCCGGGATGCTGTACCACAACAACCCGGAGCTGACGGAGCAAAAGTTCTACAAGGGCTTTTTGTACACCGGCGACCTGGGCACCTGGGACGAGGAGGCGTTCCTGACCATCTCCGGGCGAAAGGACGATATGATCGTCTCCTCCGGGGAGAATATCTATCCCGCTCAAATCGAGGGCATTTTGGAGGAAAACCCCAAGGTGGCGGAGGCCTGTGTGGTGGGCGTCCCCGACCCCCTGCGGGAGCAGGTGGTGGCCACCTATGTGGTGCCCACCGGGAGCGACCTGACCGTGAAGGAGCTGTTCGCCTACGCCGCCGCCCATCCCATGCTGGCGGCCTACAAGCGCCCCAAATATTACTGTATCACAGACCAGCTCCCCCATACCGCCACCGGCAAGCTCCAGCACTTTGCTGTAAAGGCCCAGGCGGAGGAGGATCTGAAAAACGGCCTCCTCAAGCGCCGCTGAACCCAAGGAAGGATGTCCCTATGAATCACGACCCCTATATTCGCCCCGTCCACTATTACGAAACAGACAAAATGGCGGTGGTTCACCACTCCAACTATATCCGCTATTTTGAGGAGGCGCGGGTGGATTTCCTCAAGCGGAACGGCATTGACTTTCAGGCAATAGAGGCCAACCTGGGAATCATGTTCCCCGTGCTGGACGTACAGTGCAGCTATGAAAAATCCGCGCATTTCGACGATACGCTGTATATTTATGTGGCGCTGCAGAGTTTTACCGGCGTGCGCTTCACCCTGTATTACCGGGTGGAGCTGGCGGACGGAAGCCTTTGCGCCACCGGCTCCACATCCCTGGCCATTCTCAACGCCCACTATATGCCCATCAGCCTGAAGCGAAAGGCCCCGGAAATCTATCAGCGGTTCCTGGCCCTGGTGGAAAAGGACGATGCGACGAAATGATAAAATAAACTCCCATTCCTGCGATGATATAGTCCCCTTAGAGTAGACACTCGAAAAAGCAAAAATTCGAGACTACA
>JAJQBJ010000138.1 GCA_021203345.1 Oscillospiraceae bacterium
ATTCAATCGCTATGGATTTTTTAGGTGTTCAACTTCATTTTACAATCGACCGTTGAAATAGAATTAACAATGGAAAATGCATTTGATTTTGTCGATCATCCTGTAGACAGAAATATTTATTCAAAATTAGTGGAGTTGAAAACGGAATATGAACTGGGGTTTGGAGTCTGTTTGCAAATAGATGATGTGTTCGCAAACAGATGTACCTATGAAATCTATGAAAATGCAGATATTTACAAATGGGGATATATAGAGAGACGCAAAGTTTCTTTTTCCGCATGGAATCAAAGGATACGCGTTGGTGTGGGTGTGATGGAATCTCCTACGGATGTAATCTATGATCAATATGTAACGTTTAAGATTCCCGACTCAATGAAGCATCTATTGCCTGAAACAGGACTGTTATTTCCCGATGGAATGTCATGCGCCCAGAAAGATAAAGAATGTATATGCCCCTCCTGTGGAAAAACAAATTTTATTCATTGCGGGTTTTGCCCTAATTGCGGAAAAGAACTCGGAAGCATCAGCGCAGTTATAAGTTCAAACCTTTGTTATTTTGATGCACAGGGAAATGCCTGTGAACAAGAAAATGCCGTAACTTGCATTATCACAGAATATAATGCATATGGTATCCTCTTAAGTTCTATTCACGGATTGTGCAGGAGAAGCAGGCCTCAAAATTCCCAACCAATCTGAAACAAATATTGTGTAAAGTATTGCCATCCAAGATAACAGCCAGTCTGCCAAAGCAAACTTGAATATGATAACTCATGGAAAGCCCAGTTGCTCGCTGTTGAGCGCCTGGACTTTCTGCATTTACAAATCAGGTATTTGATTGTCAAACATTGAATCCTTTTTTATTGAGCAAACGGCAATGCACATCCAGCAGCATTGCAGATATAAATAGCTTGAAAACTACCCGGAATACTTCCCTTGGCAGAGGGTCTGCCGCCGCTACTCCTCCCCCACCCTCCCGTCAATCAAACGGTAGACCCTATCTGCCCAGGCCGCTGTCTGGGAATCATGAGTAATGAGGACGATGCCCCGCCCCTTTTCGTGCTCCTCTTGGAGCAGAGACATGATACTGTCCCGGTTCTGCTCGTCCAGGTTGCCTGTGGGCTCGTCCGCCAGAATCAGACAGGGGTCTAAAATCAGCGCCCGCGCCACAGCCACCCGCTGCTTTTCCCCGCCGGAGAGGGTGGCCACGTTCTGCTCCAGCAGATGACCGATGCCCAGCCGCTCCGCCAGCTCGTCCAGGCTCTGCCGCCTGCCCCTGCGCCGGGCATAGAGGGTGGGTAGCAGGATGTTCTCCCGGCAGGACAGGGTGGGAATCAGGTTGTAGCTCTGGAAGATGAAGCCGATATTCTCCAGCCGCAGGCGGGCGTAATCCGTGTGTCGCCGGATGCGTTGCCCGTTGAAATAATAGCTTCCCCCGTCGTAGTCCTCCACCAGCCCCAGAATGTTCAGCAGGGTGGACTTGCCACACCCGGAGGCCCCCAGGATGGTGACATAGCTCTCGTTGGTGATGTGGAGGTTCACATCCTTCAGCACCGGCCGGAGATAGCCCTTGCTCAAATGCTCCAGCGTCAGGTCAAGCTCGTTCATCTCACCCGGCCTCCAATACGGCCTTGTAGCCGGAGTCGAACCAGTCGCCCTCCTCCACCCCGGAGATGCGTACCATGCCGTCATAATTTCCGCTGACCTGCACCTGAATTTCCTCAATAAAGGCGCCGTCCTCCGTCACCCTCCGGGCATACCAGGGCTGATCGTCCCCCTCGGTCTTTTGATAGACGCACTGTTCTGACAGCACCAGCGTTTGGGGATAGGTCACACCGGTGTAGAGAGCAAAATCCTTCATTACCTGCCCGTACTGGTAGCCTGTCCCATCGTCCAGGGAGAAGCGTACCGTGGTGGTGTCGTCCCCGTTGCGGGTGAGGGAGACGTATTCCAGCGTGAGCGCTGTCCCGTCTGACAGGGACAGGTCGTCATATTTCTGTACTGTCTCCAGCTGCTCCTGGGTGACGTCGCACTCCAGCGCCAGTGGTTCCAGCAGCCTGACCCGAATATATTGATTGTCCGTGCTGCCGCTGTAGACGTTGATATCCAGAATGATGCCGGTGAGGGTGGAGGTGATGTCTTTGCCGTTATAGGTGCCCAGCACGTCCCCCTCGGCGATTTGGTCGCCCTCCTCCACGTTCCAGCGGAGCAGCTCTGTCTTGGAAATGCTCAGCTCCATGTCCGCCCAGGTGTCAGAGACAAGGGCCCCGGAGAGGGTGATGCTCTCACGGATGTCCATCCGCTCCACCTGAACAGGACTGCCGTAGGCGGTCTGTTGGAGGGCAAACGCAAGGTAAGACAACAACAGGCACAGAAGCCTCTCACCACAAAGGAGGATGTGCGGCCACGTTCCCTGATTGACATTCAATCAAAGCTGCCGCAGGCCAACTCCCCCGGCTTTGAGCGGTGGGCGAAGTCCTACAACCTGAAAGAGATCGCACAGACTGTCCTCTGGATGAAGGAACACGGTATTACCGATGTAGCGAAGCTTGCCGTGGAATGCGACGCCGCAGTCGAGCGCTATCACCAGCTTTCCGACAAGACGAAGGCCACCGAAGCCAGGCTGAAGGAGATAGCCGAGCTGCAACGGCAAATCGGCACCTATGGCAAGACACGAGACATCTATGTTCAGTTCAAAAAGCTCCCACAGAAAAAGCAGGCGGCGTTTTACGAAGCCCGTCGGAGCGACATCATGCTGCACGAGGCGGCGAAGCGTTACTTCGATTCCCTGGGGCTGGAGAAACTGCCCTCCATCAAGGCGTTAAAGCAGGAGTACGCTGCACTGAGTGCAGAAAATAAAAAGCTGTACCCCGACCAAAAGGCAGCACGAAGAAAAATGATCGACCTGCTCACTGCGAAAAGCAATGTGGAGCGATTCCTGGAAATCAAGATCGAACAACCCGACAGGAAGGAGCAGCAACAGGAAGAAAGCCGGTGATGACCAGCACGACTCATTCCGGGGGCCTACGGCGTTTGTCGTAGGCCCCGGATTTCGTGCGTTCAGCAGACAATAGAATCAGAACAAATGAACGCAAACAGGGTGACAGGACGTGGAAATTTCACGCCCGTCTCCCGACAGCAGACGCCGAAGGCGGCTTATGACGATTCTCCGGGAAAGCGGGAAACGCTTTTCCGGAGAATCTAATGAGACGGGATTTTGAGGATAACATCCTCAAAATCAGGCTCGGAACGAGCCGTATTTTCAACAAAGAGCACCGCTCTTTGTTGAAAATAGTATCAAACCCCAGCCAGAAACGGCTGGGGTTCGCAGGGGCTTGGGGGCGGCAGGCCACCAACAAGCAGCGGAGGTATATACCGCGGCATTGCTTGCTACAATATGTTTGGCTTGCCTCTGCCCTATACGTTTAGTACACTGGATCCTTCTGAATACCGTTGAATCAAATCCAGAGACGCACAGGAATCATAGGTGTTCACTGCTGTTTTTGTCGCGGTTCACGTGACTCGTCATTCTCTACGGTGGTCGGATCTATTATCATGAAAACCTGCGTGCCTTTCTGGTTTGTCTACAGAAACCTGCGGGCTGGGAGAGTCCCCATACTTCAAGCATACAACAGCTTTATCATATTTGAAAAAACCATTGAGGAGCATCCGAGCGAAGGAAGCCCCACAACCAACGCCGGGCAGAACCTATGATTCTGCCCGGCGTACTTTTTTACAATATAGAAAATGGCTTATCTACAAATCCTCTCGATCCAATCACAGACCTCAAACGGATAATCCGCCTCACAATGGGGTTTATCCCAAATCAGGTTATATTCCACGTCCTTCCCCAGATTAGCCAGCTTCACCGCCAGCGTCATGGAAATGGTGAATGCGGTATCTGCGTCGCAGGCGCCCACATGAATCCGGTAATACTGGGCGGGAGCGCAGGCGTTCAAATCGTTCAGATAGCCCATGGGGTTGATGAGCCGCCGCCGTTCAGCCAGCGCGGTGTCGCTCAGCACCTTCGCCCAAGCATCGTAATACTGGGCATATTCCGCCGGGAACTGCTCCCGCAGGGCGGTAAGCGCCTCCGGAATGTACTCGTTGAAGTGGAGATAATCCTGCTCCGGGGTGCCGAACTCCTGATTTTCTCCGCTGTCCATGCCCAGAGTATCAAAGCTGGTGCAGGGCTTCATTCTGCGGCGATGGTTCAGGATATAATCGTCCAGGCCGGTGATTTTGGCCTGTTTTCCGTCCCAGCTCAGCCAGGCGGATTTATCCGTGCCGGGAGCGTCCACCATGGGGAATTCCAGCCCCTTGTAGGGTACGCCCTTAGGCGGGCGGGACACCAGATCGCCCAGACTCGGCGGGCCCATGGGCTTATCCCCGTCAGGGCCATCGTCCAGCGGCGGCAGAGCCACGGCTGCGCCTGCGTGGTGCAGGCCCAAATCGTCCTTGCCCTCCGGCTTGCCGGGGCCTTCCTCCGGCGGGGGCGCGGAAACCTTCGTCATGTAATTGCCGCTGATGTAGTCTGCGCTGGTGTACTGCTCCGGCAGCTCACCCCGATCCAGACGGGAGAGATAATCCGTAGCGGAAGCTTCCAGACAGCCCATGAGATAGTCATAGGCGGAGCCGCTGCGCCCGTCTGCGTTCAGGGTCAGCGATTCCCCGGTGGCGGGGTGTTTCAGTCCCAGACCGTTGAAATACGCCACATACTTCGCCGCCAGCTTCTGGGACAGCGCCGCCTGGAAGGGCGTGAAGGTGCCGGCCGGGCCTGCGGGAGAGGCCTCGTTCTCCGGGTCATTTTGGAACTGCCACTCATAGGCCAGATCTGCGTGATCCAGGTCGATGATGGGGCAATAGATTTGTCCCGCAAAAACAGCGTCGGATTCGTCCATAAATGCGCCGTTTTCCTCCAGATAGGGCAGATAATCCGGATGGTCGCCGGTGACGGAAACCAGGGTGGACATGGCTCCGCCGGCGCTCCAGCCCACGGAAATCATGTGGCTCATGTCGCCGGGGAGAACGGCGGCATTGTGACGCAGGAAACGGATGCCCGTTTTCAGGTCGATCAGCGTCCAGGGGGACTTTCCGCACAGAACGCCGTTCTGGTCGCGGGATTCCCGGCCCCGGCTGCCGCAGGTGACGTACACCATGCCCCGTTGCAGGTATTTGGGGCCCTCATCCCGGGGGCCGCCCAGCCAGGTGTGGGGCATCTGCATATACCCGGCAGAGTTATTCTCAAAGACCACGGGGGCAGTCTTAGCGGTGAACGAGCCGCAAACTCCCTCCGGGTTCACCGTTCCGTCGCGGTTCAGATAAGCCTCCGGAACAAAGATGCTCATCCGTTGGAATTTTGGCGTGGTGGCTTTCAGCGTATAGAGAATGTCCTCCAGGCACCAGCAGCGGTAGGTTTCATCAAAAAACCATTCTCCCCGGCAGTCTGATATAGTCCCCTTAGAGTAGACACTCGAAAAAGCAAAAATTCGAGACTACA
>JAJQBJ010000074.1 GCA_021203345.1 Oscillospiraceae bacterium
AGTCTCGAATTTTTGCTTTTTCGAGTGTCTACTCTAAGGGGACTATATCACCTCCCGGCGGGGTTGTTTGTTGTTATAAATCGCTGTCCTCCAGCCAGGTGACGGCGGCCTGGGGACGATAGGGGATATTCCGATAGGTTTCCCTGTCCGGATAGCCCACCATCAGCGCACAGCGGAGGTGACAGCCCTCCGGCACGCCCAGCGCCCGGCGCAGCTCGTCGTTGTGGTTGGCGATCTGGTTCAGATAGCCGCCCCAGCAGGTGGACAGACCGGCTGATTGCAGCAGAAGCTCCACCGTGGTCATGGCCACGGCGGTATCCACCACCGGATTCAGACAGTCGTCCGGCGACCAGCCCAGAATCACACAGGGGGCGTTGCAGGTAATCAGATTCGTACCGTAGCCGTACAGCTTGGGCAGTTCCGGGGCCTCCCCGGTGCGGCGGCAGATATCCAGCACCATCTCAGTCACCTTGTCCGTGGCGCTCCGTCCCCACAGAACGCTCCAGCGGTTCGCATGGACGTTTTTTCCGCTGGGGGCATACGCCGCCCCGTCCAGCGCCCATTGAATGACAGTGCGCTCCGGGAGCTGGGTTTTGAACCTGCGGACAGAGCGCCGGGCGCGAATCAGATTTTCCACCGGGTTCTCCGGGGGAGCCTGATAGAGCTGGGCCTGGGTCAGACCCTCAAACTGAACCGCCTGCCGGGGACAGACTGCGGCGCAGTGCATACAGCCGATGCACCGGCGGCGGGGGAGCGTTGCGGGGCGGTTGTCCTCCCCCTTGCCCAGCACGCCCATGGGACAGACTTGGACGCATTGCAGACAGCCGATACACCGGTCAGAATCAAACGTCGGAAGCATGAGAACACATCCTTTTTCTGAGTTATCCTCAGTATAGCACGCGGGGGAGTTCCTCGCAAGCGTTGCGGCTCAGAGTGCGATATGCTATAATAGGACAAGAATCAATTTGTCGAAGGGAGGCGAAATCATGGCGGAGACGGTATTTTTCGGCGAGGAGAGCTATTATCAATAGCTCAAGCAGGGCGTTCTGAACGGAGACGACGCCGTGATGAGCCGCCTTTTGACGGATGTGAACCGCTACGCCCGGCCCAAAGCGATTCAGTGGGTGGGGCTGCAGGAGGCGGAGGACGTTTTGATGGAGCTGGACTGTCAGGTGTTGACGCACATTGCCGGTTTTTTGCGCCAATCGGACGACAAAACGCCCTATCAACGGCAGGCGTGGCTGAAAACCCTGCTACAGCGTACCCTGTATGACTATGTAGACCGGAACCACTTTGGGGAGACGTACCGTACCCGGAAAAGCCGGGAGGCCCAGGGGCAGGAGGTGCAAACGATCTCGCTGACCTCCCTGGAAAGCTGGCAGGAGCAGGGCGGCGATTTGGCGGACAGCGTTACCCTGGAGGAGCAGGTGCTCCAACGGGGAGAAAGTCAGGTTCTAAATGAAATTATAGAAACCGCCTGCGCCCTGCGGGTGGGGCCTGCGGAGGTGCTGACCTTCCTGTATCACAACGTGGTGTTCTTCCTGGAGGGGGACAGCGAAAAGAAGGGTGTTCCCGCGCAGACGGCGCAGCGGCTGGAGGGAAAGACGCTGGGAGAGCTGCGGGATCGACTCCCCGCCGCGCTGGAGCAAGCGTCGGGCCATGCGGTGCCCGCCGGGGCCTTTGCAGCGCTGGATCAAAAGCTGGAGGGACGGCGGGACGAGGTCTATACGTTCAATGCGGCGAAAATCTCCGCCTCGGCCAGCTATTCCAAGCGCCGGGTGGCGGAAAAACGCAGGAAACACGATGAAAAACCGGATGGGGAGGCCCCATAGCAGCAAAACGCCCGGAGGTGTCTCTGCAAGAGACATCTCCGGGCGACAGAGTTAGGACACGGCATGAAGGGACTGGATAAACTGCCGGGCCACCCGGGGCGTTCGGCCCGGATGCCGCAGATTAAAGCGAATGGCCTGGGTACGCAGCTGCTCCCGGGGCAGGGTGACGCCGGCCTTTTCCGCCAGCTCGTAGCACAGGGCGAGGTACTGCTCCTGATTCAGACCGGAGAAGGGGATTCTCAGACCGAAGCGCTCGGACAGGGAGGTCTTTTCCTCAATGGTTTCGGCAGCGTCCACCTCGTCCCCCATGCGATCGCTGAAGGTTTCCCGCACCAGATGGCGGCGGTTGGAGGTGGCGTAGATGGCTACGTTGGCGGGCTTCGGCTCCAGACCGCCCTCCAAAATGGTCTTTAACAGGGAATAGGTCTGGTCGTCCTTGTCAAAGGCCAGATCGTCGATGTACAAAATGAACTTCTGAGGGCGGTGGGCCAGCATCCGAATCAGATCCGGGATGCCCGCCAGCTCTGACTTGTCCATTTCAATCAGGCGCAGCGCCTCAAACTCCAGAACGCCCAACAGACTTTTCACCGTGGCGGATTTGCCGGTGCCGGATTCGCCGTACAGCAGGACATTGTTCACGGGCTTTCCCGCCAACAGCGCGGCGGTGTTGGCGTAGACCTGATTCCGCTGGAGGGTGTAGCCCACCAGATCCTCCGGGGCGGTATAGTCCGGATGCTCCACGGGATGCAGCCGCCCCTCCTGCCACAAAAAGGCCCGATATTTGGAGAACAGCCCTGCGCCGTTGGTCTGGTAAAAGGCGGTCAGATCGTCAAAGGAGAAGCCGTCAGCCTTGGCCTCCCAACAGGGCAGCGCGTCCAGCGTTGGCTGCCAATCCTCGGAAAGCGCCCGGGCCAGCAGGCCCCGCCAGGCCGTCCCGTCCATGGCGGAAAGACGGCGTAGAATCCCGATGTCCCGCTTTGCGGCGGCGGCCAGAGACGGGTCGTGTCCGCCCATGGCGGCCATCTCCGGGTAGGGCGCGGAGTCATAGTGCAGGTGATTGCTGATATAATCCGACAGGGCGGTGTAGCCCTGTTCATGGAGCAAATAAAACGCATCGCCGTAGGCGGCCAAAGCTGCCTCGCCGTCGCCCAGCTCGGCGGCTTTCAGGGCCTCCGTCACATGGGACAGCACCGGCAGACGAAGAATATTGCGATAGGCGGTTAAGCTGAGCAGCTCTGCCCGGAGGGGGAACAGTTCGTTCATAGAGGTCACGTTCCTTTTTTTGTTTGGGATATTGAATAGTTTAGAACCGGGGAGCCGGTTTGTCAATGCTTTTCGGGCTTGTACCGGCGGGAAAATCATGTTAAAATATCCATAGCATATCCCGGAAAGGAGAAAACGGCATGGAGCCTCTTTATCTGATTGCGGCGATTTATCTGGTCGGTCTGAACGGGGCCGGCTTTCTTTCCATGGGGCTGGACAAGCACAAGGCCCGGCGTGGCCAGTGGCGGATTCCGGAGGCGACCCTGTTTCTTATTGCCCTGTTGGGCGGGAGCATCGGCTCACTGGTGGGGATGTGGACATTTCACCACAAAACCCGGCACTGGTATTTCAAATATGGAATTCCGTTGATTCTGCTGGCGCAGGTAGTGGGTATTCTGATTCTGATACATTAAAAGGAAATCAAAAACGATGAACGGCGGAGTGGCCTGAACAAGAAAGCGGAGAATACTATGGCGGAACAAAAACAGAAGATCATTGGCGGATATCAGGAGATTGGGCGCGGCAATGGCGAGCGGTTCCCCTATGTGGTGGGGCGGTTCCAGAAGCCGGGCGTATATGTGGTGGGGGTCATGGATCTCACCGACCCGAAAAGCTGGAGCGGCGAGAGTAGCGATGTAACGCTGTACTTTATGATTACCCCAGAGGAATTTGACTGGCTGAAAACAGACCGGCCCAAACTGGACGTGTTGGCAAGCCGTATTCAGGATGCGCTGCCCAAGAATCGCTATTTGACTGGCACGATTCGGAAACGGGTGGATCAGGTGGAGTTTCATCAGCGCTGTCAGGAGCTGCTGCAGGAGGAATCTCTGGAGGACGATACCGCATTTGATGATTGGAAAAAGAAAAATCTTATCCATACGGTCAGACAGGAAAAGTCGCCTCTGACGGTGGCCCGGCGGGAGCTGTCCGAATTCCAGAAGCGATTGAAGCCGGTGGGAGTTCTCAGCGCAGACCGGCAGGAGGAGCAGCGCCGCCAGCGCACGCTGGGGTTCTGGCTGCGGGAGGCGGAGCATCTCTATGTTGCCATGGACCGGTGCAGCCCCGGAAACGCCTGGCCCGGCCTGGAACCGCGGAGCGGGGACGCATTTTTGTATACCAGCGAGGCGCTTGCCCGGTCTGCGTGTGAATATTATGAAGTCAATCATATTTTCTATTATACCCCGCAGGAGGTTTTGAAGTCCGATTATCCGCAATTCTTTCAGAACTGCGAGATGCTGGGGATTCAGCGATTTCGGGTGGATGACGGCATAGAGCCGGTGGAGCTGGAACGTAAAAACATTTTTCCTGATCAGGAGATGAGCTGGCTGGAGGAAAAAAATCAGGCGCTGCGGAACGCCATGCTTCACTCCGTGTCCCTCAGCACACAAAGCCGGTTGCACATGGGGGAGTATGGGGAGAAAGAGCGGCAGGCGGTGCTGAACTGGGGCGGAAAGTGGAGAACCTCTTTGCTGCGGAATCTGCACGGGTCGCTGCTCTATGCCCTGGCGGCCCTGCCGGAGGAGCTGGCGCAGAATTTCCAGGGGAACTATATGTTCACGCAGCGTGCGCTGGATCAGCTCAGACAGGATTTGAAGGAGCATAAGCGGCCGGAATCAGCGCTGACGCCGCCGGGCTTTTCCGGGAAGGTCATGTCGATCAAGGCAAAGCACAACGGCAGCGAAGGCAAGGAGGGGCGGCTGCCCCTGCGGGTGCTGACCACAAACGAGGATGAACGCTGGATTTTGGCCTTCACCAGTGAGCAGCTGTGCCGGGCCTTTATGGAGGCACACCATCACCAGGACGATACCATGATGGTGTTTACGCTGGAGGAGCTTGCCGCACAGATGGACGAGGTGCCGGGCATCCTGCTGGACTTTTTGGGCCTTGGCGTGCAGCTGAGGGAGCGGGATATTCAGCAGGTTCGCCGGGTAGGGGAAAATTTCTCTACAAAGAAACCGGAGAACGATAAGATAGCCCCGCCTGAAAGAAAGAAGCCGGAGGTGGGGCCTGTGTTCGAGACTGCGCCGGAGCCTGAGACTGTGCCTGCACCGGCGCCTGCGCCTGAACCGCCGAAACAGACCCAACCGGAACCGGTACAGCCTGCCGAGCCGCAGACACCGGAGAGAACCGAGGAAAAACAGGGCTTCTTCGACAAATTGCTTCACAGAAACCGGAAAAAGAAGCAAGATGGCTGTGCAGAGTGACAAAAAGGGGCAAAGTGCGAAAAAATCTGTTGACAAAGAAAAAGGGCTGTGGTATTATAAATCTCGCTTTCCGCTTGACGGAAGCGACCGGATGAAATCCGCTTCTCCCCAAGTTTTCTGAAAAAATTGAAAATTATGTAGGTTTGTCAATCATACTTTACACTCCGGAAAAGAAGAAAGGACATCTTT
>JAJQBJ010000065.1 GCA_021203345.1 Oscillospiraceae bacterium
ATGGAAAGACTTTTTTGTTTTTTCACTGTCTACTTGACAGGGGGCACTTCATTACTCCTGATTGCTGTAATTGTTATACCGTTCTCCCCGGGAATAGGAAATCACGATACGGCGGTTCGGCTCCGTCCCCACGGAATAGGTAGTGACGTTCCGATACTCCTGCAAAGCGCTGTGAATCACATGGCGCTCGTAGGCGTTCATGGGCTCCAGCGTGATGTTCCGACGGTTCTTGACCACCTTTGCCGCGGTCTTTCTGGCCAGACGCTGGAGGGATTCCTCCCGCTTGGCCCGGTAGTTTTCCGCGTCAATGTGAATCCGAACCCGGTGGTTCTGTCCCCGGTTCACGGAGTAGTTGGTGAGCTGCTGAATGGCGTCCAGCGTCTCACCCCGGCGGCCAATCAGACTGCCGATGCCCTGCCCAATCAGCTCCACCTGATAGGTGGCGTTTTCCGCCGCCGTGATGCTGATTTGCGCCTCGTTGCCCATATGGGCCAGCAGGCCGGTCAGGAAACGGTAGATCTTATCCTCCACGCTGCCCTCCTCCAGGGTGGCGGGGTCAACGGGCGCGGCTGCAACAACAGGTGCGGCGGGCAGCTCCGGGCTTTGAGCCGGGGCTGCCTTCTCCGCTTTCGGCTCCTCTGTGCGGGGCTTCCGGGGAGGCTGAGAGGCTTTGGGCTGCTTCTTCTCGGTGCGGGCCGGCTTTTGCCGGGGTGCAGCGGGAGCCTGCTCCTTCTTTTCCTCCACAGGGGCGGCAGGCTGAACCGGTTCGGGCTTCTTTTCCTGCACGGGCTTCGGCGTTTCCCGAACGGGGGCAAGTGCAGGCTCGTCCGGCACCTCATAGCTCACTCTGATGCGGGCGGGCTGACTGCCGATGCCCAAAAATCCGGACTTCGCCCGGGCGATTACCTCGACGGAAACATCATCCCGCTCCATGCCAAGCTGCTTCAGGGCGTTTTCGATGGCGATGGTTTCGGTTTTTCCGGTGGCTTCGATGGACTTAATCATAAGTTAAAACACCCCTTTCTTCAGGATTCTTCTTCCCCGGAATCCGTGGTTTCCGGTTCGGAATCAGAGGTCAGTTCTGCTTCGGTTTCCGCTGTGGTGGTCTGAGTCTCCACAACCTCGGCAGTCTCCGTCGGAACTTCCTCCTTGTCATTCTTTTTGTTCTTCTTCTTTTTGGCCAGCGCTTCCTCCAATGCGGCCTCGTCAACCAAATCGGTTGGGTCGCGGTAGGGGGTCACGCCGCCGTAGCGATCCGGCTCATAGTTCCGGCCCAGGGCATACCGGCGGATGCCGATAGCGCTCTTGTCCGTTTTGGGGCCTTCGTCGCTCTTTTTCTTCGCGTTGACCGCGTTCTTCTTGCGGCGCTTTTTGGCTTCTTCTTCCTCACGCTGACGCTGTTCGATTTTCTCCTGGCGCTTTCTGCTTTCCTCCAGCTTTTTCTGGCGCTCCTCCTCATCCTTTTTGTTCTGAGCTTCCATAAATCTGCTTCGCAGCAGCCGGGCGGATACCATTTCCTGACCTATCTGAATCAGACAGGAGATCATCATATAGATACACATACCGGCCGGCATGATAAAGCCGAACCAGATGTACATCAGCGGCATCATGATGAGCATTTGTCTGGTGGTTCTGTCGGTGCTGCTGTTGCTCTCATCTTTCCCGTTGCCATTGTTGAGCTTATTGGTTCTCTGAGAAACCAGGGAAGTCAGGAAGGAAACAGCCGCCAGAATCACCGGCAGCAGGAACAGGCCGATGCTGTTCCAGGAAAGGCCGTTGGCCCAGAATTTCAGCTGCGGGGTCTGGGACAGGTTGATGCCCAGGAAGTTGAAGTCGATGGTGGTGCTGAGCTTGGTGGCCGCATCGCCCAGGGCGGTTTTCGCCGCCTCCAGCGCGGAGGAATCGGTGTTCAGCAGGTTTGCCACCTGAATCTCAATATAAGCGGTGCTGCCGGTGATCTCACCGACGACACCCTCCACAGCCTCCTGCACGGCGGTCACCTGGTCTGCGGTCAGGTTGTACATAAAGAACAGCGGGCGGCGCACGATGGCATACACGCCCCACAGAACCGGCAGGGGAATCAAGCTCCACAGGCAGCCGCCCATGGGATTTATGCCCTCCTCCTCGTACAGCTTCTGTACCTCTGCGTTATACCGTTCCTTATCCTTGCCATACTGCTTTTGCAGCTGCTGCATCTTTCCCTGAAGCCCCTGGGTCTTCATCATGCTTCGTTTGCTCTGAATGGAGATCGGGAACATTACCAGTCTGATCAATACGGTGAAGATGACCAGCGCCAGCACATAGCTGCCGGTGGATGTGTACAGCAGCATCAGGAAACGGCCGAACAGCTTAAATACGGGGTTTAAAAAACTCATGTCAGATTATCCTCCAGAGTACCCCTGTTCAGGGTACGGGATCATACTCGATGGATTTCTGCCTGTGGAAGGGCTGGCACTTGATAATTCTGCGAAAAGCAAGCCATCCCCCTTTTGCCGCCCCGTACTTCTCGATGGCCTCCAGCGCATACTGGGAGCAGGTTGGGATAAACCGGCAGCAGGGCGGAAACATGGGGGAGATAAACCGTTGATAAAATCGGATCAGAGTAAGCAAAATTTTTTTCATGCCTTTGTCTCTCCCGTCAGCAAATCCATTCGTTTCGCCAACCGGAGAAAATCCTTCTCCAGCTGTGCATAGGTCGCGTCTGCGGCCCGGACTCTTGCCACAATCACAAGGTCGTATCCCGCCCTCAGCTCTGTTTCATGAAGCCGATAGATGGCGCGGACACGACGGCGGATGCGGTTTCGCACCACGGCTTTCCCGACCTTGGTGCCGGTGGTGATCCCCAGGCGATTTTGCTGGGCGCCATTTTTCCGACAGTACAGGACAAGGGTCATCGTGGCGCAGGACTTCCCCTTCCGGTAGGCCCGGCGGAAATCCCGATTGCTTTTGAGAACGATGGTATGGTTCACGCGAATTCCTCCAATTCAGCCCGGGGCCGGAGCGTTCCTGAGACAAAAAGATAATGAACATAGGGGGCGGTAAGATTACATCATCCCCCGCCCCTATTCAGCTCTTTCTATTCAGTTCTGCCCGCAGAACCCCTGGGAAGGACTGACCTCCCGATCAGAGCCATCCGAATCAATAGGACAGACGCGCACGGCCCTTCGCACGACGGCGGGACAGAACCTTGCGGCCATTGGACGTGGCCATTCTCTTACGGAAGCCGTGAACCTTCTGGGCATGGCGTTTCTTCGGCTGGTAGGTACGTTTCGTCATGGTAAGACACCTCCTGAAATAAAATACTCAACAAGCCGGCAGAGCCTGAAATCAGGTTCTGAGAAACACCGGCCGCAGTTGTCAAAAAAATGCAAAGATACAGTCTGTACCTCATGCGTAACACCCATTATAACGGATTTTATCTTGTCCTGTCAACCTTTTCTTTAAGATTTTTTCGGCTATTGTCCCAATTTGATGTTCTTCTGATACGTAATTCATCTTTTCATAGGTTTATTGGCCTTATTTTAAAGTATTTACCGCTACATCCCTTTCAAAAGTACCCCGCGTGAGCGTCAATTGCCAAATTGACACAGAAAGCCGTTCCTAACGGATTTTTTTTATATGTATTTCTTCAGTTTTCCTTGCAAGAAAGTATGACTTGCGCTATAATAGAGAGTAGCGTTCTATCCCGTTTTCCACAGTAAGAAAGAGACAAAGTGAGGTTTTCCTATGAATTCCGCCGCAGATATCTGGACCAAGGTTCTTTCCCTGTTGGAAAAGGATCTGCCCCCGGTGGCGATCCAAACCTGGTTCGACGACGCTGTTGCAGTTGAGCTGAACGGCAACAGTTTTGTTATTTATACGCCTACACAATTCAAGTACGACATCATCACCAGCCGCTATCAGGAGTTGATCGAAAAGCATCTCTTTGAGATATTTGGCACCGAAACTGTGCTGGTAATTCTGCGGGAGGGCGAGTTGGAGGCCCACCGCGCCCAGAACCCGGAGAACAAAAACCTGCTGTTCGGCAGCATGGAGTACACCTTCGACTCCTTTGTGGTCGGCTCCTCCAACCGGTTCGCCTACAACGCCGCCATGGCCGTGGCTAACAAACCGGGGAACACTTATAACCCCCTTTTCATCTACGGCCCTTCCGGCCTGGGCAAGACCCATCTGCTTTACGCCATCGCCAACCGCATCCAAAAGACCAAGCCCGACTTGCGTATCTGCTATGTCAAGGGCGACCAGTTTACCAACGAGCTGGTGCAGTCCATCGGCCATGGCACCAACGCAGAATTCCGGGAAAAATACCGGGAATGTGACCTACTTCTGATGGACGACGTGCAGTTCATCGCCGGCAAAGACCAGACACAGATCGAATTTTTTCACACCTTCAACACGCTGTACGAGGCAAAAAAACAGATCGTTCTGACGGCAGACCACGCCCCGAACGAGCTGAACCGTCTGGAGGAACGGCTCTGCACCCGCTTCCAGCAGGGCCTTCTGGCGGATATCCAGCCGCCGGACTACGAAACGCGCATGGCCATCATCAAAAACAAGGCTATGTCCATGGGTCTGGACTTGCCGGAATCCGTGGCGGAGTACATCGCGGAGAACATCACCTCCAACGTGCGACAGCTGGAGGGCACCGTGCGAAAAATTCTGGCCTATCAGGAGCTGATGGGGAGCAATCTGGACATTGATACCGTGATCCGCGCCATTCGGGACCTGATTCGGGAGCGGAACGAGTTTGTTCCCTCCCCGGACGAAATCATCGAGGAAACCGCCAAATTCTACGGCCTGAACCCCCAGGAGATCAAGGGCCTCTCCCGTACCAAGGAGATCAACACCGCCCGGCAAATCTCCATGTATCTCATTCGTCACATCACCACCCTTTCCCTGAAGGAGATCGGACGGGTCTTTAACCGGGATCACTCCACCGTGATGCACGCCATTGAAAAGGTGGAACGACTGGTGAAGGAGAACCGGGACACGGCGGAGATCATCAAGGACATCAAGGCCAACCTTGACGCAAAAAATTGCTAAAAGGGGCAGCATCCGGCTCCCTCTTTTCCGTTCACAAGTTTTCCACTTTTCCACACTGGTTTTCCACATGGGGAAAATTTTTTTGGAATTCTTCCTCCTCCATTTTAAAAGGGTGGAAAACCGGCCTATTTTTCCACCCCGCCTGTGGACGAACAAATGCCCGTATTTTCGGGAAAAACGAGACTTCTCCACATTTTCCCGCTCCCTACTACTACTACTAAAAATCTAAATCTATTCTCTTTCCGCTGCGCGGCGGAGAGAGAGTGCGATTTCCTTTCATTCTACATAGAAACCGGAGGCATCCATAATGAAATTTTCCTGTGAAAAGGCCCTGCTGCTGCAGGCCATCAACGTCTCCTCCCGCACGGTAGCGCAGAAAAGCTCCATTCCCGCCCTGGAGGGTATTCTAGTGGAGGCCGGAAAGCAACTTCAGCTGACCGGCTATAACCTGGAGACAGGCATCCGCACCGTGGTTCCCGCCGATATTACGGAGCAGGGCAGCCTTGTTCTGTCCGCCCGGCTGTTCGGGGACATCGTGTGCCGCCTGCCTGATGATATCGTGGTATTTAACTCCGATAAATTCATGGTGAAAATCACCTGCGGCGCCAGCGAATTCAACATTCTGGGAACGGACGCGGAGGAATTTCCGGAGCTGCCCTCCGTGGAATATGTGAACCGGGTGGTCATGGAGCAGAAAAAGCTAAAGGCCATGATCGGACAGACCCTGTTCTGTGTCGCCACCACCCAGGCCAGGCCGGTACACACCGGCTCCCTGTTCGAGGTGGCGGAGGACGGCAGCGTCACCGTGGTTTCCGTAGACGGGTTCCGGCTGGCCCTGCGGAAGGAGCAGACGCTGGAAAAGGAGGGCGTGCCCGAATTTTCCTTTGTGGTGCCCGGTGCGGCCCTCTCCGAGGTGGAAAAGATTTGCGGCGATACGGAGGACCCGGTGGAATTTGTCCAGGGTGGCCGCCACATCATGTTCAAGGTGGGGGACACCACCCTGATCGCCAGACGGCTGGAGGGCGAATTCCTGAATTACCGCCAGTCCATTCCCCGGAATAATCCCATTGTCCTCACCGCCGCCCGGAAGGCGCTGATGGCTTCGGTGGATCGGGTATCCCTGATTATCAGCGAGAAGCAGAAAAGCCCCCTCCACTGCACCTTTACGGAGAACCTTTTGACCATCAAAACTGCCACCGCCATCGGCAACGCCTATGACGAGTGCTATGTGGCCGGGGACGGAAAGGGGCTGGAGATCGGTTTTAACAACCGGTATCTGATGGAGGCCCTGCGGGCCGCTCCGGCGGACGAGCTGCGGGTGGAGCTGAACACTGCCATTTCCCCCTGTATCCTGGTGCCGGCGGACGGTACGGATAACTTTTTGTATATGGTTCTGCCGGTCAGAATCAAGGCCAATTAAGTCGAAACGAGAGGCGTTTTTGCAATGCAGAAGGTCACTTCCAATATCACCAGTGAATTTATCAAGCTGGAATCCCTGCTGAAATTTGAGGGCGTGGCGGAAACAGGCGGAGAGGCCAAGCTCCTGATTCAGGAGGGGCAGGTCCTTGTCAACGGTCAGGTCTGCACCATGCGGGGAAAGAAGATCCGTCCGGGGGATATCGTCACCCTGGGGGAGATTGAAATTACAGTGCAATGCGGGTAGACGCATTACAGCTGGAGGGCTTTCGGAACTATGAGGGGCTGTATGCTGAGTTTCACCCCGGCATCAATGTGATTTTCGGGGAGAACGCCCAGGGCAAAACCAATCTGCTGGAGGCGGTGGGCTATTTTTCCGGGGCGAAAAGCCCCCGGGCCAGGTCTGATCGAGAGCTGATCTCCTTTGATCGGGAGACAGGCTCCATAAAGGCTAAAGTATGGAGCCAGGAGAGGGAGTTTCTGCTGGAATCCCGGCTGAACCGAACCGGACGGCGGCAGATGACGAAAAACGGCGTGAAGCTGAAAAATGCGGCGGAGCTGTCCGGCATCCTGAACACGGTGCTTTTTTCTCCGGAGGACTTGTATCTGATTCGGGAGGGAGCCGCCGTGCGGCGGCGGTTTCTGGACACCTCCATCAGCCAGCTTCGGCCCAGATACGCCAGGGCGCTGTCGGAGTATCACCGGCTGTACGAGCATAAGCTCCGCATTTTGAAGGACTGGAAAGAAAAGCCCGACCTGCTGGAGACGCTGGAGGATTTTAACCTCCGGCTGGCCCAGACCGGGGCGATCCTGATTCACTACCGCGCCCACTATATCCGCAAGCTGCGGGAGTATGCCCCGGACATCCACTGGCGCTTTTCCGGCGGACGGGAGAGGATGGAGCTGTCCTATCAGACCGTGAAGGAAATCCCGGACCCGGAGGCGTCCCCCGCAGAGCTGCTGCCCTGTCTGTTGGCCCAGCAAGCAAGATTGAGGGCCGCTGAGCTAGAGGCTCATGCCTGTCTGGCCGGGGCGCATAAGGACGATTTTCTGGTCACCCTGAACGGGATCTCCACCAAAACCTATGGCAGTCAGGGACAGACCCGCACAGCGGCGCTGTCCTTAAAGCTAGCGGAGCGGGAGATTTCCTTTCATGACAGCGGGGAGTATCCGGTGCTGCTGCTGGACGATGTTCTCAGCGAGCTGGATCCCCGGCGGCAGGAGTTTGTGCTGAACTGTATTCAGGGGGGACAGGTGTTTATTACCTGCTGTGAGGACGAGCGCTTGCAGTCCCTGAAGGAGGGAAAGGTCTTTCACATTCAGGCCGGGAAGATGATATGAGGAGGAAGTCATGTATTTGCATTTGGGTCAATCCGTCGTGGTACACGAGGATGATATCATCGGGGTCTTTGATTTGGATGTGACCTCCCAGTCTCACATCACACGGGACTATCTGGCCAGAGCGGAAAAGGCGGGCAAGGTGGTCAACGTCAGCGAGGAGATTCCAAAATCCTATGTCCTCTGTGACGACGGAAAGCGGGAGCGATTGTATATTTCTCAGCTTTCCACGGCTACGCTGTTAAAACGATATGAAAGTCAACAGATAAAAGGCTTCGGTCTTTCGGAATAAGGACAAGAGTAAGACGCAGAAAATCATGATGGACGAAAAGGAAATGAATTATGTCTGATTTGGAAAAAAGCACGTTTGTAGAACGGGACAACGAATACGACGCATCAGAAATTCAGGTTCTGGAGGGTCTGGAGGCGGTGCGGAAGCGCCCCGGTATGTATATCGGCTCTACCTCCTCCAGCGGTCTGCATCATCTGGTGTATGAAATCGTGGACAACGCCATTGACGAGGCGCTGGCTGGCTACTGTACGGAAATCACCGTCTCCATTTTGGAGGGGGATGTGATTCAGGTCAAGGACAATGGACGCGGCGTACCCGTGGATATTCAGCCCCAGACCGGCAAGCCCGCCCTGGAGGTGGTGTACACCATCCTACACGCCGGAGGCAAGTTCGGCGGCGGCGGCTACAAGGTTTCCGGCGGTCTGCACGGCGTGGGCGCCAGCGTGGTGAACGCCCTGTCCCAGTGGATGACCGTCCAGGTGCATCGGAACGGCAATATCTACGAGATGAAATTCTCCCGGGGCGATGTGACGGAGGAAATGACCATCGTGGGACAGACTGACCGCACCGGCACCACCGTCACCTTCCAGTCCGACCCGGAGATGTTTGAGGACACGGTTTACTCCTACGAGACGCTGCATAAGCGGATGCGGGAGCAGGCCTTCCTGAACGCGGGATTGACCATCCACATGGAGGACTGCCGCCCCGGACAGGAGCAGGCGGAAACCATGTGCTATGAGGGCGGTATTCGGGAGTTTGTCACCTTCATCGACGAGAATAAGGAGGCCATTCACCCCAGCGTGATCTATATGGCGGGGGAGAAGGACGGCTCCATGGCGGAGATCGCCATGCAGTACACCGACAGCTATAATGAGATCATTGTGTCCTTTGCCAACAACATTCACACCCCGGAGGGCGGTATGCATGAGGAGGGCTTTAAGCGGGCCATTACCAACGTGATCAACGCCTACGGCAAGAAGAAAAAGCTGCTGAAGGACGAGGAAAAGGTTTCCGGCGAGGACGTGCGGGAGGGCCTGACCTGTGTGATTTCCGTAAAGCTGATGGAGGCCCAGTTCGAGGGGCAGACCAAGGCCAAGCTGGGCAACAGCGAAATCAGAACTCTGGTCAGCTCCGTGGTGACGAAGGCCCTGAACGAGTATCTGGAGGAAAACCCCGCCGTAGGAAAGGCCATTCTGGACAAGGCCATGATGGCCTCCCGGGCCAGAGAGGCCGCCCGCAAGGCCAGGGAGTCGGTGCGGCGGAAAACGGGGCTGGAGTCCGGACAGATGCCCGACAAGCTCCAGGACTGCAACGAGCGCGACCCCTCCCTGTGCGAAATCTATATCGTAGAGGGCGATTCCGCCGCCGGTTCCGCCATTCAGGGCCGGGATTCTCGGTTCCAGGCCATTCTGTCTATGTGGGGCAAGATGCTGAACGTGGAAAAGGCCCGGGCGGATAAAATCTATGGCAATGATAAGCTGTATCCTATGATCGTGGCCCTGGGGGCCGGGATCGGGGACGAATTCAATCTGGACAAGCTGCGCTATCATAAAATCATCATTATGGCTGATGCCGATGTGGACGGCTCCCACATCCGCACGCTGCTGCTGACCTTCTTCTTCCGCTATATGCGGCCCCTGATCGAGCATGGATATGTGTATTCTGCCGTGCCGCCGCTGTACAAGCTGGTGCGGGGCAAAACCACCCGGGTGGCCTATTCCGATGAGGAGCGGGATAAGGTCAGCGCCGAAATGAGGGCCGGGAACCCCAACGCCAAGGTGGAGGTCAGCCGGTTCAAGGGCCTGGGCGAAATGGACCCCCATGAGCTTTGGGAAACCACCATGGACCCGGAAAAGCGCTCCCTGCGGCGTATCACGCTGGGGGACGCCATTGCTGCGGACAAAATCTTTACCATTCTGATGGGCGAGGAAGTGGAGCCCCGGCGGGCCTGGATCGAATCCAACGCCAAGTCCGTCGTCAATCTGGATATCTGAGGGGGTGAGGACAGATGGCACATAAAAGAGATTATAAACCGGAGGACATTCTCTTTCCCGACCAGGTGATTACGGAGAATGAGCTGGCCGGGGAAATGCAGAAAAGCTATATCGAATACGCCATGTCGGTGATTGTGGGCCGGGCCCTCCCCGACGTGCGGGACGGATTAAAGCCGGTTCACCGCCGTATTCTGTACACCATGCACGAGGACGGCCTGACCAACGACAAGCCGTTTAAGAAGTCCGCCACCTGCGTGGGCGACGTGCTGGGTAAATATCATCCCCACGGCGACGCCAGCGTCTATGACGCCATGGTTCGTCTGGCGCAGAACTTCTCCATGCGGTATATGCTGGTGGACGGACACGGCAACTTCGGCTCCGTGGACGGCGACCCCCCGGCGGCTTACCGGTATACCGAGGCCAGACTGAGCAAAATCGCGGCGGAAATGCTGCGGGATATCGACAAGGACACCGTGGACTGGGATCCCAACTTTGACGAGTCCCGGAAGGAGCCGCGGGTTCTTCCCTCCCGGTTCCCGAACCTGCTGGTGAACGGCTCCAGCGGCATTGCCGTGGGCATGGCCACCAATATTCCGCCCCACAACCTGAAAGAGGTCATCAACGCCTGTATCTGCGTGCTGGACGACCCGGAGTGTACTCTGTCGGATTTGATGGAGTGCGTTCAGGGGCCGGACTTCCCCACCAAGGGAATCATCATGGGGCGCAGCGGCATCCGCGCCGCCTATGCCACTGGCCGTGGTAAGGTCACGCTGCGGGCCAGGACGGAGTTTGAGGAATACGGAAAAGATCGCATCCGCATCATCGTCAACGAGCTGCCCTATCAGGTGAACAAGCGTCAGCTCATTCGCAACATCGCCGACCAGGTGCATGACAAGCGGCTGGAGGGCATCTCCGATATGCGGGATGAATCCGACCGGAACGGTATGCGGGTGGTTATCGAGCTGAAAAAGGACGCAAACCCCCAGGTGGTGCTGAACCGCCTGTTTGCTCAGACCGCTATGCAGTCCAGCGTTTCCATCATCATGCTGGCGCTGGTACACAACCAGAAACAGCCCAAGGTGCTGACCCTGCGGGAGTATCTGGACGAATATCTGACCTTCCAGGAGGAGGTCATCACCCGGCGCACCCGGTATGACTTGAAACGCGCCCAGGAGCGGGCCCATCTGTTGGAGGGTTTGCTGATTGCCCAGGACAACATTGACGAGGTCATTCGTATCATCCGCACCAGCTATGACCGGGCCAAAGAGGATTTGATGAGCCATTTCGGTCTTTCCGAGATTCAGGCCCAGGCTATTCTGGATATGCAGCTCAAGCGCTTGCAGGGCATGGAAAAGGAAAAGCTGGAGGCGGAATATAAAGAGCTGGAGGAAAAGATCACCTACTATCAGAAGCTGCTCAGCGACGAGAGCCTGCTGCGCCAGGTGCTGAAGGAGGAGCTGATTGCCATCCGGGACAAGTACGGCGACGACCGTATGACGGAGATTCAGGACGTAGAGGACGAGATCGACATTGAGGATCTGATCGAGGAGACGGACTGTGTCTTTACTCTGACCCAGAACGGCTATATTAAGCGGACACAGGCCTCCACCTACCGCAGCCAGAAGCGGGGCGGCAAGGGCATTTCCGGCCAATCCCTTCGGGAGGAGGACTGTGTGAACACCCTGTTCACCTGTTCCACCCACGACTATATCCTGTTCTTTACGGACCGGGGACGGGTACACCGGCGGAAGGGCTACCAGATCCCGGAGGCCAGCCGCACCGCCAAGGGAACCGTCATTACGAACCTGCTGCCGTTGGAGCAGGACGAAAAGGTAACGGCCCTGCTGTACGTCCGGGAGTTCCTGCCTGACCGGTATCTGGTCATGGCCACCCGGAACGGAACGGTCAAGCGTATTGCGCTGGACTCCATCAACACCGCCCGGAAGGCGGGCATTAAGGCCCTGACGCTGGAGGAAGGTGACCAGCTGATCGCCGTTCGGCCCACAGACGGGACGGAGGAGCTGATGCTCTGCTCCCGGGAGGGCATGGCGATTCGGTTCCGGGAGACGGACATTCGCCCCATGGGCCGGGAGGCCGTTGGCGTCCGCGGCATGAAGCTGCGGGAGGGCGACTATCTGGTGGGCATGGAGAAGTGCTGCGACGGCGACAGCCTGCTGACGGTGACGGAAAAGGGCTATGGAAAGCGCACGGCGTTGGAGGAATACACCCTCCAGCAACGGGGCGGTCTGGGCCAGAAAAACTACAACCTGACGGAAAAAACCGGCAAGGTGGCCGGTATCTCCATGCTGAACCCGGAGGACGATGTGATGATGATTGCGGACGACGGAACCATCATCCGCACCTCCGCCGGCGGAATCAACCTGTACAGCCGGGTCACCCAAGGCGTGAAGGTCATGGATATCCGGGACGAGGTACGGCTGATTTCCCTGTCCAAGACAAATCCGGAGGAAACGGAGAGCGAGACGGAGGAGGCAGCGGCCCCGGAGACAGCGGAAACGGACGTGCAGGAGACGGAGCATGAATAATCCGTCCCCGCTGAAAACTGTCACCCTGTACACGGACGGGGCCTGCTCCGGGAACCCCGGCCCCGGCGGCTGGGCCTGTATCCTGCTTTACGGCGAGCATCGAAAGGAGCTGTCCGGGGGAGAGCGGAACACCACCAACAACCGCATGGAGCTGACCGCCGTGATTCAGGGTCTAAAGGCCCTGAACCGGCCCTGTCAGGTGGAGCTTTACTCCGATTCCAAGTATGTGATCGACGCATTGGAAAAGGGCTGGGCCGTGGGCTGGCGCAAGCGGGGCTGGGTGAAGTCGGACAAAAAACCGGCGCTGAACCCGGATCTGTGGGAGGAGCTTTTGAACCTGTGTCAAATACACCGGATGAGCTATCATTGGGTCAAGGGCCATGCCTCCGATCCCTATAATGACCGCTGCGACCAGCTGGCCGTGGCGGAGTGGAAAAAATTAAAAGAGTAAAAAAACCGCTGTAGAAGCAAAATTCTACAGCAGTTTTTGTTGCCTTTGGGTATCAGGATTGCGGATTCTTCGGCACGGCGTTTTCGCCCTGAGCGTTCTCGCCGGACTTTTTCCGGTGGAAATTGCGGTGATAGTTGTTCCGCCGCTGGCCCTGATTGCCGGATTTTTTGCCGGCGCTGTCTTGGGACTGCTTTCCCTCCGGGGCAGGAGCGGGCTTTTCTGCCGGGGCAGTCTGGCCCTGGGGAGAGGTCTTTTTCCGGGGCTTTTTCTGCCGGGCCTGATTTTTGTTTTTCTTCTGTCGGGTGGCGGGGTTCTCCGCCTCTGTGTTCGGCTCTGTGGCGGCGGCAGGAGCCTGACTGCGGCGGGAGGCCTTGGGAGGATGGGCTTTTTCCGCCGGGGTCTTTTCCTGGGGGATGGGGGCAGTTTCCCGGAGGTGGGTGCGCTCCGGCTTCGGCTGGGGTTCCGGTATCTCGTAGCCCTCGGGCCGCTTGCCCTTGCCGGAACGGATCACCTTCAGCTCCTCACAGGGATAGACCTCCGCCGTATCGGGGGAGCTGTCCAGCCGCACCCGGGTGGTTTCCCGCAGGAGGTTGACGGAGCGGATGGTGCCGACCCCGTCGGGGGTTTCCACCAGAGATTCCACCTTGGGGCAGCGCTTCAATGCGTCCTCGTATGCGTCCTGCTCGTATTTCAGGCAGCACATCAGCCGCCCGCAGGCCCCGGAGATTTTGGTGGGATTCAGGGAGAGATTCTGGGTCTTTGCCATTTTGATGGACACGGGCTGAAAATCGTCCAGAAAGGCGGAGCAGCAGAAGGGCCGCCCGCAGATGCCCAGACCGCCCAGCAGCTTTGCCTCGTCCCGAACGCCGATTTGCCGCAGCTCGATACGGGTGTGGAAGATGGCAGCCAGGTCCCACACCAGCTCCCGGAAGTCCACCCGTCCGTCGGAGGTGAAAAAGAACAGGATCTTGCTGCCCTCAAAGTTGTACTCCACCTCCACCAGCTTCATGTCAAGGTTATGCTCGGCGATCTTTTTTTCGCAGATAGCAAAGGCTTCGGCTTCTTTCTGCTTGTTCAGGGCCAGGCGCTTTTCATCCTCCGGGGAGGCGGGGCGCAGCACCGGACGGAGGGGAGAAACCAGCGTCATCTCGTCCACCATGGTGTTCCCCTTGGTACACTCCCCAAACTCCACGCCCCGGGAGGTTTCGATAATGACGCTCTGCCCCGGCTTGTATTGCACGCCGTTGGGGTTAAAATAATACTCTTTTCCGCCGTTTTTAAAGCGGACACTGATAATTTCAGTCATGACAATCTCCAATTTCCGATTATTTCAAATTAAATCTCGTTCAGTATCTCAGCACAGGACACGGCCAGCCAGCCCAGCAGGTGGCCGGAACCGGCGACGCCCTCCAGCCGGTCGATGGCCTCGTTCATCAGGCTATCCAGCTGAAGCAGCGCCCGCTGGGGCAGACCGGAGAGGGCCTTACAGACAGGCTCCCCCGATTGGGCGGGCTGTCCTACCGACAGGAGCAGGGCGCTGTGCAGCAGGACGCGGCACTGATGGCCCATGGCAATCAGCTCCTCCCGGCTGTGCTTTTCGTTCTGCGCCATAAACGCGGCCAGCTCCGTCTCCTTTCGGTTTGCCAGGGCGGTGCAAAATTCCACCGCCAGGGGCAGACCCTCGGATTCTGCGGGGCCGTGTTCCAATTCCTCCACGGCCCGACCCAGAATCCCGCCGCACTGGGCCGCCGCCCGTTGCAGCTCCTCCGGGGCGCGGTTGGGGTAGCGTTGGGACAGAAAGGCCAGCGTCTCCTCCTGCGAAACCGGAGTCAGCTTCAATTCCTCACACCGGGAGCAGACCGTGGGCAACAGCTGTCCGCTGTGCTCCACCACCAGCAGAAAGGCGGCGTAGGGCGGCCCCTCCTCGATGAGCTTCAGCAGGACGTTCTGCACCGCTTCGCTCAGCTCCCCGGCCTGTTCAAACAGATAGACCTTCCGCCCGGCCTCGTTGGGGGCGATGTATGCGTCGCTGTGGTATTCCCTGGCCCGGGCGGGATTCAGCCGCTTTCCGTTCTCCATCAGAGCGGGAACGGAGATAATGTCCGGATGGATATGGGCGGCGGCCTTTTTACAGTTGGTGCAGTGGCCGCAGGGCCGCTGTCCCTCCGGGGCGGAGCAGACCAGCATCTGTGCAATCAGGTTCGCCAGGGTATGCCGCCCGGAGCCGGGAGGGCCGCTGATGATATAGGCGTGGCTCAGGTGGCCCTGGGTCAGCTGCCGGTGAATGGCGGCGTTGCCCGCCAGGGCAGAAAGGTTATTGGGAATCATACGCGCTCAAAGGAGTCGATTTCCATCACGAAGATGGTGGCCCTGCTGATGACCGTCTCCATGGGGCGGGGAGGATAATAGGGCGGCTCCGTGGCGGCGGGAATCTGATGGGGCCGCTGATGGCAGCAGGCGTGAATCACGTCCTTGACCTGCTGCACCTTTTCCTGGTCTACGCCCACCAGTACGGTGCAGTTTTCCGCGTTCAGGCCCCCGATCGAGGGAAACGAGGTGGAGGAAAAGCCCTCCTGGGATAATTTTTTCACCAAAACCGGGGCGTCGTCCCGGTTGACGATGGATATAACGAGCTTCATCGGGGTTTCTCCTTTTCCTTCCTTCTCCTGTTCCGGTCAAAGGGCCGGGGGCAGGCTGCAAACGATTCCATTCTGACTGATATTATACCCTATTTTCTGCAAATAGGCCAGATGTTTTTTTTCAATCTGTTCCCCCGGCAGCACAATGGGAACGCCGGGGGGATAGGGGGCAATTTGCTCCGCCGAAACAAGGCCCGCGCAGTCCTTGAGAGATCGTTCCTCCCTGGGGGAGAACAGCGCCCGCCGCAGGGAACAGACCCGTGGCGGCAGGGGAGGGGGTGTCGGCAGCGGAGGCAGATCCAGCGGGGCGGGGGAGAACAGGTCGTGCAGCGCCGTGATCAGCCGGTCAAAGTCCGCTTCATTGTCCAGACAGGAGGTAATCAAGACCAGATGAGTCAAATCCGCCATTTCGATGAAAATATCCGCCTGCTCCAGCCGTTCCAGCGCCTGAAAGCCGGTGCAGCCCGTTCCCCGGGTGGAGAGGACCAGCCGGGCCGGGTCGTCGTTGGCGGTCAGCCGGAAGGCCGTTTCCCGCTCCAGCCGCCGCCGCACCGGGGGAAGGACGGTCTGGGTCAGATGGGCGTAAGCGCCGGTTTCGTCCAGCCAGCCCCGCACCGCGTCCATGGCCGCCATCATCACATAGCTGGGGGAGGAGGAGCCGTAAATGCGCCCCGCCTGCCGCACCCGTTCCGGGGAAAAGCCGCGATATAAAAGCAAAGCGCTCTGTCCCGGCGCGGGCAGCTCCTTATGAGCGGAGAGAATCGTCAAATCCGCCCCCTGTTGACAGGGGGTAGGCAGGCCCACCCAGGGCAAATGGGCACCGTGGGCGCAGTCCACAATCAAAACGCCGCCGTGACGGTGAGCCACCGCCGCCAGGGCGGGGATATCGGAGAGAACGCCGTAATAGGTGGGGGAGGTGACGAACAGGGCTTTGGCCTCCGGATGCTCATCCCAGAGGGCTTCTGCCGCTGCCGGGTCAATCGGGCCGCTGATTTCCCGCTCCCCATCCCAGGGGCGGGGGAGAAAGACCGGCTCCACGTCCAGCAGCGCCAACCCGTTCCAAAGGGAGCGGTGACTGCCCCTGTCCGCCAGGATACAGTCCCCCGGCTTGCAGCACAGGTGCAGCGCCGTGTGAACGCCCTCAGTGGAGCCGCCGGTCAGGAACAGACAGCCCTCGGCTTCCCAGCGTTCCGCCCAGCGCTGTTCCGCCGCCTCAATGCAGTCTCCGCCGGTGAACAGGTCGCCGGTGGCGTTATGTTCTGTCCAGTCCAGCGCCGTCCAGTCCGCCGGGGCGAAGTAGGGGAGAGGCTTTCCGTGGTGGCTGGGCATATCAAACCGCAGTGGGCGGCGCTGCTCCAGGGATTTCAGACTGTCGTATAAGGGCGTATCGCTCATGACTGGGCCTCGATTCGCTCCGCCAGGTCGGTGAGGTATTCCCACCGCTCCATTTTTTCCTCCAGCTGGGCCTCCACCTGGGCCTGCTGCTCCAGAAGCTCCTGTAACGCCAGATAGTCCGTGGCGTGGGCCTCCTGCTCGGCGGTCAGTTGGGAAAGCTGCTCCTCCAGTGCGGCGATGTCCTCCTCAATGTGGGCGTATTCGCGCTGCTCCTGGAAGGTGAATTTCAATTTCTGCTGCTTGGGCTGGGTCGGTTTCGGCTGTTTTTTCTTTTCCGCCTTGGCGACGGCTCGTTTTTCCTGCTGTTTGGATTCCAAATACTCCGTATAGCCGCCGGGGCAGGGGATGACCCGCCCATCGCCCTCCACCGCCAGCGTTCGGCGGCAGACCCGATCCAAAAAATATCGGTCATGGGATACGGCAATCACCGCGCCGGGGAAGGACTGCAAATAGTCCTCCAAAATGGTCAAGGTGGGGATGTCCAGGTCATTGGTGGGCTCGTCCAGCAGCAGCACATTGGGGGCGGCGGCCAGCACCCCCAGCAGGAACAGCCGCCGCCGTTCCCCGCCGGAGAGCTTTCCGATGGGGGTATATTGCAGCTCCCCGGAGAACAGAAAGTTCTCCATCAGTTTGGAGGCGGTCAGCGTCCCCTCCTGGGTGTGAATGGCGTTGCTGATGCCCCGGATGTAGTCAATGGCCCGTTCCGTGGGGTCAAGCTCCACGCCCTCCTGGTCGAAGTAGCCGATTTTCACCGTTTCGCCCCGGAGAATTTGGCCGGAGTCCGGCTCCAACCGCCCGGCGAACAGGTTCAGCAGGGTGGATTTCCCGGAGCCGTTCCGCCCCACAATGCCGATGCGGTCATTCCGCAGGAGCATACAGTCAAAGTCCTCGATGATGGTGCGCCCGCCCAGGGTCTTGGTGACGTGCTGAAATTCAATCGTCTTTTTTCCCAGTCGGCTAGCGGCGGCGGAGAGGGCCGTGGACTCCGGATGCTCCAGCGGCCCGGCCTGAGCCTTTAACGCCTCGTAGCGCTCCAATCTGTCCCGGCTTTTCGTCCCCCGGGCGCATGGCCCCTGTAACACCCAGGCCAGCTCCCGGCGCAGGGTAGCCTGACGCTTCCGCTCCATGGCCTGCTCCAGCTCCAACCGGGCGGCCCGGCCCGCCAGATAGGCGGAATAGCCCCCCTCGTAGCCGTAAATGGAGCCGCCGTCCACCTCCAGCGTGCGGGTGGCTACCTGCTCCAGAAAATACCGGTCATGAGTTACCATCAGCAGCGCAGCCTTGGTGGCGTTCAGCCGGGTTTCCAGCCAGGCGATCATTTCTGCGTCCAGGTGGTTGGTGGGCTCGTCCAGAATCAGCACGTCGGCGGGATGAACCAGGGCCGAGGCAATGGCGACCCGCTTGCGCTGTCCGCCGGACAGGGCGCCCATTCTCGCCTCAAAATCGAAAATGCCCAGCTTGGTCAGGATGGTCTTTGCCTCATACTCTGCCAGAGTCCGGGCGTCCGGGTCAAGGCCCGCAAAAACCTGCTCCAGCACCGTATTTTCCGGGTCATACGCCGGGGTCTGGGACAGGTATTCCACCCGAACGTTGGGGTTCCGGCTGACGGTGCCCTGATCCGGCTCCATGGCCGAGGCTGCCAGCATCAGAAGGGTGGATTTTCCCGCCCCATTGACGCCGACCACCCCGATGCGGTCGCCCTCGCTGATGTAGAGGGTCACGTCCTCCAATAGCGTTCGGGTTCCATAGGTTTTTGTAATGTGTTCCAGCCGCAGCAGCATTGGTAATCCCCACTTTTGTCAAAAGGATAGTGAACCAATTATACCGATAATCCGGGGAATTGTAAAGATGGAGTCACTCAAAATGTGAAGTAGTGAAACGGAGCAAGTTTTAACAGTGCAAAAGATTTGTGATTTTCCACCGTATTGAACGTTGTTGACAAGTTTACTGTCACATTACAAACCCGTGGCCCGTTCTTCCCGGGCCACGGGAAACAGGGGTTTTTCTTTGAAGCGCGGGCCGCCAGGCCATTTCTTCTTTTGCGCCAATGCAGGGCGCGATGGCCGGAGGCCATGCGAGTCGCAGGCGGGTCGACACCGTTTCTTTTTGCCCCGTCAAAAAGAAATGGGGTTGAAAAAGCCCCCTTCGTGATAGAAATTTTCTCAAAAGGAAAAATTACATTTCAATGAAGCCAAAAAGTCTCCCTTTTAAATTGAAAACCTGTTCATCAGGAGAACCATGCAGAATCACTGCCGCCTGCGATAGCAGGCAAAAATAAAAAGCGATGAAACGCATTGTTCCATCGCTTTTTTGATTTCTTCCGGTCAGCGGATTTGCAGCGCCTTGGCGCAGTTACGGCAAACATTCTTGCCGCGGAACTGGATGATATCCTCATCGCTTTCGCAGAAGATGCAGGCCGGCTCATACTTCTTCAGGATGATGTTTCCACCCTCCACGTAGATCTCCAGCTTGTCCTTTTGCTCGATGCCCATGGTACGACGCAGTTCGATGGGGATGACGATTCTGCCCAGCTCATCGACCTTACGAATGATTCCAGTTGCTTTCATAATAGGTTCTCCTCTCTGGATACAATGGGGTTAACACTTTCACCCCTATACTATACACGCTTTGTCGAAGCTTGTCAATTATTGGTTTCCTCTTTTTTTCAGGTTTTTTTCAGAAATTTTCGTCATGTTGACATAAATATCTGCATAGGGTTGAAGCATCAGCACAAATGCGCTCTGCGTTTCGGGTTTAATCTTCCAATGGGAGGCGTTTTAAATGGCAATGACCTGGATACTGGCTCTGTACTTTTCCCTGTCCCTGCTGTTCGGTGCCCTTACCGGCACGCTGCCGGAGCTGTCCGCCGCCATGACGGAGGGCGCGGCCTCCGCCGTGACGCTGGCCCTGTCTCTGGCGGGCATTATGAGCCTGTGGTCGGGGATTCTGGAGGTACTGCGCCGGGCGGGGGCCATGGATGCTCTGGCCCGGCTCCTGCGTCCGGTGCTGAGGCGGCTGTACCCCGCCTTTGCGGAGAACCGGCAGGTGCTGGGGGATATCTCCGCCAACGTCTCCGCCAATCTGCTGGGCCTGGGGAACGCCGCCACCCCGGCCGGGATTCGGGCGGCAAGAGGGATGTACGACGGCAGCGGAAACGCCTCCGACGCGCTGTGTATGCTGGTGATCTGCAACACGGCCTCGATTCAGCTTCTCCCCACCACGGTGGCGGCCCTCCGGGCAGATGCGGGGGCCGCCGCGCCCTTTGACATTCTGCCCGCCGTGTGGCTGTCCTCCGGTATCTCCGTTTTGGTGGGGATTCTGGCGGCAAAGCTGCTGTCCCGTATTTGGAGGTGAGGCCATGGAGGGCTTTTCCGCTGTGCTGCCGGTGTTCATTCTGGTGGGCGGGGTGCTGTGGGGCCTGTTCCGCCGGGTGAACGTCTATGAGGCGCTGACCGTGGGCGCCGCCGAGGGCCTCCGGGTGGTGGTGCGTATCTTTCCGTCCCTGTTGACTATGCTGGTGTGTATTTCTCTGATGCGTACATCCGGCTTTCTGGAGGCAGTGGAGGGCCTTCTGGGGCCGGTGCTGAGCCGGTTCGGAATTCCCCCGGAGGTGGCCCCGCTGCTGCTGATTCGCCCCATCAGCGGAGGCGGCGCGTTGGGGGTGGGGGCGGAATTGATTGCTCAATATGGCCCGGACTCCGAGGTGGGACGAACCGCCGCCGTGATGCTTGGCTCCACGGAAACCACATTTTACACCATCTCGGTCTACTTCGGGGGTCTGGGTATCCACCGCACCCGGTACGCCGTTCCCGCCGCCCTGTGCGCGGACGCGGCGGGGTTCCTTTCCGCAGCCTGGGCGGTGCGGGTGCTGTTTTAGTTTTAGGGAACCACGAATACGAAAAGACTGCCGAAAAACTCGGCAGTCTAAACGGAAATCAGATATTCAGCTGTTTGCCGCAGAAGCGGCAGGGGCGCTCCAATCAGAGGCGAAGAATGTTCCGCCAGTCCAGATCGCCCCGCTCCAGACCGTGAATCAGCATCTCTGCCGTGGCTACGTTGGTAGCAAGGGGGACGTTGTACTGGTCGCACAGCTTTGCGATATAGCCCAGGTCGTCGTCCAGATCCGCAGATCTGGGGTCGTTGAAGAACAGAACCATATCCACTTCGTTATAGGCGATGCGTGCGCCGATCTGCTGAGTGCCGCCGTGGGCGTGGGACAGATAGAGATGAATGGGCAGACCGGTGGCCTCGGCTACCAATCGTCCGGTGGTATTGGTGGCACAGACCGTGTGTTGGGAGAGGACGCCGCAGTATGCAATGCAAAACAGCACCATCAGCTCCTTTTTTCTGTCGTGAGACATCAATGCGATGTTCAAGGGGAAGCGCTCCTTTCTTTATTTTGGTTTTTTAATGAGTTGTTCCGGGGTTTACTCGTCCGTTTCAGTGCAGGTTTTTCAGGGGAACCGCCTTCCCCTCCAGCCGTTGGGCGATGCGGTAATAGGCCATGGGTGCACCCCGTTTCCCGGCCATAATCACCGGCGTACCCTGACAGGCCGCCAGAGGCACCTTGCTGTCCTCCGGGACAAGGCCCAGCAGACCCAGTCCCACGGCGTCCATGGCGTCGTCGATAGTGGCGGCCATCTTCCGCAGGAGCTTGGGCTGTACCCGGTTCACCACAAGCTGTTGTTTGGCAACCATACTGTCCAACAGTCCGGCGATGCGCTGTCCGTCCCGCAGGGAGGCCGCATCGGATGTGACCACGATGATTGCCCGGTCTGCGCCGCAGGCCGCCAGCTCCAGCCCCTTGCCCATACCGGCGGGCGCGTCCACCAGCACATAGTCATAGCTCTGCTTCGCCTGTGTTACCAGCTCCCGCATCCCCGCCGGGTCGATGGACTCCAGCGGAACGGAAACCGGCGCGGTCAGAAGAAACAGGCCGTGGATGGTGGGATGCTCCACAGCGGCCTCCGACAGGGTACAGCGACCCTCCATCACATCGGTAAAATCCATCAGAACCTGATCGCTCATGCCCAGGGTCAAGTCCAGATTACGCAGACCCACGTCCCCGTCGATACAGAGGACCGACCGCCCGATCGCGGCCAGGCAGCTGCCCACCCCGCCGGTTAGCGAGGTTTTTCCGGTTCCGCCCTTTCCTGATGCGATGACAAATGCCGTTCCCATAGCTCCTCCTGCACATATTCCTTGGTTATTGTACCATAAAAAAGGAAAAATACCAACCTATTTTTTGGGCTTTACTTAAAAAATTTACGGATAATTCACAAAATCTGTAAAATAATAGGTGCGTTTCCGCGTTTATCAGCTCTCAACTGTATCAAAGCGGGGCTTTTTGTATCCGGGCGAATGAAGTGCCCCCTGTCAAGTAGACAGTGAAAAAACAAAAAAGTCTTTCCATG
>JAJQBJ010000127.1 GCA_021203345.1 Oscillospiraceae bacterium
AAAAGATGTCCTTTCTTCTTTTCCGGAGTGTAAAGTATGATTGACAAACCTACACAAAAAAATTAAATAAATCCCAATTCCTCTGTTGATTTTTTGCAGGAAAAAGCGTATAATTTTTAAGAGAGTATCGTCGGGACTGTGGTGAACGCCCAGCGGGTTCTCGCCACAGTCCTGTTCTTTTGGGACAGAGGCTGTCTCAGGGCGAACTCGATTTGACTGTTGTATTATTTTTATGGAGGCTGATACCAATGAAAGACATTTATGTGATCGATTGCTGCCGTACCGCTGTTGGCAAGTTCCAGGGCTCCCTGTCCAACGTCAGCGCCGGTGAGCTGGGCGGCATCGTCATCAAGGAAGCGCTGAAGCGCTCCAACGTTGCGCCCGAGACTGTGGACGAGGTCATGTTCGGCTGCGCCATCACCGGCGCTCAGGGCCAGAACCCCGCCCGCCAGGCTGCCATCAAGGGCGGCGTGCCTGTTTCCGTGCCCGTGTATAACATCGGCATGGTCTGCGGCTCCGGCCTGAAGTCCGTCATCGAGGCGGCCCGTTCCATCAAGGCTGGCGACGCTGACATCGTGGTTGCCGGCGGCACCGAGAATATGACCATGGCTCCCTATGCGTTCCCCGCTGGCCGCGGCGGCGCCCGGATGTTCGACTCCAAGATGGTCGATACCATGGTGAAGGACGGCCTGTGGGATGCCTTCTATAACTATCATATGGGCACCACCGCAGAGAATATCTGCGACCTGTGGGGCATCACCCGTCAGGATATGGACGAGTTTGCCGCTTCCTCCCAAGCTAAGTGCGCTGCCGCTCAGGCTGCGGGCAAGTTCGACGACGAGATCGTTCCTGTCCCCGTGAAGGTCAAGAAGCAGATCGTGGAGTTCAAGGTGGACGAGTTCCCCCGCGCCTCCACCACGGTTGAGTCCCTGGCTAAGCTGAAGGGCGCGTTCCCTGTTGGCCCGCTGAGCAAGGAGATTCAGGCTCAGGGCGCTGCCATCGCCGCCGGTGACAAGAACGCCGAGGGCCCCATCACCCTGACCTTTGACGCCACCGAGATCAAGGGGCCTGCTGCTGACGCCGGCACTCCCCGCGTCACCGCTGGCAATGCCTCCGGCATCAACGACGGCGCTGCCGCCATCGTGCTGGCCTCCGGCGAGGCTGTTGAGAAGTACGGCCTGAAGCCCATGGCGAAGCTGGTTTCCTACGGCCAGGGCGGCGTTGATCCTCAGATCATGGGCACCGGCCCCGTTCCCGCTACCCGGAACGCTCTGGCTGCTGCCGGCCTGACCATCGACGACATCGACCTGATCGAGGCGAACGAGGCCTTTGCCGCTCAGTCCATCGCCGTGGCCCGCGAGCTGCACTTCGATATGAGCAAGGTCAACGTCAATGGCGGCGCTCTGGCCATCGGCCACCCCGTGGGCTGCTCCGGCGCTCGTATCATCGTCACTCTGCTGCACGAGATGCAGAAGCGCCCCGAGGCCAAGAAGGGCCTGGCTACCCTGTGCATCGGCGGCGGCATGGGTGTTGCTGCCATCTTTGAGAAGGTGTAATTTGCCCGCTGAGGCGATGATTCCGACGCATTGAATTTTGTGGGTTCCCCGGAGATTCCTCCGGGGAACCTTTTTTCAGCTTTTTGGTACGGAAATTGATTCTCGTAAGATTTTGAAAAAAGTCCTTGACATTTTCCAGCCTTCTGCTATAATGATAGTAATTTAATCAGCGAAAGCAAAACCGTTGATGCGGAGATAACGTATTTTGTGCACGCACAGAGAGTCCGGGCGGCTGTGAGCCGGATCGAACGCAGGAATACAAATGGACCGCGGAGGGCATGGGGAACCGGATGGAGTCGCTTCTGTCCCAAGTATCTGTGACGTGAGGGCATACGTCAGTTGCCGGGAATATGTTGGTATTCCGCAGAGAGTGCGGCATGGTATATGTTGCAAATCAAGGTGGCACCGCGAGAGATGATTCACTCGTCCTTGACAAGAAATTGTCGAGGGCGAGTTTTTTATTTGCCCCGACAGGAGAAAAGGAGTGTTCCAAATGATAAGCTATTCCCCCACTTTGGAGGAGGCAAGGGCCATTGCCGCGTCCGGAGCCTATCAGGTGATTCCCGTAAAGCGGGAGCTGTACGCGGATTTCTGTACGCCCATCCGGGCGCTGCGGATTTTGCAGGAGGTCAGTACCCACACCTTCCTGCTGGAATCCATCGAGGATCATGAGCAGTGGGGCCGGTACACGTTCCTGGGGTATCACCCCACCATGGAGATCACCTGTACCGACGGGCATATGACCATCAAGGCGGGCAGCACCATCCGCATGGAGACAGACCACCCCGGCGCCTATCTGCGCCAGGTGCTGGCCGAGCATAAAAGCCCCCGGCTGCCGAATATGCCCTCGTTTACCGGGGGACTGGTGGGCTATTTCTCCTATGACTACATCAAGTATGCGGAGCCGAATCTGGATTTGTCCTGTTCCGACGACGAGGGCTTTCAGGATGTGGATCTGATGCTGTTTGACAAGGTGATCTGCTTTGACAATTACCGGCAGAAAATCATTCTGATCGCCAACGTTCATGTCAACGAGCTGGAAACGGACTATTTCCGGGCCTGCTCCGATTTAGACCAAATGGCAAACCTCCTGATTCAGGGACAGCCTCAGCCCGCCCCGGCGGGGCATATGGTCGGGGAGCTAAAGCCCATCTTCGACCGGGAGGCCTACTGCTCCATGGTGGAAAAGGCCAAGCGCTATATCCGGGAGGGCGACATCTTTCAGGTGGTGCTGTCCAACCGGCTGGAGGCGGAGTTTGAGGGCAGTTTGCTGAACGTGTACCGGGTGCTGCGAACCACCAACCCGTCGCCCTATATGTTCTATTTTTCCTCCGATGATATCGAGCTGGCGGGAGCCTCGCCGGAGACGCTGGTGAAAATGGAAAGCGGCGTGCTGCACACCTTCCCGCTGGCGGGAACCCGGCCCAGGGGCAAAACCCCGGAGGAGGATGCGGCTTTAGAGGAAAGTCTGCTGGAGGACCCCAAGGAGCTGGCGGAACACAATATGCTGGTGGACCTGGGCCGGAACGATTTGGGGAAGATTTCGCAGTTCGGCACGGTGCAGGTGGAGCGCTATCATCAGGTCCTGAAATACTCCCATGTTATGCACATCGGCTCCACCGTGGCGGGGCAGATTCGCCCGGATAAGGACGCGGTGGACGCGGTGGATGCGGTGCTGCCGGCGGGAACCCTCTCCGGTGCGCCCAAGTTCCGGGCCTGCCAAATCATTCACGAGCTGGAGGGGAACAAGCGGGGCATTTACGGCGGCGCGGTGGGTTATCTGGACTTCACCGGGAACCTGGACACCTGCATCGCCATTCGGCTGGCATTCCGGAAAAACGGCAAGGTCTATGTCCGTTCCGGGGCCGGTATCGTGGCGGATTCCGTTCCGGAGACGGAATATCAGGAGTGCATCAACAAGGCCATGGCCGTGGTCAAGGCGCTGGAGCTGGCGGAAGGAGGGCTACAGTCATGATTCTGCTGATCGACAACTACGACAGCTTTTCCTACAATCTGTATCAGCTGGTGGGGATGCTGAACCCCGACATTCAGGTGGTGCGGAACGATGCGCTGACGGTGGAGGAGATCATCGCCCAAAAGCCGGAGGCGGTCATTATCTCGCCCGGCCCGGGCCGTCCGGAGAACGCCGGGGTCAGCGCAGAGGCCGCCCGCCGGGTCGGTATGACCGGTATCCCGGTGCTGGGGGTCTGTCTGGGACATCAGGCCATCTGTCAGGCCTTCGGCGCGACTGTGGGCTATGCCAGTGAGCTGATGCACGGCAAGCAGTCCATCATCACCCTTGACCTGACCTCGCCCCTGTTCCGGGGCCTGCCCGAACAGATTCCCGCCGCCCGGTATCACTCTCTGGCGGCGGAGGAAGCAACCATCCCCGATACCCTTCGGGTCATCGCCAAAACCGGAGACGGGGAAATCATGGCGGTACAGCATATCTCGGCCCCCATTTATGGGGTACAGTTTCATCCTGAGTCCATACTCACACCGGATGGTGTACAAATACTGAAAAATTTCTTATCAATAGGAGGACAAACATCATGATTGCAGAAGCCATTAAAAAGTTGAGAACCGGCGCTGACCTGAGTTATGCGGAGGCCTACGCCTGCATGGACGAGATTATGTCCGGTCAGACCAGCCAGGTACAGACCACCGCGTTCCTGTGCCTGCTGGCCATGAAGGGGGAGACGAGGGCGGAAATCTCCGCCTGTGCCGCCGGAATGCGGGACAAGGCCATCCCCGTCAACGCCAACTGTGACACGCTGGAGATCGTCGGCACCGGTGGCGACGGCGCAGGCTCCTTCAACATTTCCTCTACAGCGGCCTTTGTGATTGCGGCGGGAGGACAGCCTGTGGCGAAGCACGGCAACCGGGCCGCCTCCTCCAAATCCGGCGCGGCGGACTGCCTGGAGGCCCTGGGCGTGAACATCCAGCAGGAGCCGGAAACCTGCGTGAAGGAGCTGGACGAGGTGGGCATCTGCTTCCTCTTTGCTCAGAAATATCACACGGCTATGCGCTATGTGGGCGGCATCCGAAAGGAGCTGGGGATTCGCACAGTGTTCAATGTTCTCGGCCCCCTGACCAATCCCGCAAGACCCAAGTACCAGGTGTTGGGCGTATTCGCGGAGGACGCGCTGGAGAATCTGGCCGGGGTGCTGCCTGAGCTGGGCGTGGAGCGGGGCATTGCGGTCTTTGCCCGGGACGGCATGGACGAGCTTTCCTCCTCCTGCGAAAACGTGATTTGCGAAGTGGTAAACGGGGAAAAGCACACCAGCGTGATCACCCCGGAGGAGCTGGGCCTGACCCGGTGCAAAAAGAGCGACCTGGTGGGCGGCACTCCGCAGGAGAATGCACAGATCACCCTGGATGTGCTGTCCGGAAAGCCCGGCCCCTGCCGGGATACGGTGCTGATGAACGCCGCCGCCGGACTGTACATCAGCGGCAAGGCGGACACATTGGCTCAGGGCGTGAAGCTGGCGGCGGAGGTCATTGACTCCGGCAAGGCGCTGGCGACGCTGAACGCCTTTATCAAGCTGTCCAATAGCTGAGATGGGTATTTTAGACGAGCTGGCGGGTTACGCCAGAGTAAGGGTCGCACAGGACGCGGAGCAGAACAGCCTGGATGTCCTGAAGGAGCTGTGCTGGAACGAGCCAAAGGGCTCCGGGCGGCGCTTTGAGGATGCGCTGCGAAAGCCGGGGATGAGCTTTATCTGCGAGGTCAAGAAGGCTTCTCCCTCCAAGGGCGTGATAGCCCCGGACTTTCCCTATCTGGACATTGCCCGGGACTATCAGGCGGCGGGGGCCGACTGTATCTCCTGTCTGACGGAACCGAAGTGGTTTTTGGGCAGCGACGATATTTTCCGGGAGATTCACAGCGCAGTGGATACTCCCATGATTCGCAAGGACTTCACGGTGGACGAGTACCAAATCTATCAGGCCAAGCTGATGGGGGCTGATGCGGTGCTGCTGATTTGCGCCATTCTGGATACGGCCACGATTGCCCGGTATCTGGAGCTGTGCGAGCGGCTGAACCTGACCGCGCTGGTGGAGGCCCACGACGAGGCGGAGATCGCCTCCGCTGTCTCCGCAGGGGCCAGGGTCATCGGGGTGAACAACCGGAACCTGAAGGACTTTTCCGTGGATTTCTCCAACGCGGCCCGGCTCCGGGATTTGATTCCCCCGGAGTGCCTGTATGTGGCGGAGTCCGGGGTGAAAAGCGCGGCGGATGTGGCGGCGTTGCAGAAAATCGGCGCGGACGCGGTTCTGATGGGCGAGGTGCTGATGAGGTCGAAAAACAAGGGAAAGCTGCTGGCGGAAATGAGGGATGCCTGTGTCTGAGGTAAAAATTAAAATCTGCGGCATATATCGACCGGGGGATGCGGCGATTCTCAACGAGGCCGAGCCGGACTATTTCGGCATGGTTATCAACTTCCCCAAATCCCACCGGAACCTGACCCCGGCCCAGGCCAGAGAGGTGCGGGGCCTGGTGAAGCGGCAGATTCCCGCCGTGGGCGTGTTCGTGAACCAGCCGATAGACCTGATTTGTACATTGCTGGAGGAAGGAACCATCAACGTGGCGCAGCTCCACGGCCAGGAGTCCCCGGCGGATATCGAGGCAATTCAAACCCGCACCGGTAAGCCCGTATGGAAGGCATTTCGGGTTCGTACCCCGGAGGATATCCGGGCGGCGCAGGACAGCCCGGCGGATTTGATTCTGCTGGACAACGGCTATGGCACCGGTCAGACCTTTGACTGGAATCTGGCCGGAGGCGTGGGGCGGCCTTTTGCCCTGGCCGGCGGCCTGACGCCGGAGAACCTGCCCGCCGCCATTCGCCTGCTGCACCCCGTTCTGGTGGACTTGTCCTCCGGCGTGGAGACGGACAAGGCCAAGGATCGGAACAAGGTTCTGCGGGCAGTGCGGGCGGTGCGGGGCGCCGACGGATACCCTGCAATGATATAACGATCGTACCAAAATATAAGGGACTGCCCCCAAAAGGCGGCATGTTATACGAAAAAAAGGAGGAGAATCCGGATGTCCAAGGGACGCTTTGGCATACACGGCGGACAGTATATTCCCGAAACGCTGATGAATGCCGTGATTGAGCTGGAAGAGGCTTATAACCACTATAAGAATGACCCGGAGTTCCAGCAGGAGCTGACCGCTCTGCTGAACGATTACGCGGGCCGACCCTCCCGCCTGTACTATGCGGAGAAGATGACCCGCGACCTGGGCGGAGCAAAAATCTATTTCAAACGGGAGGACCTGAACCACACCGGGGCGCACAAAATCAACAATGCGCTGGGCCAGTGCCTGCTGGCAAAGAAGATGGGTAAGACCCGTGTGATTGCCGAGACTGGCGCAGGTCAGCACGGTGTCGCCACCGCCACGGCGGCGGCGCTGCTGGGTCTGGAGTGCGAGGTCTATATGGGCAAGGTGGACACAGACCGGCAGGCTCTGAATGTCTACAAAATGCGGCTGCTGGGCGCGAAGGTTCAACCCGTCACCACCGGCACCGCTACCCTGAAGGATGCCGTGTCCGAAACCTTCCGGGAGTGGGTTTCCCGCATTGCGGACACCCACTATGTCATTGGTTCCACCATGGGGCCCCACCCGTTCCCGGTGATCGTCCGGGACTTCCAGGCGGTGATTTCCAAGGAGATTAAGGAGCAGATGCTGGAGAAGGAGGGGCGGCTGCCCGATGCTGTCATCGCCTGTGTGGGCGGCGGCTCCAACGCCATGGGCGCATTCTATCACTTTATCGACGACCCGCAGGTTCGTCTGATTGGCTGCGAGGCAGCGGGCCGGGGCATCGACACCTGGGAGACGGCGGCCACGCTGAACACCGGCAAGGTGGGTATCTTCCACGGCATGAAGTCCTACTTCTGCCAGGATGAGTACGGTCAGATCGCGCCGGTATATTCGATTTCCGCCGGGCTGGACTACCCCGGCATTGGCCCGGAGCACGCCTGGCTCCACGACATCAAGCGGGCGGAATATGTGGCAATCACCGACGACGAGGCGGTGGACGCCTTTGAATACACCTCCCGCATGGAGGGCATTATCCCGGCCATCGAGTCCTCCCACGCCATCGCCTACGCCCAAAAGCTGGCCCCCACCATGGGGAAGGAGCAAATCATCGTCATCAACATCTCCGGCCGCGGCGACAAGGACTGCGCCGCCATCGCCCGCTACAGAGGGGAGGATATCCATGACTGACATCAAAATTGCAGACGCTTTCGCCAACGGCAAGGCGTTTATTCCTTTCCTGACCTGCGGCGATCCGGATCTGGAGATAACGGAAAAGCTGATTGTCGCCGCAGAGGCGGCGGGCGCTGACCTGATCGAGCTGGGGATTCCCTTTTCCGACCCCACTGCAGAAGGCCCTGTGATTCAGGAGGGCAACCTCCGCGCCTTGTCCGCAGGCGTGACAACTGACGGTGTTTTTGACCTGGTGCGCCGGTTGCGGAAAACGGTGAAAATCCCCCTGGTATTCATGACCTATGCCAACGTGATTTTCTCCTATGGGGCCGAGCGGTTCATCCGAACGGCGGTGGAGATCGGCGTTCAGGGAATGATCGTTCCCGACCTGCCCTATGAGGAACGGGAGGAATTTCTCCCCATCTGCCGGGAATATGGCTTCGACCTGATTTATATGATTGCGCCCACCTCTCACGAGCGCATCCGGGAGATCGCTTCTCACGCCCAGGGCTTCCTGTACTGCGTGTCCTCGCTGGGCGTTACCGGCGTCCGCAGCGAAATCACCACGGATATTGCCTCCATGGTGAAGCTGGTCAAGGAGGCACAGGATATTCCCTGTGCCGTGGGCTTTGGTATCTCCACGCCCGAGCAGGCAAGGAAAATGGCCGCACAGTCTGACGGCGCTATCGTCGGCTCCGCCATTGTGAAGTTGTGCGCCCAGTATGGCCGGGACTGCGTGCCCTATGTGGCGGACTACATCCGGGAAATGAAGGCCGCCGTCCGGGAGGCATAAAATCCGTTCGACAAAAGCAGATAACAAAGCGCCGCTTTCCCTCGAAAGCGGCGCTTTTGCGCGGTATTTGTCTGTGTTTTATTCCTTGCTTTGCAGAATCGCCACCGCCGCCTTGGCCGCGGAGGCGGCGTCCTCGGTATACAGGTCGGCCCCGATTTCGTCACAGTAGCTTTGGGAGATGGGTGCCCCGCCTACCATGATTTTTACCCTGTCCCGGATGCCGCGCTGCTTGGCCAGCTCCACCACATGACGCATTTCCGGCATGGTGGTGGTCAGCAGGGCAGAGCAGGCGATGATGTCGCAATGCTGTTCCTCTGCGGTGGTGACAAAGGTTTCGGCGGGCACGTCACAGCCCAGGTCGATGACCTCCAGACCGCTGCCCTCCATCATGATTTTCACCAGATTTTTCTCGATATCGTGCATATCGCCCCGGACGGTGCCCAGGCAGACCCGCCCGGCGGAAACGGCGGCGTCCCCCACCAGATAGGGCTTTAACACCTCCGTGGCGGCGGTCATACACCGGGCTGCCAGCAGCATTTCCGGGACAAAGGCCCGGTTGGCGGAGAAATCCTCCCCCAGCTTCACCATGCCCTCCACAAGTCCCTGAGACAGCAGCGTCTGTGCGGATATTCCGGCGTCCAGGCCCTCCTGGCACAGCTTCAACACCCGCTTTTTCTGGCCCCGCTGGAGGGCCTGGGACAGCTTTTCCAACAGGGAGCCGCCGGCGGTGGAGGCTTCCGCAGCACCGGTCTGGGCGGGGAGACGGGTTTCTCCGCTGCGGCGCACCGGCGGCACCGGGCGACTGGTGGGGAAGTGGAGCGTCCGGTTATATGCGTCAATGGTGCGGTTGATAACCGGGTCAACATGGCAGAACACCGTTCCCGGCGCGCCGTAGGTGATACAGGGGATAAAATGCCCCCGGGGACAGCTTTGCTCCAGCACGTTACGCACATAGGCGGAGATTTCCTCCTCCGTGGCGTCGGCCCGGTCGATGGCGGCCCCGATGCCGCCCATCAGGGCCATACGGCCCTGCAAATGCTCCTGGAGGGCGGGGATGTTGTTCTCCGGCAGAACGCCCTGCCAGCACTGAATCCCAAGTTCCACCATATCGTCCACAATGGGAACCATATAGGAATCGCCGTGGTGGATGGCGATAACGCCCTGAGAGCGGATGTAGCCATAGAATTTCCGGTAAGGCTCCTTGAAAAAGGCCCGCCACATCTCCGGCTTCATGAACAGCGCGTCCTTAGCGCCCCAGTCATCATGGGAGAGGATCGCGTCCGGGCGGAGCTTTTCAATCAGGAGCCGGACGTAGCTCAGCCGGTATTCCAGAATATAGTCGATGAGCTGGTGCATCTCGTCGGGATGCTCATAGAGGTTGGTCAGCGTATCCTCAAAGCCCATGAGGAAGTGACATTCCTCAAAAATGCCGGTTCCCATCAGGGCGGTGGCCAGCTTGCCCTTTTTCCGGGCCTGGTCAGCCTCGGCTCTGGCTTTGGCCCAGCCCTCCTCGTCGTCGGCGCAGACGGCCTCCAGATCCGGAGCGTGAACATACTCCCGCCAGCGGGTGATATCCGGGCAGACCTTGTTTTCCGCCGTGATGTGGGGTGTGGGGCCGGGGGCGTTTTCCGGGAACTGCATGGTGGTGCCAAAGCGATCCTGTACGGTGCTGCCCGGCACCAGTCCCTCCCGCAGATAGCCGGAGATCGGCTCCACAAAAATGATATGGGTGGCCTCATATTGCTTTAGCTGCCGCTCCGGTGCGCCGTCAGGCTTTAACAGCTCTAAAAAAATCTCTCCTGGTGTCATGGGAAGGCTCCTTCCTGAAAATGATTGCGCCGCGTGTTCTATGGCTCCCGGCCAATCAGGATACACGCCGTATAGGTGATGGTCTTTGGCCCGTAATAATAGGGCAGACCGGACGCTTGACAGACCTCGCTCACCAGCAGACCCCTGGCCTCCATGGAGGGGAACAGCTGGTTCGGGAACCGACAGGGGCGGCTGGGATAGGTGCATTTTTTACACCGGGTACAGGCCCCGGCGGACATGGGGAGGCAATCCGGCTCCAGCAGCCTTGCCTGACGGGCCAGCGTCCCGAACCGGGTTTTGTGAAGCTGCTCAGCCTCCCGTATGGCGTTCAGGTCAAAGTCGTCCGCCATCGTCCCCGTGGTTTGCAGAAGCAGACCTGCCCGGTAAAGGCGAAGCTGCGCCCCCATCTCGTCCACAGAGCCGCAGGCGGGGGGACAGCCCCAGCTCCGCCCGTACATCTGACAGCGGCCGGAGGCGCACATCTCCCGCACAGCGGGGGAGGGAACCAGCGCCGCCATATTCACCCGGCCCATGTGGGAAAAGCCGATTTGCTCTGCCAATGTCTCCAACTGTGACAGCTCCATGCGCCGCCCTCCGAAAATGATGACAACCCGCACTTGACAGTAAGGCTTGCATCAGTGTATAGTATATTTAATGTCATTCATCCTTTGCCCCGGCGGGGCAGACAAGATAAGTTTATTATAAGGAGGGTCAACCGAAATGTCAAGGCTGACGATTCAATACAACGGTGTTTCCACCGAGGTGGAGGCGGAAAATGGGGAGACTTTGCTGACGGCCCTCCAACGGGCGAAGGTTCCGGTGCTTGCCCCCTGTGGCGGCAGAGGCCACTGTAAAAAATGCCGCGTGAAGCTCACCCAGGACGGGCACACCCGGCCCGTTTTGGCCTGTACAACACCTGTTACGCAGGACTGTACGGTGGAGGTTCCCGTGCGGAACGGCGGCGCGATTGCCCAGCATGGGCGTTTGGGCCACGGCCCGGCGGGCCACCATGGCCCCGGCCCGGGCAGACCCGGCTATGGCATTGCGGTTGACCTGGGTACTACGACAGTGGTGGTGCAGCTGTACCGGCTCGCCGGGGGCCACCGCCCTCTGGATACGGCGGCGGACTGGAATGTGCAGGCCGCCTATGGCGGGGATGTGATTTCCCGCGTGCAATATATTATGACCCACGACGACGGACTGGAAACACTGTCCGGCGCAATCCGCGGTCAGGTCTTTGGCCTGGCGAAGGAGCTTTGCGACAAAAACGGCGTGGCGTTTGAGCAGTTGACCGAGGCTGCGGTGGCGGGCAACACCATTATGCAGCATATCTTTGCCGGCCTGAATCCGTCCTCCATCGCGGTTGCGCCCTATACGCCGTCCACCCTGTTTTTGGAGTCGGAACCCCGGTTTTTTCCGGAATGTCCGGGGGCGGCGGTGCGCTTTTCCCCCTGCGTCGCGGGATATGTGGGGGGCGATATCACGGCGGGGCTATTGTACTGCGCTCTGGCGGAGGAGCCGGGATTGTCCCTGTTCCTGGATATCGGCACCAACGGAGAAATGGCGCTGTGCGACAACGGGCAGTTTTTCTGTTGCTCCGTGGCCTCCGGCCCGGCCTTTGAGGGGGCGGAGATCAGCTGCGGAATGCCCGGCATCCCCGGCGCGGTCAGCCATGTGTCCTGGCGGGACGGGGCCTTCCAGATGGAGGTCATCGGAGATGAAAAGCCCGTGGGCCTGTGCGGTTCCGGGCTGATCGACCTGCTGGCGGTGCTGCTGGAGCTGGAGATCGTGGACGAAACGGGGCGGCTTTTGCCGCCGGACGAGGTGCCGGAGGCAGTGGCTCCCTATGTGACCGAGGACGCCAACGGCAACGGAATCTTTCACCTGACCCCGGAGGTGGCCTTTACCGCCGGGGACGTGAGAAAGCTCCAGCTGGCGAAGGCGGCTGTGGCCGCCGGGATTGAGATTCTCCTGTCAGAGGCGGGAAAGCAGGCCGGGGAGGTCGAAACCGTGTTCCTGGCCGGTGGGTTTGGGGACAACCTGAACCCGGACAGCGCGGCGAAAATCGGCATGATACCGGCGGCGCTGGCGGACAAAATTTTCAGCGTGGGGAACAGCAGTCTGTCGGGTGTGCGCCAGATGCTGTTGAACCCCCAGCGCCGGGAGGTCCTGTTGGAGATTCAGCGGCGGTGCCGGTATCTGGAGCTGTCGGGCAGCGGCGCGTTCAGCAATGCATTTATCGAGCATATGACCTTCGAGGAAGTATAAGCGGCAAGGGCTGCTGCGGATGAGAGGAGAAGGAGCCATGGAAGTACAATTTCCCCTGATTTTGGACGGGGCCACCGGCACCCAGCTGCAAAAGCGGGGCTACGCCAACGGAATGTGTGCCGAGGCGTGGGTGCTGGAGCATCCCCAGGCCATTGTGGAAATACAGAGACAGTACCTTGCCGCCGGGAGCCAGGTGATCTATGCGCCCACCTTTGGCGCAAACCGGGTCAAGCTGGAGGAAAACGGCATTTTCAATCAGGTGGAGGACTATAACCTGCGGCTGGTGGCCCTTTCCAAAGAAGCGGTTCAGGGCGCGGCCTGGGTCGCCGGGGATATCGCTCCCACAGGGAAATTCCTGGCCCCCATGGGGGACGCCTCCTTTGAGGAGCTGGTGGAGATTTACACCGAGCAGGTTGCCGCCATGGAGAAGGCGGGCGTGGATTTGTTCGCCATCGAGACGACCATGACGCTGCCGGAGGCCCGGGCCGCCGTGCTGGCGGTGAAAAGCGTCAGCACAAAGCCGGTGATGGTCACCTTCACCTGTGACGAGAGCGGAAAGACCCTGACCGGCACCGACGTGACCGCCGCCCTGGTGGTGATGCAGGGCATGGGGGTGGACGCATTTGGGCTGAACTGCTCCGTGGGGCCGGAGGAAATGCTCAAACAGCTGCGCCGCCTGTCGGAGTACGCCGAGGTTCCGCTGATTGCCAAGCCCAATGCGGGGATGCCTGAAATCGAGGACGGGAAAACCGTCTATCGTTGCACCCCGGAGGAATTCTCTGCCGTGGTGCCGGAGCTAGCAGCCGCAGGCGTGGCGATTTACGGCGGCTGCTGCGGCACCGAAGCGGGGCATGTGGCGGCACTGAAACGTGCGGCTGCTCAGACGGAAATCAGACGGCCCAGCCCTCTGCATCCGGAGCTGCTGCCGCTGTCCACGGAAAAAGCGCCCTTCCTGCTGCCTGTGGATGTGCAGATCGGGGCGGTTCTCCCCGCAGATGGGAACCTGGGCGACGCAATCGAGGCAGCGGCGGACAGCCCCGACCCGGTGATCGCCATTGCAATTCGGGTCGAAGAACAGCTGGAGAACTTTGGGGACAACCAGTACGCCATCACAAAGCCCCTTTGCCTGGCGTGTGAGGACGCGGCTCTGTTGGAATCGGCGTTGCGACTGTATCAGGGCCGGGCCATGTACGAGGGAACGCTGCCGCAGGAGACGCTGGAGCCGCTGTGCAGGAAATACGGTTTGGTCATTTGACGGAGGAAATCGGATGAACAGAGAAGGAAAACGCTGCGTCCTGATTCTGGACGGGCAGGGGGGCGGTATGGGCGCACAGCTGGTGAAGCAGCTGGCGGCGACCTTGCCCCCGGATTGCGAGCTGTTCTGCGTGGGCACCAATGTTCTGGCTACCAATGCAATGCTGAAGGCGGGAGCCGCCCGGGGAGCCACCGGGGAAAACGCCATGCTCTACAACGCGCAGCGGGCGGACTTGATTCTGGGGCCTATCGGCGTGATTCTGGCCAACGGCATTATGGGGGAGGTGTCCCCCGCCATGGCCGCCGCCGTTTCCGGCGCGGAGGCGCAGAAGATTCTGATTCCCTCCAACAGCTGCGGGGTCTTTATCGCCGGGACGGAGGAGTGTCGGCTGGAGGACTATATCCGCAGAGCGGCGGAGCGGGCCAAACAGATTCTGGAGCAGGAGCGGTCATGACAGTGACCGTTGACGGGCAAAGCCCCGCCTCGTTGGATACGGCGACTTTACAGGCCTGTTCCGTCCTGGATGATTTGCTGAGCGGGGAGAAGCCCATTCTCATCGCCATTGACGGGCGGTGCGGCAGCGGCAAAACCACCCTGGCGCAAAGCCTGTCCCGGCGATATGCCGCCCGGATTTTCCACATGGATGATTTTTACCTGTCCTTTGCCCGGCGTGACTCAAACTGGCGCAATATCCCCGGCGGGAACATGGATTTTGCCCGCCTCCGGGAGGAGGTTCTGTACCCCGCCCGGGAGGGGGAGCCGGTGGCCTATCGGCCCTACCGTGCCCACACGGACAGTTGGGAGAAGACGCAAATGCTCCCGCCCTGCGCCCTGTCCATTCTGGAGGGCACCTATGCCCACCATCCGGCGACGGGAGTGGAGTTTGACCTGAAAATCTTCCTTACCTGCACCCCGATGGTGCAGCGCACCCGTCTGCAAGGGCGGGAGGGGGAAAAGCTCCCGCAGTTTCAGACGATTTGGATTCCGCTGGAGGAGCAATATTTTCGAGCCTTTCAAATTATGGAACACAGTGATTATATTTTGAATACATAACGCTGTTCCAATATAACACATGCCGCCAGGAAGGCGGCTGTCCACAGCATCCTTTTGAAATACCGCCAGGAAGGCGGAGCCGGGCAGAAGCCGGGCAATCTATCAAAAGGAGAAAAAACGATGAAAAACAACAATGTGAGAACGCTGGTACTGGCGGCGCTGTTTCTGGCGCTGGGGCTGGTTCTGCCCTTCTTTACGGGGCAGATTCCCCAGATCGGACAGATGCTCTGCCCCATGCACCTTCCCGTTTTGCTCTGCGGCCTGATTTGCGGCTGGCAATGGGGCGGTCTTGTGGGCTTTCTCACCCCGCTGCTGCGGTCACTGCTGTTCGGGATGCCGCCCATCTTCCCGACCGGCATTGCCATGGCCTTTGAGCTGCTGACCTATGGCGTGGTGATTGGCCTGCTGTATGCCCATATGAAGCGGCAGAATATCGGTGTGCTGTACCTGTCTCTGGTGCTGGCGATGATTTCCGGGCGCGTGGTCTGGGGTATCGTGCGGGTGATTCTGTCCGGCGTGGCGGGAACCGCCTTTACCTGGCAGATGTACCTCTCCGGGGCGCTGCTGACGGCGATTCCCGGCATTATCCTCCAGCTGGTTCTGATTCCGGCCATTATGGTGGCTCTGGATAAGTCGGGGCTGTATCGGATGAAGCAGACCGCATAACTGAATGAAAAAATGCTCCCTCTATGTTGAACGTCAGTGCGTTCCATAGGGGGAGCATTTTTGTGCTTATTAAAATCAGTCCTCGATGTCGATGACCTGGGCCTTAATCAGGTTTGTGGAGCCGGACTGTCCGATGGGGACGCCGGCGGTGATGACCACGGTATCGCCGTTTTCCACCAGGCGCTCCTTCCAAGCGTTTTCCGCGCACAGGGAGAACAGACGGTCGGTGGAGTCCACGTTGCCGGTGAGACAGGGGATGACGCCCCATTCCAGATTCAGCTGGCGGCGCACCTTCTCGGACAGGGTCAGGGCCACGATGGGACATCCCGGGCGGAACCGGGAAATCATCCGGGCGGTATGTCCGCTCTTGGAGGCGCAGAGGATTGCCTTTGCCTCCAAATCCCGGGCGGTCAGGCAACAGGTGTGGGTGATGGCGTCGTTGATGGAGGGGCTGGTTCCCGGCTCGGTGCTGCGGAAACGGTCCCAATAGTGGATGGAGTGTTCCGCCTCAATGCAGATTTCGACCATGGTTTTCAGGGCCTCGGTGGGGTATTTGCCGCTGGCCGTCTCGCCGGAGAGCATGACGCAGCTGGTGCCGTCGAACACGGCATTGGCCACGTCGGAAACCTCGGCACGGGTGGGCCGGGGATTGCGAATCATGGAGTCCAGCATCTGGGTGGCGGTGATGACCAGCTTTCCGACCCGGAGACATTCCTTAATCATCCGCTTTTGCAGAATCGGCACCTGGGGCGCGGGAATTTCCACACCCAAATCGCCCCGGGCCACCATCAGACCGTCGGAGACGGCGATGATCTCCTCCAGATTGTCCACACCCTCCTGATTTTCAATTTTGGAGATGATTCGGATACCGGAGCCGCCGTGGGCGTTCAGCACCGCCCGGATGGCCTGCACGTCGCTGGCCTTGCGGATAAAGGAGGCGGCGATATAGTCAAAGTCCTGCTCGCAGGCAAAAATCAGGTCGGACTTGTCCTGCTCCGTCAGGGAGGGCAGGTCGATTTTGACGCCGGGCAGATTGATGGACTTGTGGTTGGAAAGGGGGCCGCCGGATTCCACGGTACAGTGGAGATCCTGTCCCTCGATGCTGTCCACCCGCAGCCCGATCAGGCCGTCGTCAATCAAAATCTGATTGCCGGGTGCCAGTTCGTTGTGGAGGTTTTTGTAGGTGACAGCCACGATGGTTTCGTCCCCCACCACCTCGCGGGTGGTCAGGGTGAAGGGCTGGCCCTTTTTCAGCAGAACAGACCCGTTGGCAAAGGTGCGGGTGCGGATCTCAGGCCCCTTGGTGTCCAGCATGGCGGCCACGGGAACGCCCATGGTGTCCCGCACATTACGCAGGCGCTGAAGGGTGGCAAGGTGGCTTTCATGACTGCCGTGGGAGAAATTGAAGCGGGCGCAGTTCATCCCGGCCTTGATCAGATTGCGAATTCCCTCCTCGCTGTCCACGGCGGGGCCAAGGGTGCAGATGATCTTTGTCTTGCGTTTCGGTTTCATAAAACAACCTCCAAATTCTATACCAGAATGGGTAAAAGGTATGTAAATTTTGGCTTCCTATGGCTGTATTATACACCGAAACCGTTTTCGTGTAAAGGGGGAGAAGTGAAATTTTGGAGGGGGCTTCCGCAGAAAAATTTCAAGGCTCCCATTCAGAATCGAGAATGGAAGCCTTGAACACACCTACGCGGAGGCGCTGACGATTTTATAATAGCTGACAGAGGTGATTTTATACACGACGCCATAGAACAGGGCATACACCAGATAGCACAGGCCGCTGACCGCCAGAACCAGCGGCCGGTTGGTGATGCCGTTCATCTGCATCAGCGGCCACAGCAGGCAAAGGGCGAAGAACAGGTGCAGCCCGGACAGGAGCAGCGGCGCGAAAAACACGGTCAGAAGCTGGGAGTTGATGCTCCTGCGAATCTCCCGCCCGGTCATGCCCACCTTCTGCATAATGCCGAAGCGGGCGCTGTCCTCATAGCCCTCGGAAATCTGTTTGTAGAAGATAATCAGCACGGCGGCAAACAGGAACACTACACTCAGAAGGATACCCACGGCGAACAGACTGCCGTAAAACTCCAGGAACTCCAGGCGTACTTCCGCTTTGGATTCTACAGACGCACTGCCGGGCCAGGTCTGTGCAAGCACGGCGTAAATTCCGTCCTGAATGTCGAGCTGCTCCTGGGAGGACAACGCCGTGGCGAAGTTGAACAGGCAGTAATACCGGTAAGAACCGTAGCCGTCATATGTGCCTGTCGTCAGCTCATAGGTGTAGATTTGATCGGTATAGGCCATCAGATCCGGGACAACGAGATACAGGCAGGTATAGGATTCATAGTTGTAGACGTAATCCCGCAGCTCGGGGAACGTTGCCGGACGCTCCTTTACGGTCAGCGTGTCCACGCCCGGTATCTCCACGGTATCGGAATCGTAGGAGTTATCTCCGATGCTGTATACCAGACATTCCTGTTCCTCCAGCGTGACACTCTGCCCGGTGATGCGGTTATAGTCTGCCAGAGAGAGAACCCTTGCCTGGTACAGCTGATAATTGTAGCCATCCTCCAACTGATAGTTGGTGTACAGCACCCCATCCTGTTCCCATAGAGTGCAGGTGTACAGCCAACACGCGGCGTAGGTGTCGGCGTTGTCCCCGACCACGTCCTCAATGCCGGAGGACAGCAGTTGAAGGTTCTCCTCCGTCACGTCGGCGGGGGTATCCGCAGAGGCCCAGATGCTGATATCCCAGGGATATACTTCCCTGATCGAGCTGTCAATACCGATGTACAGGGTGGTGGTGGCCGTGACCGTCACCAGCACCATGGTGCTGAGAATACAGATGGAGGCCAGACCTGCGCCGTTCCGCTTCATCCGATAGGCCATGGACGCGACGGAGACAAAGTGATTGGGCTTGTAGTAGTATCGTTTGTTCTTTTGCAGCAGCCGGCACAGCGCCACAGACCCGGCGAGAAAAAGCAGATAGGTGGCGACAATGACGATGATTACATCCACCAGGAACCATAGAATCGCAGAGGTTGGGTCCGCCCAGTTGGCGGCGGTGTAATAGGCAAAGATAAGCGCACCCACGCCCAGAACCGCCAGCACCCAGTTGGCTTTCAGCGGCTTTTCTCCCACTGTCTCGCTGTGCAGCAGGGACAGGGGCTTGGAAAGCTGTATCCGGGCCAGGGAAAACAGCGCAATCAGCAGAAAGATTGCCGCGAAGGTCGCCGCCGTCCACAGAATTGCCGCTGGGGAAATCAGCATCCCAAAGTCGGCCACCGTCCCCATCAGCCGGGCCAGCGCCGCCTCCACCAGCTTGGACAGCAGGATCCCCAGGGCCAGACCGGCGACCAGAGAAATGATCGCAATCAAAAGCGTCTCCCACAACAGGATCTTGATGATATTGCCCTTGTTCATACCCAGAATGGAGTACAGGCCAAATTCCCGGTTCCGTCTACGCATCAAAAAGGAGTTGGTGTAGAACAGAAAAATCAGAGAGAAGATAGCCATGACCCACTGGCCGAAGGTGAGAATCTGCTCCAGCGTTCCGCTGCCCACCTTCAGACTTTTCACCACCGCGGGCTGGGACAGATAGCAGATGATATAGGACAGCATCACCATGACCGCGCAGGTGACCAGATAGGGGAGATAGAGCTGCTTGTTCCTGCGGATGCCGGTCATCGCCAGCCGGGAGTAAAAGCCGCCCCTCATACCGTCTCACCGCCTGTCTCCTGCACGGCCAGCGCGTCGGAAATTCGCTGGAACATCTGCTCGTTGGTGCAGGCGCCCCGGTACAGCTGATGGAACACCTCACCGTCCCGGATAAACAGCACCCGCCCGGCGTGGCTGGCTGCCTTGATGGAGTGGGTCACCATCAAAATGGTTTGCCCCGCCCGGTTGATGTCCGCAAACAGCCGGAGCAGCTCATCCGTGGATTTGGAATCCAAAGCGCCGGTGGGCTCGTCGGCCAGAATCAGCTTTGGCCGGGTAATCAGCGCCCGGGCCACGGCGGCCCGCTGCTTCTGCCCGCCGGAGACTTCATAGGGATACTTTTTCAACAGGGAGGTGATACCCAGTTGGGCGGCGATGGGGTCCAGGCGCTGTTTCATGTGCATATACCGCTTGCCCGCCAGCACCAGCGGCAGATAAATATTGTCCTCCAGAGTGAAGGTGTCCAGCAGGTTGAACTCCTGAAACACAAAGCCCAGGTTGTCCCGGCGGAAGGCGGCCACCTCCGACTCCTTCAACAGGGTCAGATCCCGGCCCTCCAATAACACAGTGCCGTTGCTGAGCTTGTCCAGCGTGGCAAGAATGTTCAAAAGCGTGGTTTTGCCGCTGCCGGATTCGCCCATGATGGCGATATACTCGCCCTGCTCCACGGTGAAGCTGACGTTTTTCAGCGCCTCCACCTGATTTCCACCAAATCGGCTGGTATAGACCTTTTGCAGACCGGTGACATTTAAAATACTCATACAGATCCTCCTTCGGAAGTGATGACCTCATTCTAACAGGCGGGGGAAAGGCGCTCCATAGATTTTTCTTACATTTTGGCCCTCAAATCTTACGTTTTTGTCACATTTGGGGCGGCTATTCCTCATGTTTTCTCTATCATACCATAAAAAGGACGCGCATCAAAATCTTAAGAAAACTTTAAGAAATTCTAATGGAAAACTTAAGTATTCCTCGCGGTGGATATGTTATAATTCAAATAACAGAAAAATGCCTTAAAATTAATCTGAAAAGGGAGGAATCTTTCATGAAACATCGTGCATATTCCCGGCGGGTGCTTCCGGTGACGATGGCGGCGGCAATTCTGCTGGGCGGGGCGCTTTCCGGGTGCGGCGCGGCCAGTGAGGACGCTGTAGCGGTGCAGTCCGTGGCAATGCTGCTGGGGATCGACCTGTCCGGAAACAACTCCTACACCGGGGTCGTGGAGTCCAAAACCACCCAGAAGGTGGCCCGGGACAGCTCCAAAACCGTGGAGGAATGTTATGTGTCTGTCGGGGATCTGGTGTCCGCCGGAGATTTGCTGTTCACCTACGATGTGGACGCCATCGAGCTGTCAGTGGAATCCACACAGCTGGAGATCGACCAGCTGAAAAACAGCATTGCCAACTACGACACTCAGATCGCCCAGCTGGAGAAGGAGAAGAAATCCGCCTCCAGCAGCGAGCAGCTGTCCTACACCCTCCACCCTCCAGATTCAGACCGCCGAAAAGGATCAGGCTGAGGCGGAGTACAATTTGAAGCAGAAGGAAAACGAGCTGACGAAGCTCCAGGAGTCCGTGTCCGTCACCGCCGTATACGCGGAAATTACCGGCGTGGTGCAGTCCGTCAGCGAGGACGACGCCACCGCCTACATCACCATTCTGGAGACAAACGCCTATCAGGTGAAGGGCACGGCCACGGAGTTGAATGTCTATGACCTGTACACTGGGGAGACGGTGGTGATTCGCTCCCGCACCACAGACGACACCTGGACGGGCGTGATTACCGAGGTGAACACGGACAGCACTGCCTCTGACGAGGAGAGCGACTACTACTCTTATTACGATTCCTACTACGGGGAATCCGCCTCCAAGTACAACTTCTATGTGGAGCTGGACAGCTCGGACAACCTGATGATGGGTCAGCATGTGTACATTCAGCCCGGCACCGGGGAGGAACAGGATGGTATCTGGCTGTATTCCAGCTATCTGGCCTATCAGGACGACGGCAGCGCCTATGTCTGGGCCGCCGGCAGCAATGACAAGCTGGAGCAGCGGGCCGTGGAGCTGGGCGGCTATGATGAGGAAACGGATACCTATGAGATCCTCAGCGGCCTGACCACCGAGGACTATATCGCGGTGCCCGACGACAGCTATACCGTGGGCCAGTCCGTCACCTATTATGACGAGAGCAGCTTCAGCGTCGAGGATGAGACTGACTACGAGGGCGAGGACTACGACGACGAATACTACTACGAGATCGAAGGCGACGATGAATCCTACTACGAGTTCGACGACGAAGACTATGACGATGAAGCGGCAGCGGACGACGGGAGCAGCAGCGCCTCCACGGTTACGGAGGTGACGGTTGGATGATTCTGGAGTGTAACGACCTGTGCAAGGACTATTATATCGGCAAAACCCCTGTGCCGGTGCTGAAAAATATCTCCTTCACGGTGAACGAGGGGGAATACATCGCCATTATGGGCCCCTCCGGCAGCGGAAAGACCACGCTGATGAACTTGATCGGCTGTCTGGATGTGCCCACCGCCGGGGATTTACACCTGTGCGGCCATGAGGTGGTGGGCCTGAGCGAAAACAAGCTGGCCGACCTGCGGAACCGTACCCTGGGCTTTGTGTTCCAGAACGCGGAGCTGATGGCGGATTTGACCGCCCTGGACAATGTGGCCCTGCCGCTGCTGTATCGGGGCGTGCGGAAGCGGGAACGCCGGGAGCGGGCCGCCGCCATTCTGGAAAAGGTGGGGCTGGCAGACCGCATGAGCTTCAAGCCCAATCAGCTCTCCGGCGGACAGCGGCAGCGGGTCGCCATTGCCCGGGCCATCGTGGGGGAGCCAAAGATCCTCCTGGCGGACGAGCCCACCGGCGCACTGGACAGCCAATCCGGGGGACAGGTGATGGAGATTTTTCATCAGCTGAACCAGGAGAACATCACCATCCTGATGATTACCCACTCCCAGGAGGTGGCGGACGAAGCGGATAAAATCTATTACATTCGGGACGGGATTCTGACCACCGGGGAGGTGACCGCAGAATGAGCGAAAAGAACACCAGTCCGCGGCCCAGAGCCACGGTGAAAAAGCAAAGAAAGTCCCGGCGGCTGATTGAAGTGCCCCCTGTCAAGTAGACAGTGAAAAAACAAAAAAGTCTTTCCATG
>JAJQBJ010000059.1 GCA_021203345.1 Oscillospiraceae bacterium
GGCCGCAGTCACACGCTGGGTCACGCTCAAATTTGCTGCCATGAACCTGAAAAAGATGGCGATTTGGAGCTGGAAGGGCTCCTTTTCCCGCCTTGTTTTCGCTGTTTTTGCGCCGTCTTGCGGAATGGCTTCCGTTCCTGCCTAATGAAAAACTGGGGTTCTTTGACAGACTGAGAGAGTTCCCGAATGGGAACTCTCCGTTGCCTTTGCGTGCAATATTAGTCCGTGGGAAGATTATGATGTGTTTTAGGTACGGCTACAACCACAACCACTGCCGAACAGCAGCAGTCACAGGAAGAATCCTACCAGAATCGGCGGGGCAGCGCCATCATGGCAATGGACATCCGCGCCGTCACCCACCAGGTGAAATTGACATAGGCCAGCACCGTCCCGCCCGCAAACTGATTCCACACATAGAGTAAAGGGAATCTCCCGCGGGAGTTGCCATACCATAGGCCTCACCCGCCTCATAGAACGCCTCGCCAATGAGCCTACCGATTGCTTTTATTTCTTCGTCGGGAGGTTTGTCAGTCGAATCATGTGTTTACTTCACCTTTTTTCTTTCAGCCACTCATTGAAATCATTTTTACCACTTATCTCTGTATCTATCTTTAAGTGTCGCGCATTGCTCTTAACCGTCTGATACAGGGAAAACAAATCCGAAGCATACGATGTGCCATCGTCCAAATCGGGAGAGTATATCTTTATTTTTGTCTTGCCAGTACGAATCTCCAGCAGATTAAAGCGGGCAACAAATCGGAACAAATATTTACTCGTTATAAAACTCATCTGCGCAATTTCGCCGATTTTTACATCAAAAACTTTACTGCTCATCACAATCGTCAGCCTATCGCCGCTGATATTCCAACGGCCCATATGAATGAAGATGGTTGTTTTTCTTGTTATCCCGTAGTATATCGCCAGAACAAGGATAAGGCCGACAACATTCAATATATAATACAAAATGTCAGACCGGATTTCTCCCCAAATCAGGTCAGCCAGGAAAAAGATATATATAGCCAAAGGAGGCAGCCCGGCTAACCATCTTACAAAATAATTCTGGCATTTAAATTCCCCTTGCATGGTATCTCCTCTACATTTGTTCCGGTTCCTGATCTCCAACAAGCCCAGCCCTCCCGGACAAATCCGTCCGGGAGGGCCGTTCAATTACAAATTATTCCTCAGCCGTAGTGGTGGTTTCTGTGGTTTCCTCCGTGGTATCAGAGAGATACAGCGCTTCCTCCAAAGCCAGCAGGTTGATGGAGAAGGCGGACATGCTGATGTCGTCAAACAGCTCGTTTGTCTCGATCTCGGCCTCCTCCGTCCAGTCGCTGATCATGGTGCCAAAGGCGTCGTTGATATACAGATACTCGATGGTATAGCTATAGCCATAGCTGGAATAGTACACCGGAATCGCGTCAGAGGAAACGGCGCAGCGCTTGACGATGAAATAGCCATAGTCCTCGCTCTCTACCAGCTCGGCATAGGTGGCGCCTACCTCCAGGGAGGTCACGGCCTCGTAATACTCATCCACCATGTCGCCGTCCTGGAAGGTGTAGGTGGCCCCGGCGGTGTTGGAGCCGGTGTCGTCGCTCTCCACCTGATATTCCTCAAAGGTGGCGTCCGGGTCATCGGAGGCCAGGATCGCGTCCAGCGCGGCCTGGGCCTCGGCCTTCAGCTCGGCCTTCTGGTCGTCATCCATGTCGGCGTAGTCCACGGTGTTGCCGTCCTCGTCCTCCAGGCTCATGAACAGGATGCTCTGGGCGCAGACATAGCCCTCGTCCTCCGCATACTGGGCCACGTCCTCATCGGTCGGCTCGTACTCGCCGCCCTCCGCGAAATAGTAGTCCTGGATGTTGTTGTACAGGTAGTAAATCTCGTTCATATAGCGGAGATAGTCCACAGTGGTGACATAGATGGCGGCCTCGTTGATCATATCATCCTCGCCGGCGGCCTGAATCCACTCGGCCTTGGCGTCGTCGTCGTAATCATCCTCGCTGATGGTGCCAGCGGAAACCGCGTCATCCCACAGCGTTTCGCCAAAGGAGTCCACATAGCCCTGCATCGTCTCATCCACGGCGGCGGACTGCTCCTCGGTCAGCTCCAGCCCCAGCTCCTCGGCCTTTTCCTCAATGAGGCGGTAGTTCACGGCGATAGCCAGCGCGTCCTCCTTCACATAGTCCTCCATGGTCATCTCGTCGGAGTACGCATCGTCCCAGGTGATGGAGTCCAGACTGCCGTAATAGTAATAGGCCAGAATGTTGGTGTCATAGGTCAGCCAGTAGGCAAGCTCTAACAGGGTCAGATTCTCGCCGTTGATGGTGCCGATGATGGTATCGGCGGGCAGGCCGAAAATCTCCTCGCAGACATCCCCGTCATAGGTGTAACCGGCGGCGGTGTAGGCACTCTCATTGCTGGTGCCGGTGCTTTCGCTTTCACTGGTGCCACTGGTGCTGCTACTGCTGCTGTTGCCGCATCCGGCCAGACTGGAAACTAGCAGGCCGGCAGACAGGCCGGCTGCCAGAAAACGCTTCATTTCTTTCATGGTAAACCTCCAATTTTCGCTTGCGGCTCCGCTGCTTTCCCGCAAAGAACCACAGTATAAGCTGATTATAGCACTTGTTGGAAAAGAACACAATGACGGGAACGCAATTTTTTTCATTTTCCAGAGACGTCCTGACCGGCCTCCGCCCGGAGGGCGGCCCGATAAGCCCGCAGCACATACCGAACTGCCCGCAGGACATCCTCGTTTTTCCCCAGCCGCAGCGTCAGGGTCGGGGCGGAGCCTTCACTGAACACCAGACGGTTTTTCAGCGCCGGGTCCCGGTCTAATGCCAAAATAGCCTGAATGGAGAAGCCCTCCAGGGTCATCACCACCACGCCGCCCCGCTGGGTCAAATCCGTCACCCCGCAGTCCGTAGCCATGGCCCGCAGCAGCGCCACGGAAATCAGGTTGTTCACGCTGCGGGGCGGCTCCCCGTAGCGGTCGATCAGCTCGTCGATCAGGTCGTCCCCGTCCTCCTCCCGGCGAATCCGGGCAATTCGGCGGTACAAATCCATTCTCTGCTCGGTAGAAGGAACGTACCAGTCCGGAATGTTGGCGGAGACGGTCAAATCGGCGGTGCAGGACTTGGGGATGGTCTTTGTCTCGCCCTTTTCCTCCAGCACGGCCTCCTCCAGCAGCTTTAAATACAGGTCATAGCCCACGCTGATTAAGAAGCCGGACTGCTCCGGGCCAAGCAGGTTGCCCGCGCCCCGCAGCTCCAAATCCCGCATGGCGATTTGGAAGCCGGAGCCGAACTCCGCAAACTCCCGCACGGCGGACAGGCGCTTGCTGGCGATTTCAGAGAGAACCTTGTCCCGTTGGTAGGTCAGATAGGCAAAGGCCCGGCGGCTGGAACGTCCCACCCGGCCCCGAATCTGGTGGAGCTGGGCCAGGCCCATTTTGTCCGCATCCTCGATAATCAGGGTGTTGACGTTGGAGATGTCGATGCCCGTTTCGATGATGGTGGTGCAGACCAGTACCTGAATCTCGCCCTCCGCCATGCGCTGCATCACGTCGGAAAGCTCATCCTCCGTCATTTGGCCGTGGGCAATGCCCACCTGGGCCTCCGGCCCCAGCAGGGACTGCACCTCCTGGGCGGTGCGCTCGATATTCTCCACCCGGTTGTGCAGATAGTAGACCTGTCCGCCCCGGCCCAGCTCCCGGCGCATGGCGTCGGCCAGAATCGACCAGTCGTGCTCCATCACATAGGTCAGCACCGGCTGCCGATCCTGGGGCGGCTGCTCGATGGTGGACATATCCCGTAGGCCCGACAGCGCCATGTTCAGGGTGCGGGGAATGGGGGTGGCGGACAGGGTCAGACAGTCCACCTGATGGGCGATTTCCTTCAACCGCTCCTTGTGGGTGACACCGAAGCGCTGCTCCTCGTCAATGACCAGCAGGCCCAAATCCTTGAACTTTACATCCTTGGACAGCAGCCGGTGGGTGCCGATGATGATATCCACCTGACCGGCCTCCAGCTCCGCCAGCGTCTTTTTGATTTCCTTGGCGGTGCGGAACCGGCTGACCATGGCGATACGAATCGGATAGGTCGCAAAGCGCTGGGAGGCAGTCTGAAAATGCTGCTGGGCCAGAACGGTGGTGGGAACCAGAATCGCCGCCTGTTTGCCCTCCAGCACGCACTTCATCACCGCCCGCAGGGCCACCTCGGTCTTGCCGTAGCCCACATCGCCGCACAAAAGGCGATCCATGGGGATGGGGCGCTCCATGTCGGCCTTGATTTCCTGCACGCAGCGAATCTGATCCTCCGTCTCCTGATACTCAAAGGCGTTTTCAAATTCCTGCTGCCAGGGGTCGTCGGGATGAAAGGCGTAGCCCTTGAGCCGCTGCCGCTGGGCGTACAGCTCGATCAGGCCCTTGGCCAGATCCTGTACGGCCTTTTTCGTCTTGCTCTTTGACCGCTGCCAGTCGGAGGAGCCCAGCTTGTTCAGCCGCGGCCCGCCGGAATCCTCCCCGGAGCCGATGTATTTGCTGACCTGATCCAGCTTGGTGGCGGAGACATACAGCACATCCGTCCCGGCGTAGGCGATTTTGAGATAATCCTTCCGCACCCCGTCCACGATACGCTGGGTCATCTCCACGAACCGGCCAATGCCATAGTCCTCGTGAACCACCAGGTCGCCGGGCTTCAGGTCGGTGAAGCTGTCCAGCTTCTGCCGGTTGGTCGGGCCCTTCTTCTGGGAGGTCTGACGCTTTCGGCGTGCGGGGGCCGTGCGCCCCTCAGTCAGCACCACGGCTCTGGCCGCAGGGTATTCAAAGCCTGCCGACAATCCCCCCAGCGCAATCACGCTGGCCCCGCCGGGGGGCAGCTGCTCCAGAGAGAAGTCCAGCCCGATTTTGACATCATGCTCCCGCAGCAGCTCCTCCAGCGCCTTGGCGCGTACCTCCGACCCGCACAGCACCACCACCGAAGCGCCTCCGGCAGTGTGATGGTTCAGGTCGCTGACCGCGGTTTCCAGGCTCAGGCCGAAGGAGGGGAGTTGCTTGGCGGTGATAGACAGGGTATCCCGGGGCGGGGCGGGATACCGGGAGGTGAGGAAGGAGTCCAGATAGCAGGTGGGGAACTCCCGGAGCCAGTCGGCAAGCTCCTCCGGCTCCAGCGCCCACCGGCCCTGATCTGCCCCCAGAATACCGGCCTCCACCAGGGCCTTCCGGTCCTCCGTCAGCCGCCACAGATAATTCTGATAGCTTTCCTGCACCCGGGGGCTGTCAGAGAGACACAGCACCGTGTCCAGCGGCAGATAGCTCAGGGCGGTGGCAAATTCGGGGTAAATTTGGTCTAAATACCGATCCGCCGCCGGGAAGGAGGTCAGGGTCTCCAACCGGCGAATATCCTCCCCGATGGTCTGCTGCAGGGCCTCGCCGTTTTTCCGGCGGGCGGCCCGGCGGCGCAGCTTCTCTAAATCGCTGATCAGCCCCAGGCTCCCGCCGGGGGCCAGCTGTGCCAGCGTCTCGGCGGCGGGAAGGATCTCCACCCGCTCGATGTTTTCCAGCCGGCGCTGGGTGGACAGGTCAAATACCCCCATGGAGTCGATGGTGTCCCCAAAGAACTCCGCCCGAACGGGCCGCTCCATGGCGGGGGAATAGACGTCCAGGATGCCGCCCCGGGAGGCGAACTGCCCCGGCCCCTCCACCTGGTCACAGCGGGAATACCCGTCCAGGGTCAGCCGGTGCAGCACCTCCTCCAGGGAGTAGTCACAGCCCGCCTGTAGAATCAGGGCGGAATTTTGCAGCACCCGGGGCGGCATGGTGCGCTGCACCAGTCCCTCCACCGTGGCCACCAGCAGGGGACACTCCCCCCGGATAAGCTGATGCAGCACCGTCAGCCGCCGATGCTCCCACTGGTGGGAGACGGAGGCGGCGTTGTGAAAGGTGAACTCCCGCCCGGACAGCAGCGCCACCGGCTGCCCGGACAGGGCGGTCAGGTCGGCAACCATTCGGTTGGCCTCGGTGTCGTCGGCACAGACCACCGCCACAGGCCGATTCTGTTCCGCCTGAATTGCCGCGGCGATATGCGCCCGGTGAATCTGGGACAGACCGGACACCGCCAGAGGGCAGCGCCCGTTGTCAATGTCCGCCAGCAGCTCCCGGAACTCCGGGACCCGGTTCAGGATGGTCAAAAGCGTTTTCATCGTCTACCTCCAGAGGAAAACGGCCCGCCGGAGGGAGGGCCAAATCACGAATCAATTATATCGGTTCATGGCGGAGGAAATGTCATGGCCGGACACAATCCAGTCCACGGCCTCCGCCGCCTTCTTCACGCCGGGGTCAAGGGTTTGCCGCTCCTTGGGCGTGAACCGCCCCAGCACCCAGTCCGCCAGGTCGTAATCCGGGTGAGGCTTTCCCCCTACGCCCACCCTGACCCGGGGGAACTGGTCTGTCCCCAGGTGCTGGATGACGCTTTTCAGCCCGTTATGGCCCCCGGCGGAGCCGGAGGGCCGCACCCGCACCTTGCCCAGCGGCAGGGAGATGTCGTCGCACACCACCAGCACATGCTCCGCCGGAACCTTAAAGAAGCTGGCCGCCTCGTGGACGCTCTGGCCGGACAGGTTCATCAGGGTGGTGGGCTTCAGGAGCATGACCCGGTGGCCGTTCCGGTCGGTGGTGCCGGTCATGGCCTTGTATTTCAGCCGTTGGATGGGAATGTCCCAAAGCTCCCCCAGTTCGTCGGCCACCAGAAAGCCGGTGTTGTGCCGGGTGTTGTCATAGCGGCCCCCGGCATTGCCCAGGCAAAAGACAAGCCACTCCATCGTGGCGTTTTTTCTTGAAAAGAGCATGACGCACATCCTTTCAGGAGAATCGGTTACGCAAACAGCACAAATTCCCCCAGTGTATAAAACACAGGGGGTAAAGCGAGCTGTGGAGCCGGGGGCCGGTCATGGCCCCCGGCAATCGTCGGAAGAATCAGTTTTGGAGTCAGTTGAACAGCTTGGAGACGGAGATCTCCGCAAAGATACGCTCAATGGCGTCCGCAAACAGGTCGGACACGGTCAGATACTTGATCTTATCGGTAATGGCCTCGGTGCCGGGCTTGGGAGGAATGGTATCCAGGAACAGGACCTCCTCCAGCACGGAGTCCTCGATACGCTGGAGCGCGGGGCCGGACAGCACGCCGTGGGAGGCGCAGGCGGAGACGGACAGTGCGCCGCCCACCTTCACCAGGGCGTTGGCGGCATTGCACAGGGAGCCGCCGGTGTCCACCATGTCGTCCAGCAGGATGGCGTGCTTGCCCCGCACGTCGCCGATGATATTCGTGACCTCGGACACGTTGGGGGCCGGGCGGCGCTTATCCACGATAGCCAGCGGCATATCCAGCTTTTGGGCAAAGGAGCGGGCGCGCTTCACGGAGCCCACGTCAGGGGAGACGACTACGGTGTTGTCGCGGATGGCGGCATACTTCTGGGAGAAGTAGTTCAGGAACACGGTGCTGCCCTTCAGGTTGTCCACCGGGATGTCAAAGAAGCCCTGAATCTGATCCGCGTGAAGATCCATGGTCAGCACCCGATCCGCACCGGCGCAGGTGATCAGATTGGCCACCAGCTTGGCGGAAATGGGGTCGCGGGGCTTGCTTTTTCGATCCTGCCGGGCATAGCCGAAATAGGGCATTACGGCGGTGATGCGCCCGGCGGAGGCCCGTTTCAGCGCGTCGATCATGACCAGCATTTCCATCAGGTTGTCGTTGACCGGGTTGCAGGTGGACTGTACCAGAAACACGTCGCTGCCCCGCACCGTCTCGTAGATGGAGACGTTCTTTTCCCCGTCGGCGAAGGTGGAAACCTCGGCTTTGCTCAGGGCGAGGCCCATTTTGCTGGCAATCTTGTTCGCCAGCTCAGGGTTTGAGCTGCCGGTCAGAATCTTAACGTCTTTGCCATGAGATATCATGTTGTCCAACTCTCTTTCTTAATCATTTGAATGTATTTATCAGGCATCTTCCTCACGATGCTTTGCGACCCATTGAGGTTTGTTCTCCTGCCGCGCCCGGCCAATGGCCAGCGCCCCGGCGGGAACATGCTCTGTCACGGTGGTTCCCGCGGCGGTGAACGCGCCGTCCTCCACGGTGACGGGGGCAATCAGATTGGTGTTACAGCCCAGGAACACCCCGTCCCCGACGGTGGTGCGGTACTTATCCCGTCCGTCATAGTTCACGGTGACGCTGCCGCAGCCGAAGTTGCAGTTCTTCCCCACGTCGGCGTCCCCGATATAGGTCAGATGGGCGGCCCAGGTGCCATCCCCGATCACGGCGTTTTTCAGCTCCACAAAGTCCCCGATATGTACCTGCCGCCCCAAAACAACGCTGGGGCGCACATTGCTCCAGGGGCCTACGGTGGTGTCGTCCCCGATTTGGCACTCCGCCGCCTGAGATGCGTTCAGCGTGACCCGGTCGCCCAGGCGGCTGTCCCGAATCATGGCGTTGGGGCCGATCTCGCAGTTCGCGCCGATGACCGTCTCGCCCCGCAGAATCACGTTGGGGAGAATCACCGTCCCCGGCCCCACCTGTACCTGGGGGTCGATATAGGCGGTTTCCCGGTCAAGGAACCGCACGCCGCTGGCCTCCAGCCCGGCGATCCGGTCAAAGCGGGCCAGGTATTGCAGGTCGGACAGGTCGGCGGCTGTTTCCAGAGGCAGAACCGCCGGGGACTGTCCGCCGGTGGCGGGGGCGTATATCTCCCCGTTTTCCAGCGCGGCAAAGCCTCATTCCGCAACCTGGGCGGCCTCCGCACGGCAGGCGGCGGTAAAGCCGCTTTGCCAGGGCAGCTCCGCCCCCTGTACCAGCGTCATGGCCCCAACGTGGGAAAGCCAGACGGGTCGGGGCAGCGCCACGATCTTCCCCTGGGCGCTCCGGGCGAAGGACATCAGCTGTTCCTCCGCATCAGAAGCCTCCAGAGAAGCGACCTGCGCCCCCGGACAGGCGGCCTGCGCCTCCTGCATCCATTGCGCCGGAGAAAGCAGGAAAAACCGCTGAACCCCGGCCTGACGAAGCCCCTCGTACACCCAGCGCAGTACCGGGGCGAACAGCACGTCTTGCAGCATCAGCGGCTTTGAACCGGGGGCGTCGCCGTCGTTCAACAGAATCACCGCGCTGTCGGACATCATAGCATACACGCCCCCTTTCAGGTAAAGCAAAAGGACTGCACCATCCTGTGGCGGTGCACCTTAAAAACGTTTCCACGGCCATTATAACAGGTTTATTCCGAAAGTACACCCGAATTTCTGACCTTTTTGGAGAAACCGGCGATTTGCCCAGTTCTGTCAAAAGAACGTAAAAGTTTTTTTACATTTTGCCGGTTCGCCTCAGACCGGTATATCCTGCCCGGACACATCCAGCCCGGTGAGATACCGCCGCGCCATATCCAGCGCGGTGTGAGCGGTCATGGTGCGTACCCGCGCCCGGTCGGTGCCCAGATGGGCCTCCCGTGTCCAGACCTGCTGCCCGTCCGTCAGGGACAGGAACACGGTGCCGCCGGTATGCCCGAATTCATCCGTCTCCGGCCCGGCCAGTCCGGTGACAGCCACCGCCAGGTCACATTGGAGAACGGCCTGTGCGCCCAGGGCCATCCGCTCCGCCACCGGGGCGGAAACGGCCCCCTCCTGCCGCAGCAGCGGGCCGGGGACTCCCAGAACCTGCTGCTTGACCGCGTTGGTATAGGCCACGATGCCGCCCTTCAACACCAGCGACGCGCCGGGGATATCCGTCACCCGCTTGGCAATCAGCCCGCCGGTGCAGGACTCCGCCGTGCCCAGGGTCAGGCCCCGCTCCCGCAGCAGGCCCACCACCGTTTCCTCCAGCGAGGCGGTATCCGTGCCATAGACTGCCGAGCCGAGTATGCCCCGCACCTCCGCCTCCAGCGGATCCAGCAGGGCCACGGCCTCTGCCTCGGTGGGCGCCGTGGCGGTCATGCGAAGCTCCACCTCCCCGGTTTTGGCATAGGGGGCCAGGGTGGGATTTTTCAGGGCCAGCATCCGCTCCCGCAGCAGGGTGTCCACTGCGGACTCCCCCAGACCGAAGATTCGCAACGTGCGCTCTACCGTGACCGCATGGCCCATTTGGGCCTTCAGCCAGGGCAGAACCCGCTGACGCAGCATGACCTCACACTCCCGCGGTACCCCCGGCAAAGCGAACAGCTCACAGCCACCCACAGTCAGACGAAAGCCGGGGGCAGTGCCCCAGTCGTTGACCAGCACCTGACTGCCCTGGGGCAGCAGCGCCTGATTCAGATTTTCCTCCGGCATGGGGCCGGCGTGGAGCTTTTTCTGATAATAGGAGCGAATCTGCTCCTCGCATTCCGGGTGCCGCTGGAGCGGCACCCCGGCGCACCGGGCGGCGCTCTCCCGGGTCAAATCGTCGCAGGTGGGGCCAAGACCCCCGGTGACAATCAGCACGTCGCACCGGGCGGCAGCCTCGCCCATGGCGGCGGCGATTTGCTCTATCTGATCTCCGACGGCGGCGTGGTGGGTGACGGACAGCCCCAGTCCCGTCAGCTCCCGGGCGATCAGGGCGGCGTTGGAATTGATGATCTCGCCCTGCACCACCTCAGTGCCTACGGCCAGAATTTCTGCGGTTTGCAGCATGGAAATGCACCTCCCTGTCAGTCCGGGTCCTGAACCGTGACCTTCACCAGCTCAATGCCCGCCAGCGCCCGTTCCATCAGACCCTGGATATCCAGCGCCTGCTCCGCCTCCTCCAACTCCGCCAGCGTGGGATGGGTCTTGGGGTGCCGGGGGGTAAAGACGGTACAGCAGTCCTCATAGGGCAGGATGGAGGTGTCAAAGGTGCCGATCCGCCGGGCGGTGCGGATGATTTCCTCCTTGTCCATGCCCACCACCGGCCGGAGGATGGGCATACTTGCCACCGCGCCGGTGACCTGCATGGCCTCTAGCGTCTGGCTGGCCACCTGGCCCAGACATTCGCCCGTCACCAGCGCCTTGCAGTCCGTCTGCTCCGCCACGGCCTGACTGAGCCGCATCATAAACCGGCGCATGACCAGGGTAAACAGGTTCTCCGGGCAGGCGCGGCGGATTTCCTCCTGAATTTCCGTAAAGGGGATGATGTGAATGGTCATCCGTCCGCAGTAGGCGGTCAGCTCCTGCGCCAGCTGAATGACCTTCTCCTTGGCCTCCTCAGAGGTGTAGGGGTAGCTGAAAAAGTGAACCAGTTCCAGATTGATGCCCCGCTTGGCGATCATATAACAGGCCACCGGGGAGTCGATGCCCCCGGACAGCAGCGCCGCCGCCTTGCCGTTGATGCCCACGGGCAGCCCGCCTGCGCCTGGCTCCGGGTCGGCGTGGACATAGCCCGCGTAATCGCGCACCTCCAGACGTACCGTCAGCTCTGGGTTGTGAACGTCCACCTGCAAATTCGGATACGCCTCGTCCAGCTCGCCGCCCACATACTGGGACAGCTCGATGGAGGTCAGGGGAAAGCTCTTGTCCGCCCGCTTGGCCTCCACCTTAAAGGTTTTGGCGGCGGAGAGCTGTGCGTCCAGATAGGATTTGGCGCAGTCCACAAAGGCGTCCTTGTCCTTGGGGCAGGCCTTGGCCCGGCTCAACCCTACGATGCCGAACACCACCTTCAAGGCGTCAAAGGCCCCGTCCATGTCACAGTCCTCCGCCTGCGGCTCCACGTAGATGGTGGACTGACGGACATAGACCTTGAACTGGCCGTAGTGCTTCACCCGGCGCTTGACGGTTTTGACCAGTCGATCCTCAAAATTCCGGCGGTTCAGGCCCTTTAGAACCATCTCCCCCAGCTTGCATAAAATGATTTCTTCCATTCGGTTGATTTCCTCTCTGTTGCCCGCGCCTGCGCGGGTCGGATGATTATACTACTTTACATCTGCCGCAAACAGCTGGCGCTGCGGTATTGAATGGCCTCCGCCAGATGGGAGGCGGAAATTTTCTCCTCGCCGTCCAAATCCGCGATGGTGCGGGCCACCCGCAGCAGCTTGTCATAGCTCCGGGCGGTCAGGCCCAGACGGTCAAAGGCCGCCCGCATGATGGCCTCGCCCTCCTGATCCAGCGCACAGTAGCGGGTCATCTCCTGCTGGCTCATATGGGCGTTGCAGTCGGCCCCGTCGGGGCCGTACCGGGCGGTCTGTCTGACCCGGGCGGCGTTGACTCTGGCCCGGATGACGGCGGAGGGCTCCCCGGCGGGCCGCCGGGAAAGCTCCTCGAACTCCAGCGCCTGCACATCCACCTGGAGGTCGATGCGATCCAGCAGCGGGGCGGACAGCCGGGACAGGTATTGCTGCACGCTTTTGTAGGAGCAGGTACACCGCCCGGAGGGGTGGCCGTACCAGCCGCATTTACAGGGATTCATGGCGCACACCAGCATGACCCGGCTGGGATACACCATCGTACCGGAAACCCGGCTGATCTGCACCTGTCCGTCCTCCAAAGGCTGACGCAGAACCTCCAGCGCGTCCCGGCGAAATTCGGGCAGCTCATCCAGAAACAGCACCCCGTTGTGGGCCAGAGAAACCTCCCCCGGCCGGGGCACCTTCCCGCCGCCCACCAGTCCGATGGAGGAAACGGTGTGATGCGGCGCCCGAAATGGCCGGGCGGTCAGCAGCGGCTGATCCGGCGGGAGCTGTCCGGAGACAGAGTGCAGCGCCGTGGCCTCCAGCGCCTCTGTCCGGGCCATCTCCGGCAGGATGGAGGGGAGGCGCTTGGTCAGCATGGATTTTCCCGCGCCGGGCGGCCCCGCCATCAGGATATTGTGACCACCTGCGGCGGCGATCTCCAGGGCGCGTTTCACGTTCTCCTGTCCCTTTACGTCGGCAAAGTCCGGCCCGGTGGGCGGGGCGCTTTCCGCCTGCCAGGGCGGGGACGGCTCGATTTCCCGCTCCCCGTTCAGGTGCAGCGCCAGCTCCCGGACGGTGTGAACCCCGTAGACGTTCAGGCCCTCGGCCAGCGTGGCCTCGGCGGCGTTCTCCGCCGGAACAAATAAGTCCGTAAAGCCGGCGCGTTGGGCGGCAACCGCCATGGGCAGCACGCCCCGCACCGGACGCAGACGACCCGACAGGCTCAGCTCCCCCAGAAAGGCGCTGGTTTTAGTCGGGGGAGACAGGGTTCCGGCGGCGGACAGCAGCCCCACCAGAATGGGCAGGTCGTACACCGTCCCCTCCTTCCGGCGATCCGCCGGGGCCAGATTTGCGGTGATGCGGCACACGGGGAACTCAAACCCGGAGTCCCGAATGGCGGAGCGCACCCGCTCCCGGGCCTCCTTTACCGCCGTGTCCGCCAGGCCCACCACGTCAAAGGCGGGCATCCCCCGTTGCAGGGAACACTCCACCTGAACCGGATACCCCTCCACGCCGTACAGACCGGCGGAATTGACAGTCACCACCATGGCGATCACTCCAAATACAAATTTACACCCTACATCATATAATATTTTTCCACCGATTGCAAGTGGGGCGTTTTCACCTGAAAAAAACACAGAAATCCCGCAAACCGCCCTTGACAGAGGCGACGGATTGTTGTATGATAGTCCTTGCTGTAAAGCGTTTTCCTTTACAACAAAGCTCCGGAAGGGCAGGTGTGCGGGCATGAAGGGACAAACCTATGAGATGTCAATGCTGTATGACTTTTACGGCGACCTGCTGACCGAGCGCCAGAAGGAGTTTTTTGACCTGTATTATAACGAGGATCTGTCCTTGGGGGAGATTGCGGAGAATTCCGGCATCACCCGCCAGGGGGTGCGGGACGTGATCGTCCGGGCGGAGGCTATCCTCACCGAAATGGAGGAAAAAACCGGGGCCATCGCCCGGTTCCAGGCCCAGACGCGGGAGGCCGATGAGATTCTGGCCGCCGCAGAGCGGCTGTTGACCGTGAACCGCCACTATCAGGATCGGGAGATCGGGACGCTGGCGAACCAAATCCGCCAGGCCGCCCTGCGGATAAAGGAGTGACCCCATGGCATTTGAAAGTTTGACCGAAAAGCTGTCCGCCGCCTTCAAAAAGCTGCGGGGCAAGGGCCGCATCACCGAGGCGGACGTAAAGGAAGCCATGCGGGAAATTCGTCTGGCTCTGTTGGAGGCGGACGTGAGCTATAAGGTGGTAAAGGATTTCACCAAAAGCGTCACCGCCCGCTGTGTGGGCGCGGACGTGCTGGAGAGCCTGACCCCCGCCCAGATGATCGTCAAAATCGTCAACGAGGAGCTGACAACCCTGATGGGCGGCAGCACCGCCGGTCTGACCATCAACCCCAAGCCTCCGACCGTCATCATGATGGTAGGCCTCCAGGGTGCGGGCAAGACCACCAACGGCGCAAAGCTGGCCGGTTTGCTGAAAAAGCAGGGCGGGCGGCACCCCCTTCTGGTGGCCTGCGATATCTATCGCCCCGCCGCCATCACCCAGCTGGAGGTGCTGGGCGGTCAGCTGGATATCCCCGTGTTCCAGATGGGCCAGTCCGACCCGGTGGACATTGCGAAGGCCGCCATTGACTACGCCAAAAAGCACGGCAACGACATGGTGTTCCTGGACACCGCCGGACGGCTGCACATCGACGAGGCGCTGATGGACGAGCTGAAAAAAATCAAGGCCGCCGTACAGCCGGACGAGGTTCTGCTGGTGGTGGACGCGATGGTGGGCCAGGACGCGGTGAACGCGGCCACCGCCTTTGACGAGGCTCTGGATCTCACCGGCGTGGTGCTGACCAAACTGGACGGCGACGCCCGGGGCGGCGCGGCCCTTTCCATCAAGGCCACCACGGGAAAGCCCATCAAATATACCGGCACCGGCGAAAAGCTGGATATGATCGAGCCGTTCCATCCGGATCGCATGGCCTCCCGGATCCTGGGCATGGGCGATATGCTCTCCCTGATCGAAAAGGCCCAGGAGAATTATGACGAGCAAAAGGCCCGGGAGCTGGAGGAGAAAATGCGGAAAAACCGCTTTACCCTCTCCGATTTTCTGGACCAGATGGAGCAGCTCAAGGGCATGGGGGATTTGTCCTCCCTGGCCGGGATGCTCCCCGGCGTGAATACCAGTATGCTGGAGAATGCAGACCCCGACGGAAAGGCCATGGCCCATACCGAGGCCATCATCCGCTCCATGACCCCCGCCGAGCGGGAGGACCCATCTATTCTGAACGCCAGCCGCAAGCGGCGTATCGCCCTGGGTTGCGGCCTTCAGGTGACGGATGTGAACCGGCTGCTCAAGCAGTTTGAAAGTATGCAGCAGATGATGAAGATGATGTCCTCCGGCAGTCTGCCGGCCGGCATGGGCGGCGGCGGAAGAATCCCCAAGGGGATGCTGGGCGGCATGAACCGCGCCACGAAAAAGGCCCTGAAAAAGAACAAAAAGAAGAAGAAAAAATAACTTCATTGATCCCTCGCCGCGACCCCGTCGGGGCGGATCAGATAGAAAAGACTGTGTTTTATTTCGTATGGAGGTGAAAGATAATGGTTAAGATCAGACTGCGCCGTATGGGCGCAAAGAAGGCTCCGTTTTATCGCATCGTGGTGGCGGATTCCCGCTCTCCCCGTGACGGACGCTTCATCGAGGAAATCGGCACCTACAATCCCTGTGTAGAGCCCTCTGAGATCAAGGTGGACGCCGAGCGCGCCCAGGCCTGGATCAAGACTGGCGCTCAGCCCACGGAGACTGTCAAGACTCTGCTGAAAAAGGCCAACGTGATTTAAGGCGGGAGGCAGCTATGAAAGAACTCCTGACGTATATTGCTCAAAGCCTGGTTGACAACCCCGATGCTGTCAGCGTGACCGAGCATGAGAGCGAGGGGGAAACTGTCCTGGAGCTGCGGGTAGCGCCCGAGGATATGGGCAAGGTCATTGGCCGCCAGGGGCGGATCGCCAAGGAGATCCGCACGCTGATGCGTTCCGTGGCCCAGCGCTCCAACAAACGAGTCTCGGTAGAGATTCTGGACTGAGACAGGACAAAAAGCGGAACGAAGGCGCGGAATTCCGCGCCTTTTACCGTTCCCATACCCGGAAGGTGAGACAGACAATGGAAAATCAAGAGCAGTTTTTAGAGGCCGGGAAAATCATCAACACCCACGGCATCCGGGGCGAGGTGAAGATTCAGCCCTGGTGCGACGGGCCGGAGTTCCTGCTGGACTTCGACGCGCTGTATGTGGACGGCGTGCCGCTGACCGTCCGCTCCGCCCGCATCCACAAGGGGAATGTGCTGGTGCTGTTTCAGGGCTATGACTCCATCGACCAGGCGGAGACGCTGAAAAACAAGCTGGTGTATGTGAACCGGGAGGATGTGGATTTGCCGGAGGGACGGCATTTTATCGCAGACCTGATTGGCCTGACGGTGCGGAACCACGACACCGGGGAGGTTCTGGGCAAGCTGGTGGACGTGCTGGACTATCCCACCCAGGATATCTTTGTGGTGAAGGGCGAGCATGAGTACCTGATTCCGGCGGTGGATGCGTTCATGCGGGAAATTCACGAGGATGAGGGCTGGATGAGCCTGGTGGTGCTGGAGGGCATGGCAACCGATGAGAATTGACATTCTGACCCTGTTCCCGGACACGGTGGGGGATATACTGTGCGAGTCCATCCTGGGCCGCGCCCAGGAGCGGGGCCTGATTCGCATTAACACCTGGCAGATTCGGGACTACACCACCAACCGACAGAATCAGGTGGACGATTACCCCTACGGCGGGGGCCACGGGGCCATTATGCAGGCCGATCCCCTGTACCGGTGCTGGGCCCAGGTGTGTCAGGATATCACCGAGTTTGAGCGGGTGCGAACCATCTATCTGTCCCCCTGCGGCGTCACCTTTTGCCAGGACGAGGCCCGGCGGCTCCAGCGGAGCTATGACCGGCTGATTCTGGTCTGCGGCCACTATGAGGGCATTGACCAGCGGTTCATCGACGAATGTGTGGACGAGGAGATTTCCCTGGGGGATTTCGTGCTGACAGGGGGAGAGATCCCCGCCCTGGCTGTGGCGGACGCGGTGTGCCGCATGGTGCCGGGGGTGCTGTCCGACCCGGAGTGCTTTCAGGAGGAAAGCCATTGGAACGGCACTCTGGAGTATCCCCAATACTCCCGCCCGGAAACCTGGCATGGCCGCACCGTGCCGGAGGTTTTGCGCTCCGGACACCACGCAAATGTGGCAAAATGGCGGTGGAAGCAGTCCATCCTGCGGACAAAACGCCGCAGACCGGATCTGTACGCCCGGCTTCGGTTTGACACAAAGCAGGAGAAAAAGTGGATGAAGGAGCTGCGGAGCGAGTATCCGGAGGATTTTTCGGAATGAAATTCGTAATGAAATAAGAGCGCGAAAAGGGCGCGTTGCAGGTTTGTGATTCTGCAATGCGCCCTTCCGGTTTCCATACCGGGAATTTATTTTACTTCCAAAATCGCGCCCTTATCGGCGGAGGTGACCATACTGGCATAGCGGGCCAGATAGCCGGTCTTGACCTTGGGTTCGGGCATGACCAGCTTCTCCTTCCGCTGGGCCAGCACGTCATCCGGCACGTCCAGATGGACGCTGTGGGCGGGGATGTCGATTTGAATGATATCGCCCTCCTCTACCAGGCCGATGGTGCCGCCTGCGGCGGCCTCCGGGGAGACGTGTCCAATGGCCGCGCCGCGGGTCGCGCCGGAGAAGCGGCCGTCCGTAATCAGCGCCACGGAGGAGCCCAGCCCCATACCGCAGATGGCGGAGGTGGGATTCAGCATCTCCCGCATACCGGGGCCGCCCTTGGGGCCTTCGTAGCGGATAACCACCACGTCGCCGGGATGGATGCCGCCGTCATAAATCACGGCAATGGCCTCCTCCTCGGAGTTGAATACCCGGGCGGGGCCGGCATGACGCATCATCTCAGGGGCCACGGCGGACTGCTTCACCACGCAGCCGTTGGGGGCCAGGTTGCCGAACAGCACCGCAATGCCGCCGGTGGCCATATAGGGGTTGTCGATGGGACGGATGATCTCCGGGTCGCGGTTGACCGCGTTGGCGATATTTTCCCCGACGGTCTTGCCGGTGCAGGTGATCAGGTCGGTGCGAATCAGGCCCGCATCGGCCAGCTCCTTCATCACGGCGTAAACGCCGCCCGCCCGATCCAAATCCTCCATAAAGGTGGGGCCAGCAGGAGCCAGGTGGCACAGATTGGGGGTCGTGGCGTTGGCCTCGTTCACCATATGCAGGTCGATGCTGACACCGCACTCGTGGGCGATGGCGGGCAGATGCAGCATGGTGTTGGTGGAGCAGCCCAGCGCCATGTCCACCACCTCGGCGTTGTGGAACGCCTCGGCGGTCATGATGTCCCGGGGCCGGATATTCAGCTCCAGCAGCTTCATGACCTGCATACCGGCCTCCTTCGCCAGGCGGATACGGGCGGAATAGGGGGCGGGAATGGTGCCGTTGCCCCGCAGACCCATGCCGATGGCCTCAGTGAGGCAGTTCATGGAGTTGGCGGTGTACATCCCGGAGCAGGAGCCGCAGGAGGGACAGGCGTTCATCACATAGTCCTCCATCCCGGCCTCGTCCAGAGTACCGGCGTGGTACGCGCCCACGGCCTCGAACATATCAGACAGGCAGGTGCGCTTGCCGTTGTCCAGGTGGCCCGCCAGCATGGGGCCGCCGGAGACAAAGATGGTGGGGACGTTGATTCGGGCCGCAGCCATCAGCAGGCCGGGCACGTTCTTGTCGCAGTTGGGAATCATCACCAGCGCGTCAAACTGGTGGGCGATGGCCATGCACTCCGTGGAGTCGCAAATCAGGTCGCGGGTCACCAGCGAGTATTTCATGCCGATGTGGCCCATGGCGATGCCGTCGCACACGGCGATGGCGGGGAATTCGATGGGGGTGCCGCCGGCCATCCGAACACCGGCCTTGACCGCCTCGGTAATCTTGTCCAGATTCATGTGGCCGGGGACGATCTCGTTATGGGAGGAGACGATGCCGACCAGGGGGCGGTCAGTTTCCTCTTTGGTATAGCCCAGGGCGGCGAACAGGGAGCGGTTCGGGGCGCGATCCACACCCTGTGTCACGTTGGAAGATTTCAAAGCCATAGGGGCTTGCCCTCCTTTATCAGAAAAGAATCAGGGGCGGGCGAACCGCCCGCCCCCGGATGGAATCAAACTTAGTCTGTACGCGCTTACTTGGAGGCGGCGTCCAGATCGGCGTCCGCCACGCCCTGCTGCTTCCACAGCATGTTGTTGCGGAGGTACTCGCCCACGGTTTCCAGCGGATGCTTGGCCAGCTGGGCACGCTTGGAGTTGAAGAAGGTGCGGCCATTCTTGTTCTCCGCAATCCACTTGCCGGCGAAGGTGCCGTCCTGGATGTCGGACAGAACCGCCCGCATGTTGGCCTTTACCTGGTCATGGTTGATGACACGGGGGCCGGAGACATACTCGCCGTACTCGGCAGTGTCAGAGATGGAGTAGTTCATGGCTGCGATGCCGCCCTTGTTGATCAGGTCGACAATCAGCTTGACCTCATGGCAGACCTCGAAATACGCGTTCTCGGGGGCATAGCCAGCCTCGCACAGCACCTCGAAGCCGCACTCCATCAGGTCAACCAGACCGCCGCACAGAACGGTCTGCTCGCCGAACAGGTCAGTCTCCGTCTCGATATCCATGGTAGTCTCCATGATACCGGCACGGGCGCCGCCGATACCGGCGATATAGGCCAGCGCAATCTTCTGGGCGTTGCCGGTGGGGTTCTGCTCCACGGCAATCAGGCAGGGCACGCCCTGACCGGCCACATACTGGCCGCGGACGGTGTGACCGGGGCCCTTGGGGGCGGCCATGAATACGTCCACATCGGCAGGGGGAACGATCTGCTTATAGCGGATGTTGAAGCCGTGAGCAAAGGCCAGGGCCGCGCCGCTCTTCAGGTTGGCGGCCACAGACTCCTTGTAGATGTCGGCGGCGCGCTCGTCGTTCACCAGCATCATCACGATGTCGGCCTGCTTCGTGGCCTCGGCCACGGTGTAGACCTCAAAGCCGTCTGCGGTGGCCTTGTCCCAGGACTTGCCGGGGCGCAGGCCGATGATCACGTCGCAGCCGGAATCCCGCAGATTCTGTGCATGGGCGTGGCCCTGAGAGCCATAGCCGATGATGGCGATGCGCTTGCCGTCCAGAACGGACAGGTCGCAGTCCTTTTCGTAGTACATCTTTGCGTTCATATCATAGATGCCCATTTGAAAAATCTCCTTTATCATATAAATTTTGATGCGTTGAAGTGTATGGGCTGCCCCGGCGGGCCGGGGACAGCCGTAATTGCCTGCGCGTTATTGCAGGTTTTTACCAAGGTTAAACTCGCCCCGAACCTTTGTGTCGTCGTTCAGGGTCAGCTGGCCCCGTTCCAGGGCCACCATGCCGGTTCGGGCCAGCTCCACGATGCCGAATTCCTGGAGGAGGGTCTGAATGGCTTCGGTCTTTGTCTCGTTGCCGATCATGGCGATGGTCAGGGTGCTGGTAGCCACGTCGATGATGGAGGCCCGGAAGATATTGGCGATCTGAATGATTTCATTCCGGGTGTCCCGGGTGTCGGCCTTCACCTTAATGAGAATCAGCTCCCGGCGGATGCTGCGGCCCTTCTCCAGCTCCTTGACGGAGTGGACGGGAATCAGCTTGCTCAGCTGGTTGCGGATCTGGAGGCACTGGGCATCGTCCGCCAGAACTTCGATGGTGATACGGGAGACATCCGGCTCGTCCGTGGTACCGACGGCCAGAGACTCGATGTTATACCCCTTCCGGGAGAACAGGCGGGAAACCTGAGACAGGACGCCGGCTTCATTGTCCACCAGCACGGACAGGGTGTGTCTGGTAATATCCTTCATGCTGTGTCCCTCCTTTAATCCAACAGGAATTGGTCGACAGGCGTGCCGCCGTTGACCATGGGATGCACCATCTCGTCAATGTCGATCATACAGTCAATGACGGTGGCCTTGTCCGCCGCCAGCGCCTGCTGGAACGCCGCCTCGAACTCCGCCTGATTGGTGACGCGGACGCCGTTCAGCCCATAGGCCTGGGCCAGCTTCACGAAATCGGGGCCGCGGTCCAGGTCGGTCTGGGAATAGCGCTCGCCGTAAATCAGATGCTGCCACTGGCGCACCATGCCCAGGGTGCGGTTGTCAAAGATGCAGGTGATGATGGGCAGATTGTAATGCTCCACGGTGCAAAGCTCGTGGCAGTTCATCCGGAAGCAGCCGTCGCCCGTCATGTGAACCACCACCTGGTCGGGGTTGCCCACCTTTGCGCCCATGGCGGCCCCCAGGCCGAAGCCCATGGTGCCAAAGCCGCCGGAGGTCAGCAGCTGGCCGGGACGGTTAAAGTGGTAATACTGGCAGGACCACATCTGATGCTGGCCCACGTCGGTGGCGATGATGGCCTCCGCATTGGTCAGCTTGGTGACGGACTCCAGAATCTCGTTGGGGGCCAGCCGCTCCGGGTCGTGGGGCAGCTTCGGCTCCCGCAGGGAAAAGACGTGTTCGTTCCACTGGGGATAGTCGTGGGCAGGCAGGCGCTGGTTCAGCAGCTCCAGCACCCGGCGGGCGTCGCCGATGATGTGGTGATAAGTGACCACGTTCTTGTCGATCTCCGCCCGGTCAATGTCGATGTGGACGATTTTGGCCTGCTTGGCGAAGGTGGAGGGGTCGGTTGCCACCCGGTCGGTGAACCGGGTGCCGATGGCAATCAGCAAATCGCACTCCGACACGGCCACATTGGAGGCGTGGTTGCCGTGCATTCCAATCATGCCGGTGAACTGGGGGTCGTTGCCGGGGCAGGCGCCGCCGCCCATGATGGTGGAGGCCACGGGGCAATGCAGGGTCTTGTAGAACCGGCGGAACTCCGGAACAGCGTCCTTGGAGCGAATCACACCGCCGCCCACCAGAATCAGGGGGCGCTGGGCCTCTTCGATCAGCTCCAGCAGCCGATCCAGGTCGGCCTTGTCCGGGTCGGGAGTACGCAGCTCATGCTCCGTGCGGGCCAGCATGGTGGCGATACGGCCATGCCGATGATGCTCGGACAGGGGCAGCGGCTCGTAGTCCACCTCCGTAGCGGTGACGTTCTTCAAAATGTCAATGTGGACGGGGCCGGGGCGGCCAGAACGGGCGATGGCAAAGGCCTCCCGAATGATGTCGGCCAGCTTGTCCGCGTCCTTCACCAGGAAGTTGCATTTGGTGATGGGCATGGTGATGCCGGTGATGTCAACCTCCTGGAAGGAGTCCTTGCCAATCAGGGATTCGCCCACGTTGCAGGTGATAAACACCACGGGGGAGGAATCCATATAGGCGGTGGCGATGCCGGTGACCAGATTGGTGGCGCCGGGGCCGGAGGTGGCGAAGCACACGCCCACCTTGCCGGTGGAGCGGGCGTAGCCGTCCG
>JAJQBJ010000069.1 GCA_021203345.1 Oscillospiraceae bacterium
AGTCTCGAATTTTTGCTTTTTCGAGTGTCTACTCTAAGGGGACTATATCATGATTTGGGGCGAGAGCTTTAGCGTTTTTCTCCCGGTTTAAAAATGACCGCCATCAAAAATCCAAAAATCACGGCGGCAGCCACGCCGCCCGCCGCAGCGGTGAAGCCGCCGGTGAAAATCCCGATCCAGCCGTCCTTGGTGACGGCCTCCTTCACACCCTGATAAAGCAGATAGCCGAAGCCGGTCAGGGGTACGGTAGCCCCAGCGCCGCCCCATTGCTTCAGCGGCTCGTACAGGCCCACGGCCCCCAGAATCACACCGGCCACCACATAGCTGCTCAGAATCCGGGCGGGCGTCAGGTTCGTTCTGTCCACCAGAATCTGCCCTATCAGGCAGAGAATTCCCCCGCACAAAAATGCGTTCAGATATTCCATCAGCATGTTTCCTCCTTCTGTTGCTCTATCGCCACCGCATGACAGATGCCGGGGATGGACTTTCCCTGCTGCAGGGAAAGGGTGGAGTGCAGCGCCCCGGTTCCGCAGAACAAGAGTCGGTGCAGCTCCCCCTTTTGCAGCCGGGATAAAAGTGCGCCGCACAGCACGGCCGCGCTGCATCCGCAGCCGGAGCCGCCGCAGTGAACGTCCTGGCTCTCTGCGTCGAACAGCATCACGCCGCAGTCGTCGTAGTTCTCCCGCAGGTCATAGCCGTTTTCCTTCATGAATTTCAGCACCAGACGCTTCCCCAACCGGCCCAAATCGCCGGTGACAATCAGGTCATAGTCCCCAGGCGACCGGCCTGTGTCCCGGAAATGGGCGGTCAGTGTGGCAACTGCGGCGGGGGCCATGGCCGCCCCCATGCTGTTGACATCGGTGATGCCTCGGTCAACGATTCGCCCGGCGGTCAGGTGTGTGACCCGCAGAGCTGACCCGGTCTGTCCCACAATCACCGACCCGGCGGCGGTAGCCGTCCACTGTGCGGTGGGGGTACGCTGACCGCCATATTCCAGCGGGGTGCGGAACTGCCGCTCTGAGGTACAAAAGTGGGAGGACGTGACCGCGGCACAGAAATCGGTATATCCGCCGTCGCAGAGCAGCGCCGCCAGTCCCAGGCTCTCCGCCATGGTGGAGCAGGCCCCGTAAAGCCCAAAGAACGGAACCCGGAAATTTTTCAGGCTCCCGGAGGTGGAAACACGCTGGTTGAGCAAATCGCCGCCGAAGATGCCCCCCAGCTGCTCCGGCTTTAGCTTTGCCCTCTCCAGCGCCAGCTGGACGGCGGTTTGCTGGAAAATGCACTCGCCCTCCTCCCAGGTTTTCTGCCCCGCTCGGGAATCCTGAAAAATTTGTCCGAAGGTATCCTTCAGGGGGCCTTCCCCCTCCTTTTTGCCTACGGCGCTGCCCCAGCCCAGGATACAGGGCCGGTTTGTCAGCTGAAAGGTCTGTCCGCCCAGCCGTTTCATCGCGTTCATTGACATCACATCTCCCTTTTCGGGTAGTGTGTCCCGTTTTCCGGAAATTATTTGCGCGGAGGAACCGTTGTCGAACTTCTGCATAAAGTGGAGATGGAAGTATTTCCTGCCGCCCGGAGATGCGTTTTCTCCGACGGCTGGTTATACTACCTTTGTAACGGACAGCGCGGCGCAGGAAAGCTGTGCTGCCGTTTCCAAAAAAGGAGGAGATCAATTTGCAGAAACGGACGGTTTACAACGGCTGTTCCAAAGACGGGTCGGCCTGCTCCGGCACCGGTTCCGGCACGCTCCCGGCCTGTGCGCCGCTGGCAGTGCCGTATGTACCCTTTCAGGACGAGAACCCGGAAAAATATGAGGCCCAGGCAGCCCTGAGCAACGGAACGCTGTTTCCGGGGCTGAATCTGCCCTTCCGGCTGAAGGTAGACGCCCCCGAGGTTGCCAACACGCCCCTGGCTGAGCTGCAGGCCCTGAACTTTGTACTCAACGAGCTGGGCCTGTATCTGGATACCCACTGCGACGACGCCGAGGCGTTTGCGCTCTATCAGTCCTACCGCAAGCTGGAGCAGGAGGGCCGGGCGGCTTATGTGGCAAAGTATGGCCCCCTGACCCAGATGGACACGGCGGAGTTTGACCGCTATATCTGGCTGAACGACCCCTGGCCCTGGGAAGGAGGGAACGACTGATGTTTCAATATGAAAAACGGCTGCAATACCCCGTCAATATCAAAAATCCCAACCCGAAGCTGGCGTCGCTGATTATTTCCCAGTACGGCGGCCCCGACGGGGAGCTGGGCGCATCCATGCGGTATCTTTCTCAGCGCTATTCCATGCCCTATCCGGAGCTGAAAGGGCTGCTGACGGATATCGGCACCGAGGAGCTGGGCCATCTGGAGATGGTGGCGGCCATCGTTCACCAGCTGACCAAAAATCTGACGGACGATCAGGTGGAGGAAAGCACCGCCTTCGCCCCCTATTTTGTGGATCATGGCGTTGGCGTTTATCCCACCGCCGCTTCGGGCTTCCCCTGGTCTGCGGCCAGCATCGGCGTGAAGGGCGACCCCATCTGCGACCTGACCGAGGATCTGGCGGCGGAGCAGAAGGCCCGCGTGACCTATGACAATATCCTTGTTCTGGCAAAGGACGACCCGGACGTGACCGATGTGATCCGGTTCCTGCGGGAGCGGGAGGTCGTGCATTTCCAGCGCTTCGGCGAGGCCCTCAAGCTGACGAAGGATAAGCTGGATCAGAAAAACGTGTATTATATGAACCCCGCCTTCCCCGGGTAACGGGGCAGAAAATGCGGAGGCGTCGGCCTTTCGACCGATTTTCAGCCCCCGCATACGGCAAAACGCCGCTCAGAATTTGCCCTGAGCGGCGTTTTCATCTGCAATCCGATGTGAGCTTGCAAAAGGTTCAGCCTCGCTGCAATATTTTCAGAATGACAACCGACACAACCAGCAACAGAGGAAAAACGCTGCCCACAAGCAGCCCCGCCTGGATACTGTCCCCTGCCATTTGTGCGATGTTTCCCACAAGTCCGGGGCCGATTGCCCCACCGATATCCCCGGCCATTGCAAGCAGCGCGAACATAGCCGTTCCGCCCGTCGGGATTTTTTCAGCGCATATGCTGATACTTCCGGGCCACATAACGCCCACTGAAAACCCGCATATCACACAGCTCAACAGCCCAAGCATTGGCGCCCCGGATAAAGAGGCGACAAGATAGCATAGCAGACACAGACATCCGGAGAATGTCATAAATTTCATCAGATCAAGTCTCTCGCCGCACTTTCCGTAGATGGCCCGGCTCACTCCCATAGTCAGGGCAAACAGGCACGGCCCCGCAAGATCGCCGGTTGACTTGGAAAACCCAAGGGACTTCTCTGCAAAAGCGGAGGCCCATTGCGCCATAGAAAGCTCCGAGGCTCCCGCGCATATCATCAGCAAAATGGCGAGCCAGAACAACGGCATCTTCAGCAGATTTCCAACCTTCATGGCCTTCCCGTTTTGCACCGGCGGTTCAATCGGGCAAACCGCAAAATTGTAAATATTCAAAAGAGGGATGACCGCCCAGATGCACGCAAGCAGCTTCCAGCTTTCCGTGCCAAAGACGGACAAAAACAGGGTCGAAAGCAAAATTACGCCGACAGACCCCCAGCAGTAAAAGGAGTGAAGCAGGCTCATTACCGCCTCTTTATGCTCAGAGGGACATGCTTCTACGATTGGGCTGCACAGCACCTCCGTCAATCCGCTGCCCGCGGCATAAATCACCGTGCTTGCAATAAGGCCAATCAGGGGATCCGGAAACAGCTCCGGAAGAAATGCAAGACCAAAAAGGCCCGCTGCGGAAAGCAGCTGCGAGCCGATGACGCATCTGCGATAGCCGATCCTGTCCGCAAGATAGACACACAGGATATCCACCACAAGCTGGGTCATAAACAGGACAGATGAAATCAGCGCAATTTGCCCCAACGGAATCTTATACTGCGTGTGGAAGGTCAGATACAACAGCGGCACAAAATTCGCCGCGATTGCCTGGGTGACAAAGCCCATACAACAGGCCACAAATGTTCTGCGATAATTTCGATTCATATTGACAACCCCTCGCGTTTATTGTACAATTATATCGCAGATATTTTTGCAATACAAGCAAAAATATCGGAGGTTTTTTGCACTATATCGCAATCAACAAGGAGGTTTCATCGGTCATGGCGACAACCCTTACAAAGCTGATAACAGACGAGACGATGAGAGAGGTGGCAGGACACGGAAGCACCGATTATCCCTTTGGGTACTATTATGAAGATATCTGGGATTTCGAGCTTCACTGCATCGACTGGCACTGGCACCAGGAGGTGGAGTTCGTCTTTGTGGAAAAGGGTACCGTTCTTTCTTCCATCGGCAGTGAGAAATACACCCTGAGCCAGGGCAGCGCTATCTTTGTCAACACGCGGGTCATTCATAAATTTGAATCGCAGGAGCCGGCTGTCATCCAAAACATGGTGTTTTCTCCGACCCTTCTGGTCTCGCCTGAGAGTCTGATTTTCCGGAAATATCTCAGGCCGATACTGGACAGCTCCATCGAATGTGCAATATTCTCACCGGACAAGCCCGGGCAAAAAGAGGTAATCGATTCGCTTTTACTGGTATTTGCTGCTCAGAGTGCGGAAAAAAACTGTGAGATGGAAACGGTTGAACTCCTTCTGAAGCTGTGGAGAACCATGTTCCAATATCTCAGCCCGCTGTTGGACGGACAGCCTTATTCCCAAAATTCTGCGCTGACCCGCGGACGCCTGCAAATCATGATACATTATATTCAGAACAATTACCAGCGGCAGATCACGCTGGAGGACATTGCACAGACGGTTTCTCTGAGCAAGAGCAGCGCATTGAGTATTTTCAGGGAAAATCTGCATACATCGCCGGTCAAATATCTGGTGGATTACAGATTGAAGCAGGCTGCAAAGCTCTTGGTCAACACCGAAAGCAGCGTTGCCTCGATTGCGAATGACACGGGCTTCCGAAATACGGGGTATTTCTGCCACAGGTTCAAAGAGTTGTTTTCCATGACGCCGAATGTGTACAGGAAAAAGCACAACCGATTGTAACAGGAATATGACAATCAATATCCTTGTTCCGAAAAGGAAGCAACCAAACGTGACAGATGTAATGCAAAAATGGCCGGAGCGTTCCACCGCTCCGGCCTTGTTATCATGTGAATTTCGCACTGTCAGGAAAAAATCTGCATACTGTCCGGGTGCGCCGCCCCGATCAGGGTCAGGTGGTAGGTCTTTGCCAGCTCCACCGCCTTGTCGGTGGGCAGCGCTTTGCTGGCCAGAATGGGAACACCGGCCCGGATCGCCTTCATAGTCATGTCCACAGGGAGCCGCCCGCTGGTGTACAGAATACACTCGGACAGGGGAACCTGATGGAGCAGCGCCCAACCCAGCGCCTTGTCCATGGCGTTGTGTCGGCCAATATCCTCGCTGCACACCAGAATTTCCCCCTGCCGCATCAGGATGCAGCTGTGTGCGCTGCGGGTCATGGCGTACAGCGGGGTGTCGGAGTCGATGGCCCTGGACAGGGCAAAAATCCAGGCGGGGTCATAGGGGATCGGATGCAGCGGTGCAGGCTCCCGACCATCTGCGAAGCAATGGGAAAACGTTCGGTTGCCCGTGCAGCAAGAGGGAACGGTTTCCACATACGGCTCTGTGCCAGTCGCAGACTTTGCGGCGGTGAGAAACACCCTGGCCCGCTGTCCCTCCTGGCAGAGATAGAGGATCTCCACATCCTCCATCCGGGAAATCACGCCCTCGGACAGCAACCGCCCCAGCACCAGCTCCGGGAGCTGGTTGGGCGAGCAGGTCAGCCGGTAGGTCAGCGTATCGTTGATGAATACCTCCATCTCATGCTCCACCAGCAGAGCCTTGTCCCCGGAGGCCGGGCAGCCGGACACCGGTATGTAGTCCATCGTCAAAGGCCGTTGGTTGAGCTTCGGCTCCACAGGCGCAATGATTTTTGCCATACTGCTCCCCTCCCCGGATGTAAAAATGCGTATGAATCCAGTTTTAAGCGTCGGCGGACAGCTTGTGACATGCCTTCTCCATCAGGGGGATAAACACGCCGCCTACCACATTGCCAAGGGTGATAATGAGAATCCGGAGAATCGACTCCCCGAAATTCTGGAAGAACACGCCGGAGACACACCAATAATACATATCTGCAATGCAGTGTTCCGTTCCGCTGAGAATAAAGAGGGTGACGCCCAGGAACAGGGACAGGTATTTGCCCAGCTCGTGGGGGTTCTTTGCATAGCCGTTTACGGCGATAAAAATCAGCACGTTGCACAGGATTCCCAGTACAAACAGGGACAGGTAAGAGGCCTCCATTTTAGAGGCGACCAGAGAGGCCGCCGTGACGTTGAGGCCGGATTCCGCCCCGCACAGGGAGGTCAAATGCTGCAGCCCAGCCAGCAGCATGGTTCCCGCCAGGTTCCCCACCCAGACGATGACCAGAAAAATCAGATAGCTGGGCTTGTTGTCAAACAGATAACAGGCCTTCCCCGTGAACAGATTATAGCCACGGGTGCAAATTGTGAACAGGCCCACGGTAAACAGGATCGCGCCCACCACGTTGCCGCCTGTAAACGCATCCTTCAGCCGCAGGAATACGGTGCCGCCCAGGCCGATGCAAAAGCCCGCCAGAACAGCCAGTAAAAAATCTTGTACATACTTTTTCATACTGTACGCTCCTTTTGTCTCTCCAAAATCATCCCATACAGGATAAGATTATTATAGCAGATTTTATGCGAAAGAAGTTTGTCTGAACAGAAAGAACAAGTGCGTTTTCTTGTGCTTTTTAACGAGTGACAGAATACAGCGACGTGGCTGTGGAAAATTGATTTCTGCGATTTTTGAAATTCCCCCTTGTTTTTTCCCCGGAACCGCTGTATAATAGACGAAGTTGGTTCGCCGGTGTGTTGGAATTGGTAGACGAGGTGGACTCAAAATCCATTGTTGGTGACAACGTGCGGGTTCGAGTCCCGCCACCGGCACCACGAAAAACCGTTCGGAGCGAAATCCGAACGGTTTTTTCTTTCGGCTATTTTCCGTTACAGAGACGAAACGCCTATATAAAACAGTTCTGTTATCCACTTGTCCTCATTCCTTACGATTTTATAAAGGTTTGTCGCCGCTCGTTGACCGTTCCCCTTTTGTCCATTATAATTGAGTATCATAAAGGTAAAGAGGATGAATCACCCATGAAAAGAATACTCACGCTGATGGCCCTGCTTCTCGCCTCCCTGGTATTGGCCTCCTGCGGAAATATGTCCAACTCCGATTTGGAGGAAGGCGGCAAGAGCCTGGCTACCTTTTCCTATGCCGAGGACGTCCTGCTGTATCAGGACGAGGATGGGGACGATGGCGTCAACCCCTATTCCTTTCAGAATGTAGACACCGCTCCCATTGATGACCAGACCTCTGCGGTGGAACGTGCTGCAAACGAATGTACGATTTCATATAATGCCACAAGCGAATACTATGACAGCGATGCGGATATGTGGCGCATAGACTTTTTCACATTGGAGCAGAGTGAGCAGGGAACTCTGGCAGCGGTAGGCAATCGCCAGAGCGTGTATATGAGCGGCGACGGCATAACGCAGCTTGTTGTATATAGTGAATGACAGGCTAAAAAGCGGACTGGGCAATGACAAAACCAGGGTTGCCGTTTTGCACGGAACAACCATCATCAAACCAATGCCTCTATATCACGTTGGAGCAAGCTACCGCTTGCTCCATTTTTTACAGAAAATTTGATTTCCGCAAATCCCGTAAATATTTGGTTGCCAACCGTCCCGAACTATGTTATAATACTTTATCCTGTTGTGTAAAGGAGTATCGCACATGATATACGATGCAGAAACGCAGGCCATGCTTGACCTGGTCCGCGATTTTGTCAATAAAGAGATCATCCCTTATGTGGGTGAGTACGAAAAGAACAACGAGTTCGCCTGGCCCATTCTTCATAAGGCGGAGCAAATGGGCCTGAACCTGTTGTGTCTGCCGGAGGAATACGGCGGCCCCGGCCTGACCAATGTTCAGACCTTCGCCATTTCCGAGGAAGTTGCCCGGGGCGACATCGGCATCGGCACCACCCTGATCGCCAACTGCCTGGCCTCCTATCCGGTTCTCATCGCCGGAAACGACGCGCAGAAAAAGCTGTGGTTCGACGTGCTGAAGGAAAAGGGCTATGCCGCCTTCTGCCTGACGGAGCCCAACGCCGGTTCGGATGCCGGCAGCGTACAGACCACCGCCACCGAGGACGGGGATTATTACGTTCTCAACGGCACCAAGAGCTTTATCTCCAACGGCCCCATTGCGGGCATCTATACCGTTCTGGCCTCCACCAAAAAGAGCGCAGGCATCATGGGCCTGACCGCCTTTATCGTCGAGCGGGATCGCCCCGGTATCTCCATCGGTAAGGAGGAGGACAAGATGGGTATGCGCCTGTCCTGCACCTCCGAGGTGATTTTCGACAACGTGCGGGTTCCCAAGGATCACATGCTGGGCAAGAAGAACCGCGGCTTCAAATACATCATGGAGACGCTGGATCACTCCCGGGCCGGTGTAGGCGCCTTCGGCGTGGGCATCGCCCAGCGGGTGGTGGAGGAAGCCACCCGGTACGCCAAGCAGCGCAAGCAGTTCGGTCAGCCGGTATCTAACTTCCAGTCCGTCCAGAATCTGCTGGCCGATATGGAAATCAAAACCCAGGCCGCCCGTCAGATGTATCTGCACGCCGCCTCGCTGATGGACGCGGGCAAGCCCTTCTCCGCCGAGTCCGCCATTGCCAAGACCTTCGGCACCGACACGGGCATGGAGTGCGCCGTGAACGGCGTTCAGGTCATGGGCGGCTACGGCTATATGAAGGACTATCCCATGGAAAAGCTGATGCGGGACGCCAAGATTCTGCAAATCTACGAAGGCACCAACCAGATTCAGCGGGGCGTCATCGCAAGCGCCTGCCTGAAAAAGTACCGCTGAGGAAGGGGGAAGCGTTTTGAATATCTTAGTCTGTGTAAAACAGGTACCCGACACCACCATGGTCAAAATTGACCCGGTCAAGCACACCCTGATTCGCGCCGGTGTACCCTCCATTTTAAATACCTTTGATACCTATGCGCTGGAGACTGCCCTGCAGCTCCGGGAGGCCGCCGGTGAGGGCAAAATCACCGTTATCTCCATGGGCCCGGATCAGGCCAAGGCCATCCTGCGGGAGGCCCTGTCCGTCGGCGCGGATGAGACATATCTGATCTCCGACCGGGCCTTCGGCGGCGCGGATACTCTGGCTACCAGCCGCACCCTGGCCGCCACCATCCAGCTCCTGGAGGAGAAAAACGGCGTTCCCTTCGACCTGATCCTCTGCGGCAAGCAGGCCATTGACGGCGACACCGGCCAGGTCGGGCCGGAGCTGTCCCAGCATCTGGGCCGCTGCCTGATCACCTATGCCGTGGGACTGGAGCTGACGGAAAACGGCATCAAGGCCAAGCGTGAAAGCGACGAGGGCTACGACTACTTCACCGCTCCCCTGCCCGCCGTGGTCACCATGAACAAAACGCCCTATGATATGCGCTGGCCGAACCTGACCCGGTTCCGCAAGGCGAGAGTGGCCGATATCCCGGTTCTCACCGCCCAGGAGGTCATTGTCCCTGAGGACAAGCGCGGCCTGAAGGGTTCGCCCACCAAGGTCAAGCGCACCTATACCCCCGTCCGCGAAAAGAACGGCCAGAAGCTGGCCGGTATGCCCGCCGCCGACGCCGCCAAAAAACTGGTGGAGCTGATGGGCGCGGCAAAGCTGATTTGAGGAGGGGTCTACGATGGAATATAAAAATCTTTGGGTCTTTATCGAAACAGACGAGGGGAAGGCCAAAAATGTGGGCTATGAGCTGCTGAACCCTGGCCGTGCCCTGGCCGACAAGCTGGGTGAACAGCTGGTGGCCGTAGTCATGGGCCAGAATGTCCGCCCCGTGGCGGAGCAGGCCATCGCCTATGGCGCGGATACCGTCCTTCTGGTGGAGGGTGAGGAATACAACACCTACAACACCGACGCCGCCACCTATGCCATGTGCAGCCTGATTCAGAAATACAAGCCCAGCATCGTCTTTTACGGCGCTACCAACAATGGCCGTGACCTTGGCCCCCGGGTGGCCTGCAAGCTGGAAACCGGCCTGACCGCCGACTGCACCGGTCTGGACATCGACGAGGAAACCGGCCTGCTGATGAGCACCCGTCCCACCTTTGGCGGCAACCTGATGGCGACCATCGCCTGCCCCGACCATCGGCCGCAGATGTCCACGGTTCGCCCCGGCGTGTTTAAAAAGCCCGTCTCTGACCCCGCCCGGCAGGGTACGCTGGTGGAGGAGGATATTCACATCTCCCCTGCCGATATCCGCGTCAAGCTGGTGGAGCGCGTGAAAGAGGTGGCTGAGGCCATCAATCTGGAGGAGGCCGAGATTATCGTCTCCGGTGGCCGTGGATTGAAGGAGGCCAAAAACTTCCAGCTCGTCCGTGACCTGGCCGAGGTGCTGGGCGCCACCGTGGGTGCCAGCCGGGCCGCCGTGGATGCGGGTTGGATTCCCCACGCCCATCAGGTCGGCCAGACCGGAAAGACCGTCGCGCCGAAAATCTATATTGCCGTGGGCATTTCCGGGGCGATTCAGCACCTGGCGGGCATGAGCGGCTCTGACACCGTGGTCGCCATCAATAAAGACCCTGAAGCGCCCATTTTCGGCGTGGCCGATTATGGCATTGTGGGCGATTTGTTTGAGGTGGTTCCCGCTTTGATTCAGGAAATCAAGGCTTATAAAGAATAAGCTGCGGTTCCGGTCAATTCATTCTATCTTTTCAAAAACGCAAATTCGCAGTCGAAAGGCTGCGAATTTTGTGTTTCATGACTTCAATTCTTCCGGGGTGCATTTTTTGCTCACCTGTGTTACAATAATGCAAACAGAGAACGGGGGTGAAATCTATGGTAATCCCAACCACGGGGCTGAACAACTGCGGCGGGCGATGCCGCCTGCTGGTGCATACGGAAAACGGCGCAATACAGCGCATCACCGGCGACCCGGCCTATCCGGATCTGATGCCCTGTGTCAAGGGGCTGCACTACGCGGATACCTTTCTCAGCCCGGAGCGCCTGACCACGCCTCTGAAACGGGCGGGAAAGCGAGGAGAGGGCCGCTTTTCCCCCATCTCCTGGGATGAGGCCATCGCAATCATCACCCGGGAATGGGTACGCATCCGGGACGCCTATGGCCCAACTGCCCGCTATGTGAACTACGCCTGGGGTGTCAGCGGCTGTCTCAGCGGCACCTCCCTGGCGAAGCGTCTGCTGCGTCTGGACGGGGGCCATCTGGATTATTACAACTCCTATTCCACCGCCTGCTGTGCCTACACCACCCCCTATCTCTACGGCACGGCGGAGAGCGGCTCTACCTACGACACTCTGCTGGATTCCAAGCTGATTCTATTATGGGGACACAATCCAGCGGAAACCCGGTTCGACAACCTGATGTACTATCTCCGACAGGCCCGGGACAGACACATCCCCATCGTGGTCATAGACCCCCGGCACAACGCCACGGCGAAGGCTCTGGGCGCGGAGTGGATACCGGTTCGTCCCTCCACAGACGCCGCCCTGATGGACGGAATGGCCTATGTGATTTGGTCGCAGCAGCTCTATGACCGCGCCTTTTTGACCGGGCATTGTCAGGGCTTCACCCGGGAATCCATGCCGAAGGGAGCCGCCCCCCGTCAATGCTATTTTGACTATCTGGCGGGAACAACGGACGGAACGCCCAAAACGCCCCAATGGGCAGAGCGCATCACCGGCGTTCCTGCGGCGAGCATCGAAAGTCTGGCCCGGCGGTATGCCCTGGCAAAGCCCGCCGCGCTGCTACAGGGCTACGGAGGTCAGCGCCACGCCAACGGAGAGCAGTTCACCCGGGGCGGTATCGCTTTAGCCTGTCTGACGGGAAACGTGGGAATTTCCGGCGGCTGGGCGGCAGGCGCCGGGTATTGCCACGCCTCCTATCTGAATCCCAAGCTGCCCTCGGTGCAAAATCCGGTTCAGGCGGAGATTCCCTGCTACGCCTGGACACGGGCAGTCGCCGCCCCGGAAACGATGACCCCCGGCGAAGGGCTGCACGGAGCAGAGGCCCTGCCCTGTGGTATCAAAATGCTGGTCAACCTGGCGGGGAACGCCCTGATCAACCAGCATGGAGATGTGAACCGCACCCGCGCTATCCTGTCCGATGAAAGCAAGTGCGAATTTATCCTGTGCAGCGACCTGTTCCTGACCCCCAGCGCGAAATTCGCAGATATTCTGCTGCCCGGCGTCTCTTTGCTGGAATGTGAGAATCTGACCTCCCCCTGGGAGCAGGGTGATTTTCTGGGCTTTTGCAATCAAATTGTGGATCCTGTGGGCGAAAGCCGTTTTGAATACGACTGGTTGAAGGAGGTGGCCCGAAATCTGGGCCTGTACGAGACGTTTACGGAGGGCCATGACGATTACCGGGACTGGCTGCGGGATGTGTATCTGGGTCTGCGGCAACAGAAGCCGGAGCTTCCGGACTACGAGGACTTTCGACAGGCGGGAATCTACCGCATTCAGCGATATGAGCCGCTGATTGCCTTTCAAAGCCGGCAGTTTCCCACCCTCTCCGGGAAGGTGGAGATTTATTCCCCGGCGCTGGCAGCCATGCACGACCCGAAAATCCCGCCGGTGCCGGGCTATGTCCCCGCCAACGAAGGGCCGGGCGGCGATCCCCGGTATCCCCTCCAGCTGATCGGCTGGCATGCTTTGAATCGCTGTCACTCCATCCACGACAACAACGCCGATTTTCAGCGGCGCTATCCTCAGCAGCTGTGGATGCACCCCTCCGACGCAGAGCCGCGGGGGCTGTCCACAGGCAGTCTGGCGGAGATTTGGAATGACCGGGGCCGGGTACAGGCTCCCGTGCTGGTGACAGAGGATATCGCCCCCGGCGCTGTGGCGCTGGCTCAGGGCAGCTGGTATGCCCCGGACAAAACCGGCGTCGATCACCGGGGCAGCATCAACGTTTTGACCAGCCTGGAAACCACGCCCCTGGCCCACGGCAACGGCCAGCACACCAATTTGGTGGAGGTTCAGGCCGTTACGCCCCCACCAGCCAGTTGAGCATCATCAGCAGCCCGAAGCCGGGAACGCCCAAGGCCCCCAGCACCAATGCGTTGACCAAATTGACCCCCAGCTGAATCCCCAGGAGCTTTCCCACCGGCACAATCAGGGCCAGTGCGCCTACGCCGAGGGCAGTGCGAACCAGCAGATGCACCAGCGCCCCCAAGGGCCTGCGGAACATCAGCAAAATGAAAATCAGCACCACGGCGGCCACCAGCCACAGCGGATAAATATTCGATATCTCCTCCATGCAGTCAACCCTCCCTTGTACGCCTTGCGCTTGCACCACTGTTATATGTGCAAGGAAAGCCCGGTATGCTCAGACAGAAAAAATTTTAAAAAAGCTGCATAAACCGCTTGCGGCGGGGTATTCTATGCTCAGACAGTTGAATCGGATGTCTCCCCGGCAGACGCAGAGGAAACAAGACAGACGAATCGGCTGTTGAAATAGAGGCTTCTCAAGGGATAACGATGTGGTTATCACCGGGAAGCGCCGCGTTCCTCTGTTGATAAAGCGGCAGAGTGCGCGGAAGGAGCTTGACCGGGGAGGCATCCGGAGACTGTCAGGTCTGGTGCTTTCATTGGTTGACCTCCTTGAAATGAGTAGGGAGGGAACGTCGGCTGCAGGCGTTCCCTCCCGAATGGTTTCCCGGGCAGAAAATGAATTGTCAAGCAAAAAAGCCCTTGACTTTACAGGTTGAAAGTGATAAAGTATCCATGAACTCAGCAAGGAAACGAGGTACTTAGCAATGAAACAGATCGCAGTTGTGGGCCTGGGGCTGATTGGCGGCTCTATGGCCTGGGCTTTGCGTGGATTTGAGGATTACGAGGTTGTGGGCGTCGTCCGCCGGGAGGAAACGGCCCAATATGCACTGGAACATGGCATCTGTGACCGGGTGGTTCTGGACGGGGATGAGGTCTTACCGGAGGCGGATGTGACCTTTCTGTGCATGAACCCCACGGGGATCCTGGACTATATGAAGGCGAAAAAAGACCTTTTTCACCCCGGCGCACTGGTAACGGACGTGTGCGGTATCAAAACCGCCATCATGGAGGGCGCGAAGGTGCTGCCGGACAGCGTGGACTTTATCGGCTGTCACCCCATGGCGGGCCGGGAAAGCTCTGGTATTGAACACTGTGAAAAGGAGATGTTCCACGGCGCACACTTTTTGCTGACACCGCGGGAAACCAGCACGCCGGAGCATGTCGCGCTGATGGAACGCATCGGGAGTTACATTGGCTGCCGGGACGTGGTCAAAACCACCCCGGAAAATCACGACAACATCATCGCCTACACCAGCCAGATCATGCACATCATGGCGGTGTCCATCTGTGACGACCCCCTGCTGTTCAAGTGCGGGGGCTTTGAGGGAAATTCCTTCCGGGATGTGACACGGGTCGCCGCCCTGGACGTAGAGCTGTGGACAGAGCTGTTCCACCTGAACGCACCTGCGCTGTGCCGCATCATTGACCGGCTGGAAACCACCCTGCGGCAGTATCGCCAGGCCATTGAATTTGAGGATACCGAACGGCTCCAGGAGCGCCTGATTTACGACTCCGATCGTAAGCGCCGCATGAATGAGCAGTATCCGCTGATGCTGTTGAAGTAAAGGGCATACATCGCGCCTGTTGTATATGAAGAAAACCGGGGAATGGTTCCGTAAAACAGAGCCATTCCCCGCCTTGTGTACCTCCGCTTTATCCAAGCAGCTTATCAGCCTCCGCCTTTGGCCCGGCGGTGAAAAAAACGCCGTCCGCCGTGGCAAAGGGCTTTGTCTCGTCCGCCTGCCACGCCTTACAGGTGATATAGGCCATGGTGCCGCCGCAGCGGGTGCAGTTACAGCCCACATACACCGGCATATCCATCAAACCTGGCGCCACATAGTCCACCTTCATGGTGATGGTGGGGGTGATTTTCTCCCCCGCCATATAGAAGGCCAGGGAGCCCATGGTCGTATCCAGCATGGAGGCAACAATGCCGCCGTGGATGGTACCCTGGGGATTTTTCATCCAGGGCTTGACCTCATAGGAGTAGACCACAGTATTGTCCTGAAAGCTGCACCGGACAAAGGCGGGGGCCAGCATGGAAGTGAAGGCGTCGGGGGTTCCGACTTTCATAAAACGGGCAAACTGAATCAAAGAGCGCTCCATCCCCTCCTGGGAGAGCAGCTCCTGCGAACGATAATCCATAGGGCAGATTCCTTTCTTTTTTTGATAAAATGTAGGTTGTTTTTTATTATAACACAGTCAGTCTCCGCTCTGCAACCCGTCGAAAGGATAAACTTTCGTACATCAGTGCAAGAACTGTTTTGAATTGCAGTTTTTGCTCCGTGAAGTTTGTACAATTTTTCTTAGAAAGGGAATTGAAATAAGGAAAGAAAGAGGTTAGAATATACTATGTATAAGATGCGAGACGGAGGATGATTTCTTGCAGGAAGGGAGCCGACCTATGGAAAAAAAGAGAACGACGGCCAACCTGGTTTTTGTCCTGCTTGTGGTGCTGATCATCTGCGGCGGCAACGGCATGGGAATCCTGATTGGCGGCCTTTTGTGGAAAGCAACGGAGCGGCTGTCTTTGGCGATTCTTGCCGTTGTCGGAATCACCGTGATCGCATTTGCGCTGGCTATGGCGCTGGTGGCGCTGAACCATCGCAGCATTGCCCGGGACGCGCTGGAGAAACGGGCTGCGGAGGCGGCGGAAAGCGCCGCGGCAGAGGAAGTCTGCGAACCGGACGAGCCCTCCGCAGAATAAAACAGGTTATGCTCCGGGGTTCCCCGGTTCATAATAGATTAGCCGTGCAGTGTGGTGTGCATTGCAGCGCTGGAAAGGAAGTGAATATTTGTGAGCAATCTTTCGGAAGCTTTAGCCGAGGAAATGAACGTTCAAACGGTTTTCACCATTCCGATTTTCGGGGGGATACCGGTGGATGAATCCTGCGTGGTTACGTGGATCATTATGGCTGTGATTGTACTGGTATGCTTTCTGTTGACGCGCAACCTCAAAGTCTCCAATATCAGCAGACGGCAGGCTGCGGTAGAATATATCGTGACCTGGCTGGAATCTCTGGTCAGGGGATGCGTTGGCGAAGGCGGAGAGAGGTATGTACCGTATCTGATCACGGTGCTGATCTATGTGGCATTCGCAAATATCGTAGGCGTATTTGGCTTTAAGCCGCCGACGAAAGCCCTGAACGTGACGCTTGCTCTGGCGATTATGAGCATTGTGCTGGTACAGGTAGCAAGCATCCGGGCCAAAGGCGCAAAGGGCTGGCTAAAGTCGTTTAAGGAGCCGGTAGCTGTTGTAACGCCCTTTAACATCCTGGATCTTGTGACGCGGCCTCTGTCCCTGTGTATGCGGCTGTTCGGCAATGTGCTGGGCGCTTTTGTCATTATGGAGATCCTGGACACAGTAGTTCCCATCTTTGTCCCTGCAATTTGCAGCCTGTACTTTGACTTTTTCGACGGCATCCTTCAGGCATATGTGTTTGTGTTCCTGACCGGGATGTACATTAAAGAGGCAATCGAGTGATTACGGAATAGCAGAATTCCAAAATTTCAGTGTTATAAAAGGAGAATCATTATGGAAGCTTTAATTGCAATTGGCGCAGGTATCGCCGTTCTCTGCGGCCTGGGCGCAGGCGTTGGTATCGGCATCGCAACCGCTCACGCGACGGACGCCGTGGCCCGTCAGCCGGAGGCCAGCGGTAAAATCACCAGCGCTCTGATTCTGGGCTGTGCATTGGCAGAAGCCACCGCCATTTATGGCTTTGTTATTGCCCTGATGATTTTGTTCGTGCTGTAACGTTTGTTGTTCCCACGAAAAATCTGAAAGAAGGCAGGTATTGAGAAGTGTTACGAGTTGATATTAACCTGTTGTTTACCATCATCAACGTGCTGGTTCTGTGTGTACTGGTGCGGCTGTTCCTGTTCAAGCCGGTACACAAGATTCTGGATGAGCGTCAGAAGCAAATCGAAAGCGACCTGGCCGAGGCGGAATCCGCCAAGACCGAGGCGCAGGCTCTGGTGCAGCAGCACCAGGAGGCTCTGGCCGGTATCGAGGAAGAACGGGCGCAGGCGATGCGTGAAACAACGCAAAAGGCCGCTGAGGTCTATGACCAGATCGTGTCCAATGCCAACGGCAAGGCTGTGACCATCATCAAGAACGCCGAGCGCGAGGGTGAACGGGAGCGTCAGGCCATTATGCGCCAGACCCAGAAGGAGATTCGTGAACTCGTTCTGGAGGCCACTGCAAAGGTCATCGGCGCTCAGGCCAGCGACGACAGCGAGCTATACGATCAGTTCCTAGAGAAGGTGGGAGACACCAATGACGAAAGCGATTCTTGAATATGCCAAGCAGATGCTTGACCTGGGAATCAACTGGGAGGAGGTCGCAGGCGCGCACTCCCTGCTCCAGGCCATTCCCGTTCTGACCGAGCAGCTGGACGACCCCACAGTTTCCCTGGAAAAGAAAATTGATATCATCAACCGGATGTTCCCCAGCGGAATCCGGAATTTCATGAAGATTCTGTGTGACAACGGGGATATCCGGTTGTTTGACGACATTGTGGAGGCCTATGACGAGGAGCGCCATAAGCGCAGCGCCAGCATGACCGCAATTCTGCGGTATGTGAAGCGCCCCTCGGAGGAACAGCTGGTCGGCATCAAAAAGTTTATCATTGACAACTACCCCGGCAGAGACTTTGATTTGGAGCTGAAGGAGGACCCCTCCCTGGGCGGCGGCTTTAAGCTGTCCATCGGGCAAAAGGAATATGACTGGAGCAATCAGGGACGGCTGGCTCAGCTGAAAGCGCAGCTGGCTAAGACCTCCTATGTCAGCAACCGGAGTATCCTGTCCGTGCTAAAGGCCCAAATCGAGGAATTCCAGCTGGGCGCACAGGATCAGGAGGTCGGCTCCGTTATCACCGTGGGCGACGGCATTGCCACCGTGGACGGCATCGACCATGCCGCCTATGGCGAAATCATCGTCTTTGACTCCGGCGTGAAGGGCATTATCCAGAACGTCCGGGAGGATACGCTGGACTGCATCCTGTTTGACGACGACAACTCCGTCAAGGAGGGGTCTAAGGTCGTGCGAACCGGCAAGAGCGCCGGTGTGAACGTCTCTGACGAGATTTTGGGCCGCGTGGTCAACGCCATGGGCGAGCCTATTGACGGAAAAGGCCCCTTCGAGGCGGACGATTACCGCCCCATTGAGAAAATCGCCCCCGGCGTTATCACCCGGCAGGAGGTCAATGTTCCCCTGCAAACGGGTATTCTGGCCATCGACTCCATGTTCCCCATCGGACGGGGCCAGCGTGAGCTGATTATCGGCGACCGGCAGACCGGTAAAACCGCGCTGGCAGTGGACACAATTCTGAACCAGAAAGGGCAGGATGTCATCTGCATCTATGTAGCCATCGGACAGAAATCCTCTACCGTGGCTCAAATTGTCAACACCCTGGAGAAGCATGGGGCCATGGAGTATACCGTGGTGGTGAACGCCACCGCCGCCGATTCTGCGCCGCTGCAATACATTGCGCCCTATACCGGTGCCGCCATCGGTGAGCATTTTATGGATCAGGGCCGGGACGTTCTGATCGTATACGACGACCTGAGCAAGCATGCCCAGGCATACCGTGCCATTTCCCTGCTGCTGCACCGTCCCCCGGGACGGGAGGCCTATCCCGGCGACGTGTTCTATCTTCACTCCCGTCTGCTGGAGCGGGCCTGCCGCAGGAACGAACAGTATGGCGGCGGCTCTATGACCGCCCTCCCCATCATCGAGACACAGGCCGGCGACGTGTCCGCCTATATCCCCACCAACGTGATTTCCATCACCGACGGACAGATTTTCCTGGAAACCGAGCTGTTCCACGCCGGTCAGCGTCCCGCCGTGAACGTGGGTCTTTCCGTGTCCCGTGTGGGCGGCAAGGCCCAGACCAAGGTGATGAAAACCGTGTCCGGTACGCTGCGTATCGACCTGGCGCAGTACCGGGAGATGGAGGCGTTCACGCAGTTCTCCTCCGATTTGGACGATGCGACCCAGGAGCTGCTGACCTATGGCAAGGGTCTGTACGAGCTGTTGAAACAGCCGCTGTACCACCCCATGAGCCTGCATAAGCAGGTGATTTTGCTGTGCGCCGCCTCCAATCGACTGCTGCTGGATATCCCCGTGAAGGAGATCGGCACATTCCGGGATCAGGTGGTGGAATACATCGAAGAAGCCCACCCCGAAATCGTGCAGTCCATTGAAAGCTTCCAGATTATGACCAATGAGTTGAAGAACAACATTCTGGCCGCTGTGAAGGAATTTAAGGTCGGCGGAAGCAGGTGAGCCTATGGACAGTATGAGAGACATTTGCAATCGAATGGTCAGCGTCCAAAAGACGATGAAGATCACCAACGCGATGTATCTGATGGCTTCCTCCAAGCTGAAAAAGGCCCGGGTCAAGCTGGCCGCCGTGGAGCCCTACTTTGACAAGCTCCAATACGTGATTTCAGACATTCTGGATCACACGGAGGAGGGCAGGCAGCGGTATTTCGCCACAGACCGGGTGATCCCCCCGGAGGAAATCAAGGCGGGCTATCTGATCATTACCTCCGACAAGGGTCTGGCAGGCTCCTATAACCTGAATGTGTGCCGCCTGGCGGAGGCGCATTTGAAGCAGACCCACAACAACAAGCTGTATTTCATCGGCCTTTCCGGACGGAATTATTTTTTGAAGCATCCGGAGCTGGGCACCATCGTGCAGGAACACAGCTACACGGCAGTGAATCCGGATCTCTGGCTCGCCCGGCGGATCGCCGAGGATGCCATGCGCGACTTTTTAAACGGAGATCTGGACGAGCTGTTCGTGGTGTATACCAAAATGAAAAATGCTCTGGTTTCTGAGGCGCAGGTACAGCAGGTACTCCCGCTGACGCGGAAGATGTTCCCCGTTTCCCAGTCCCATGAGGACGAGGAAACCGGCTTCACCTATCATACGGAGTACACCCCCTCCGCGCTGGAGGTGCTGGATCGGGTGGTGCCGAATTATACAAAGGGTCTGATTTATGGCACCATGGTAGAGGCGTTCACCTCCGAGCAAAACGCCAGTATGACTGCCATGAAAAATGCCACAGACAGCGCAGGGGAAATCGTTCAGGCGCTTTCGCTGGAGTATAACCAGGTGCGTCAGTCCGCCATCACAACGGAGATCAACGAGGTTGTGGCGGGCGCGAACGCCCAGGAGCAGTAGGAGGAACTATGAGTAACGGAAAAATCACACAGGTCATTGGGCCTGTTGTAGACGTCGCCTTTCCGGGCGACTACCTCCCCAAAATCAAAGAGGCCCTGAAGGTTCACTATAACGGCATGGACGGGGTGATGGAGGTTTCCAAGCACCTGGGCGGCCATGTGGTTCGCTGTATCATGCTGAATGCCGCCGAGGGACTGAGCAGAGACATGGAGGTGGTTCCCACCGGGAACTATATCTCCGTCCCCGTAGGGGAGCAAACGCTGGGGCGGATGTTCAACGTCCTGGGGGATGTGATCGACGGCGGAGAACCGGTTCCCGAGGATACCGAGCGCTGGCCCATTCACCGGGCGGCTCCCTCCTTCGAGGAGCAAAGCCCCGTGGTGGAAATTATGGAGACAGGCATCAAGGTCATCGACCTGCTGGCTCCCTACGCCAAGGGCGGCAAGGTCGGTCTGTTCGGCGGCGCCGGCGTGGGCAAAACCGTGCTGATTCAGGAGCTGATTACCAACATCGCCCTGGAGCATGGCGGCTACTCCGTCTTTACCGGCGTAGGTGAGCGCACCCGGGAGGGCAACGACCTCTGGTGCGAAATGTCCGAGTCCGGCGTTATCAAGAAAACCGCCCTGGTGTTCGGCCAGATGAACGAGCCGCCGGGAGCCCGTATGCGGGTCGCCATGACCGGCCTGACCATGGCCGAGTATTTCCGGGATCGGGAGCATCAGGATGTGCTGCTGTTCGTGGACAATATCTTCCGGTATTTGCAGGCAGGCTCTGAGGTTTCCGCTCTGCTGGGGCGGATGCCCTCCGCCGTGGGCTATCAGCCCACGCTTGCCAACGAGATGGGCGAACTGCAGGAGCGAATCACCTCCACCCACGCAGGCTCCATCACCTCGGTGCAGGCGGTTTACGTCCCGGCAGACGACCTGACCGACCCGGCCCCGGCCGCCACCTTCGCCCATCTGGACGCCACCACGGTTCTGTCCCGTAAAATCGCGGAGCAGGGCATTTATCCTGCGGTAGACCCGCTGGAATCCACCTCCCGGATTCTGGAGGCCGACGTAGTGGGCGAGGAGCATTACGAGGTGGCCCGTCAGGTTCAGGAGATCCTCCAGCGCTACAACGAATTGCAGGACATCATCGCCATTCTGGGTATGGACGAGCTGGACGAGGAGGACAAAACCGTCGTCTACCGCGCCCGGAAAATCCAGAAGTTCCTGTCCCAGCCCTTCCATGTGGCGGAAAACTTCACCGGCGTTCCGGGGGTGTATGTCCCCGTCAGCGAGACGGTGCGGGGCTTCCGGGCCATCATCAACGGCGAGATGGACGAATACCCGGAGCTGGCCTTCTTTAACGTGGGCACCATCGAGGATGTGAAGGCAAAGGCCGCCACCATGAAGGCTGCGGGATGATCGGAGGGACGGTATGAAAACCTTTTCTCTGGAAATTGTCGCCATTGAGCGGGTGGCCTACAGCGGCCCCTGTGAGAGTCTGGTGATTCCCGCCACCGACGGCGAGTTCGGCATTATGGCCGGACATGAACCGGCAGTGGTGGCCGTGATAGCCGGTGAGCTGCGCTACACGGTGGAGGGTGAAACCACCATCCTGGCCGTAGGCGACGGCTTTATCGAGGTCACGGAAAAAGCAGTTCACGTCATGGTGGACTTTGCGGAGCGGGCGGACGAAATCGACATGATTCGCGCCCAGGCCGCCGCAGACCGGGCCAAAGACCGCATCAAGGCCCGGTCAGATGCCAGAACCACGGCCCATGCCGAAGCGGCGCTGGCCCGTGCTATCGCCCGTCTGCGGGTGGGCGGGAAAAACGCCATACACTAACCACATGAAATTACAATTCCCCTCCGTGCAATACTGATATAGTCCCCTTAGAGTAGACACTCGAAAAAGCAAAAATTCGAGACTACA
>JAJQBJ010000122.1:0-11660 GCA_021203345.1 Oscillospiraceae bacterium
CAATCGCTATGGATTTTTTAGGTGTTCAACTTCATTTTACAATCGACCCATTTTTTTATTCAAATATTTTTTTGTCGACACCTCTGTACCAAATGATGCTTTTTGGCTCCCCTGTGTTGCGACATTTAACCATGGGCTCGGCTCTCTTTTTTCCAGGTTTCTCCATCCTCCAGCAGTTCCTCCGCAGAACGAAGCATTGTCTCTGTTATCATGGCCCCGCCGGTCAGCCGGGCCAGCTCCTCCCGGCGCTGCTCCCGGTTCAGGCGGGTCACAACGGTATAGGTGCGTCCGTCGGCTTCGCCCTTCTCCACCGAGAAGTGGGTATCTGCCATGGCTGCGATCTGCGGCAGATGGGTCACACAAAGCACCTGCTTGTATCGGGCGACGCTGGCCATCTTCTGCGCCACCTTTCGGGCGGCCCGTCCGGATACGCCGGTGTCCACTTCGTCAAATACCATGGTGGAAACCAGCTCGTTCTCCGCCAGCACGTTTTTCAGGGCCAGCATGATGCGGGCCAGCTCGCCGCCGGAGGCGATTTTCTGGATGGGCTTTAACGCCTCGCCCACGTTGGCAGACATCAGGAACTGAACCTCGTCCTTGCCCGTCTCGTCCATGCCCAGGATTCCGGCCTTGGACGCAAACTGCACCCGGAACTGCACCCGGGGCATATCCAGCTGGGACAGCTCGGTCTGGATGCGCTGCTCCAGCACCTTTGCCTTCTCCTGCCGGGCCTGAGACAGCCGTTCCGCCTGCTGTTCGGCCTCTGTCCGGGCCTTGGACAGCTTTTTCTCCAGCCGGGCGATGGTATCGGTGGAGCAGGCGATCTCGTCCAGCTCCTGACGGCAGCGCTCCAGATAGTCGAGCATTTCCTCCTCGGTACCGCCGTACTTCTTTTTCAGGCGATACAGGGTGTCCAGGCGGCTTTCCAGCTGGTCTAATTCCTCCGGGGCGAAGTCGAACTCGTCCTCCAGCTCCCGCATTTCCTCGACGGCCTCTCCGGTGGCAATAGACAGATGATTCAGGGTTTCCGCCAGGTCGGACAGCCGCTCCGTATACCGGGCGGCGGAGCGCACAGCCCCCTCCGCGTCGGACAGGAGGGACAGTGCCCCGTCGCAGCTTTCGTCCCCCAGCAAAGCCCGGTGAACCTCCTGAATGGCGTCGTTCAGCTTTCCGGCGGCCCGGAGAAGGTTCCTCCGCTCGGACAGCTCCTCCTCCTCACCGGCGCGAAGCTCCGCCCGCTCCAGCTCCCGGATCTGATAGTTCAGGGTGTCGATGCGCCGGGCCTTTTCCGCCTCGTTCATCTCCAGGGAGGCGATCTCCTTCCGCAGAGCGGACACCTGACTGTAGCTCTCCTGATAGGCGGACAGCAGCGGGGCCGTCTCCCCAAAGGAGTCCAGATATCCCAGATGGTTGGCGGCGTCCAGCAAAAGCTGTCCGTCGTGCTGACCGTGAATGTTCAGCAACTGCGTCCCCAGCTGCCGCAGCTGGGCCACCGTCACCACCTTGCCGTTTACCCGGCAGGTGTTCCGTCCGTCGGGCTGCAGCTCCCGCTGAATCAGCAGCTCCCCGTTTTCGTCCGGGCCAACGCCGTACCGGTCAAACCAGTCCAGGGCGGGCAGGTCTGTAAAGACGGCCTGCACCACTGCAGATTTGGCCCCGGTGCGGATCAGGTCGCGGGAGGTTCTCTCCCCGATCACCGCGCCAATGGCGTCGATGACGATGGATTTGCCCGCGCCGGTTTCGCCGGTGAGGACATTGAAGCCCCGGTCAAAGGCGATATCCGCTGCCTCAATCACCGCGATATTTTCAATATGAAGCAAAGAAAGCATGGTTCTTCCTCTCCATCTTCTACAGGATCATCTGACGAATCTCGTGGAAAAATTCCTCCGCCGCGCTGCTGCTTCGCATAATCAAAAGCGCCGTATCGTCCCCGGCCAGGCTCCCCACCATATCCGGAATTTCCATCCTGTCCAGCGCCAGACAGGCCGCAGAGGCCATGCCGGGCATGGTTTTCAATACGATCAGGTTTTGCGCCACGTCACAGCCGTTGACGCCCTCCCGAAAGATTTTGCTCAGCCGGTCTGCCGCGTCCTTGCCGCCCCTGTGGGTGGACTCCACATATTGATAGGCGCCGTCCGGACGCAGCTCCTTGACCAGATGCAGCTCCTTGATATCCCGGGAGATGGTGGCCTGGGTGGTTTTACAGCCCCGGCTCTCCAGAGCGCGCAGCAGCTCCTCCTGAGTTTCCACCCGCTGTTGTCCGATAATTTCCAAAATCAGCCTTTGCCGCTGTTCCTTCATTGGTTCCCCCTTTGCGTTCCGTCAAAGCTGGCCCAGCTTCTGGTTGATGCTCTCGTAGAAGGTGCGATTGGTCAGCCGCACCAGATGTGTCTTATGGGCGGAAAGCTGCACCCGCACCTCGTCCCCGTGATTCAGGCGAATGGCTTTGCCGCCGTCCACGGAGAGATAGGCGTTCCGGTGGGTGTGCCGCTCGATGCGGGCCACCACCCGCCGCTCCGGGGCCAGTACAAAGGACTTGGCGTGGAGCGAGTGGGCGCAGATGGGTGAAATGATGATATTGGCCGCCGTCGGCTCCACAATGGGGCCGCCCGCCGCCATGGAATAGGCAGTGGAGCCGGTGGGGGTGCTGATGACCAGCCCGTCCCCGGAGAAGGAGGAGGCCATATGCCCGTCGGCATAGACGCTGATATCCACCATCCGGGCCACAGCCCCCTTGGTGATCACCGCGTCGTTCAGCGCCACATCCCGATAAATCACGGTCTTGTCCCGGACGATGGCAACGTCCAGCATGACCCGATCCTCCAGGCGGTATTTCCCCACGCACAGCTTGCTGAGGCTGGACATCTCCGAAAGCTCCAGCTCCGCCATAAAACCGACGCTGCCCAGATTGATGCCCAGCACCGGCAGATGGTGGTTCAGCACGTCCTTGGCGGCGTGAAGAATCGTACCGTCACCGCCAAAGCACACCACCATATCGGCGCTGTCGATTTCGTCCTCCAGCCTGGCATAGCGCAGGTGGCGGGGCAGCTCCGTGCTGCCATCCATACCGAAGGGGACGCATAGGACGGTTTCTCCGCCGGCGTTCCGCAGCACCTTTTCTGCGGACTGGGCCGCTTTCAGCCCCCGGTCCCGGTATGGATTCGGGCTTAAAATAAACTTCATGACAGCTTCTCCCCAAAATTTTCATGTGATTCCCGGACAAGCTCCTTCAGGTTCAGGGGAACATTGTCTCCCTGTCCCACGGTCAGATAGCCCAGGTATTCGATATTGCCCTCCGGCCCCCGGATGGGGGAGAAGGTCAGCCCCCTGACAGAGAAGTCCGCCTCCTCCGCATGGGTCAAAAACTGCTCCAGCACCTCCAGATGCACGCCGGGATCCCGCACAACGCCCTTTTTGCCTACCTTTTCCTTCCCAGCCTCGAACTGGGGCTTGACCAGGCAGACCACCTGGCCGTTCTCCTTCAACAGGCCCCGAAGCATGGGTAAAATCAGCCGCAGCGAGATAAAGGACACATCCACCGTGGCAAAGTCCAGCTCCTCCGGCACCTGCTCATGGGTGAGATACCGGGCGTTGGTGCGCTCCATGCACACCACCCGGGGGTCTTCCCGCAGGCGGTAGTCCAGCTGACCATAGCCCACATCCACGGCGTAAACCTTCGTCGCGCCCCGCTGGAGCATACAGTCCGTAAAGCCTCCGGTGGAGGCCCCGGTGTCCATGCAGGTCATCCCCTCCACAGAGAGGGGGAAGGTGTTCAGGGCCTTTTCCAGCTTCAGGCCGCCCCGGCTGACATAGGGGAGCTTTTTCCCCCGAACCTCGATCTCCGCGTCCTCCGGGATCGAGGAACCAGCCTTGTCCACCCGCTGACCCTTGACAAAGACCTCCCCGGCCATAATCAGCGCCTGGGCCTTTTGGCGGCTTTCCGCCAGGCCCCGCTCCGTCAGCAGTACATCCAGTCTTTTTTTACCCATCCTGACATACCTCCCTGGCCGCCTGTTCCATGGCCCTGCTGTCAATGCCGTACAGGGCGCGAAGCTGGGGAACCGTCCCCTGGGGGATGATGCCGTTCCCCAGATGCAGCAGCCGCACGGCCCGGATTGCAATTCCCGCCTCCACGGCGGCGGCCACCAGCGCAGGCCCTACGGAGCCCTGTTGGGCCACCTCCTCGGATACCAGCAAGCGCCCCGTTTTGCGGAGGGAGGCCAGCACCGGTTCCGGTTCCAACGGGCAGATTCGATTCAGCTTGACCACCTCAGCCCGGATGCCCTGGGCCTCCAGCGCCTCCGCCGCCCGCAGGGCCTCGCCGGTCATGGTGCCATAGGCCGCCAGCGTCAGGTCGTCGCCCTCCTTTAATATAACGGCAGGCTCCTGACCGCTGTCGCCGGTATAGCCGTTCTCCCCGCCCCGGGGATACCGCACGGCCACCGGCCCCGGAACCTCGTAGATCGCCTCCCGCAGCATCCGCCGCAGCTCGGCAAAGCTGGCCGGGGCCAGAATTGTCATGCCGGGGATGGTGCTTAAAAAGGCCACGTCGAACAAACCCTGATGGGTTTCTCCGTCGCTGCCCACCAGCCCCGCCCGGTCTACGCAAAATACCGCGTGGAGCTGCAACAGCGAGATGTCGTGAATCAGCATATCATAGCCCCGCTGGAGAAAGGTGGAGTACACCGCAAACACGGGTATCGCCCCCTGCTTGGCCATACCGCCCGCCATGGCGGTGGCGTGGCCCTCCGCTATGCCCACATCAAAGCAGCGCTCCGGGAACCGGGCCTGAAAATCGGTCAATGCCGTTCCCGGCAGCATGGCCGCTGTAATGGCGCAGATGCGCCGATCCTGCTCCGCCAGTCGGCAAAGCTCCTCCCCAAACACGGCGGAGAAGTCCGGCTCGCTGGGCTTCAGCGGCTTTCCTGTGGCAACGTCAAACTGAGAAACGCCGTGAAAAGCGTCCGGGGTCTGCTCCGCAGGGGAATAGCCCTTGCCCTTCACCGTCCGCACATGCAGCACCACCGGCCCCTCCAGGGTTTTGGCGTATTGCAGCGTGCGGGTCAGGTAGCCCACATCATGGCCGTCCACCGGCCCCAGGTAGGTAAAGCCCATCTCCTCAAAAAAGCTGCTGGGCAAAAGGCTGTGCTTCACCGCATTTTTGATTCCGTGGGTGATTTTGTAAACTCTCCGGCCAACTCTGGTTTTGGACGTGACCCGGCGATACCAGCGCTTCCACCGCAGATACTGGGGCTTTAACCGCTGCTTTGCCAGGTGGTTGGCGATGCCGCCCACGTTTTTCACGATGCTCATGCCGTTGTCATTCACGATGACCAGCAGCTTTTCCTTGCTGTCCCCGGCGTCGGACAGCCCCTCATAGGCCAGTCCCCCGGTCAATGCGCCGTCGCCGATCAGGGCGATAACCTCGTAATCCTCCCCCAGCATGGTTCTGGCCCGGGCCATGCCCAGCGCCACAGACACAGAGTTGGAGGCGTGGCCCGCGATGAAAGCGTCATGGACGCTCTCGTTGGGCTTGGGGAAACCGGACAGGCCGTTCAGCATCCGCAGGGTATCCATCTGGCCCTGGCGGCCCGTCAACAGCTTATGGCAATAGCACTGGTGGCCCACATCGAACACCAGTCGATCCCGGCTGGTGTCATAGACCCGGTGAAGGGCCACGGTCAGCTCCACCGCCCCCAGGTTGGAGGCCAGATGTCCGCCGATTTTGGACACGTCGTTAATCAGCTCTGTCCGCAGGTTCGCGCACAGGCGGACACATTCCTCATCATCCATTTTCTGAACCAGCTCAGGCGAAAAATCCTCCGGTGGTATCAAGCGTTCACCTTCTCATATCTTGGGATTTGCAGACATGATTTATAGTGTGTCTGCGAAAACACTTGTAAAATTCAATAAGCTTCACTGGCCCTGCGCTTTATCCGGGAACCCGGACAGGGCAATCAGCACCTGGGAGGGCAGATAAAACAGCCACATCCCCACCCGGGCGAAGGAAAACAGCACCGCGGGGAACAGCCCCGGAACGTTGAACACCCCCACGCACAGGTCGCAGCAGACAAACAGGGTCAGGCCCAGCGCAAAGCAGCGCCAGCGTTTCCCCGGCGCCAGCCACGCCGCCAGGGTATTCACCGCCAACTGGGAAAAATACAGCCCCGCCAGCAAATTCAGGGGCGTTGCCAGCTCCAGCAGACAGAAAACCACGCCCGCCAGCAGCGGCAGCGCCACCCGCAGAAGCCAAAGGCTCCGCCCGGTGCCCCGCAGAAGCCGAACCAGATATACCGTCTGCGCCCCCAGGAAAATCAAAACACCCAGGGCATAATAACGGTTCGCTACCAGCAGCAGGCTGTCCGCCAGGGCCGTCAACTGCAGCGCCAGGGGAACCAGCCACTCCCCGCCCCGGCAGGCGCTCCAAAGGGACACCGCCAGGCACAGCAGGATTCCCGCATATTTCAGCGGAATGGTCGCCCCGCTCCGTCCGGTCAAATCCAGCGCAAGAAAGGCCAGGTACAGCGCCGCCTCCAGGCAGAGAAAGCCGCCTGTCACCGTTCGCTTCATCCTGCCGCCTCAGACCCGCTCGTAGCACAGACTGGAATTGCGGATCACCATGCGGATTTTTCCGGTGTCCAGCAGATATTCCGTATAGGGGCGGAGGAACCGCTCCAGATTCTGCGCCCGCTCCGGAGTATCCACCACCACCCCCAGATCAGCGCAGACGGCGCGGCAGATTTCGTCCGAGGACATTGGCTCGGTTATCAGGGCCAGCACCTTTTCCATGCTGTCCAGCATCACCGCCAGATTCTCCTGAGCCAGCTCCCGATAGCCGTCGGTGATCACGCCGTTATGCGCCATCACCATGGCTTCGCACTGAATGTCCTCCAGCCCGCGAATCGTCTCCATGCTTCTGGTGAAGTCAAAGGCATAGGGCAGCTTGGAGCCGTGGAGGGTGTGACCGCTCATCAGCGCGTCCCCGATGTAGCACACGTTGTCCGGGGTGATATAGCTGCAATGGTCCATGGAGTGACCCGGCGTGTGGAGTACCCGGAACCGCACGCCCCTGAAATAGGTGTCCTGTTCCTCCGGGCGGATGACGTGATCCACCAGGCAGGGAATGGAGGACATCTTCGGGTCGTTCCGAATCTGTCCATGGGAAAACACAAACAGATGGCTTTTCACCGAATCCAGCGTCCGGCAAATCTCCGCCTCACCCAGAGGCAGCGCCACCGGGCAATGGTACTTCTCGCTGAAATAGGTGGCGTTGCCGAAATGGTCAAAATGGGTGTGGGTACACAGCAGGCCGATGGGCGTCAGTCCATTTTCATCCAGCACCTGCTCGATTTTACGCCGCTGATACTGCGCCCCTGTATCCAGCAGGATACAGTGGGTGGAATCCGTGCGATACAGGGGGATGCTCTGATGTCCCGCGATGCACCAGGTATTCCCCAAAATTTGTTTCAATTCCAAAAAACATCACCTGATCTTTCTAAAGCCCTTATATTGTATCACCAAGGGGGAAAATCTGCAAGGTGAAAGAATAAATTTACGGGAATGGGACATACTGGGGCTAAGGAGGCGATGATATGAAACGAAAATTCACGCACTTTATCGACGGAAGGGGCTTTTACATTGCCCTGGCGGTCTGCCTTTTGCTGATTGGCGGCTGTACGGTCTATCTAATTCACAGCGTTCAGACGGATACCCTGTCCGGCAGCGGCAGCACCGAGGTTTCCGGCGGCGTGTCCGTAATCGCGGAGGAGAGCGACGAGGCTCAGGAGGTGCTTTCCATTCCGGAGACGGACGCGGCGGAAACCGCCGCCGAGGAGGAACCAGAGGCAGAGGAATCTCCCGCCGGGGAAAGCACGGCGGACGAGCCTGCCGCAGAGACGGTTACGGTCAGCAGGCCGGTGATCTCCACCTGGCCGGTGCAGGGGTCGGTGATCACCGCATTTTCCCCGGATACGCTGCTGCTGGATGCCACCATGGGGGACTGGCGCACCCACAGCGGCATTGACCTGATGGCGGAGGAAGGTTCCAACGTGCTGGCCGTGGCGGACGGAACCGTGACGGATATCTCCAACGACATCCTGCTGGGGACGGTGCTGACGCTGGATCACGGCGGCGGGCTGGTCAGCATCTACGCCAACCTCGCCAACGAGACAACGGTGGACGTGGGAGACAGCGTGACCGCCGGGTGCGTTCTGGGGCAGGTCGGCGCTACCGCCGCCGGGGAGTCCGCGCTGGCAAGTCACCTGCACTTTGCCATGACCCTGGACGGGGAGGCCGTAGACCCCATGGCGTATCTGCCGATTTCGGAGTCGTGAGCGGCAAAAACGGCACTCCAACCGGGAGGTAAGGTGCTGCCATTGGATTTTTCCTTGACATTTTGAAAAAAACGTGGTAAAAAAAGATTGCGTGTAGCAAGCGCCGGTTTCCCGGCCGCTATTTCGAGCAAAGCGAGTGATCCCATGGTGAGGGATTGCCCGCTTTTATTTTTTCAGGGAAGATCTAATAACTGCGCCAAGAGCAGCTAGCGAAAGATTTTGCGTCAGCGATTCGCATGGCCTGACGGCCATCGCTCACTGCATTGGCGCGTAAAAGGAATTGGTCATTCGGCCCGCGCTCCAGAAAAAGGCGCAAAAACGCAGGAATACTTTGTGTATTTCAAGTTTTTGCAACGCATTTCTGGCGTGAAAGATTCGCTAGATGCCGCAGACGCAGTTGTTAGAGGTTCCCTCAGGGAGGTAAGTACAAATGCCAAAAACAAAAACGCAAGGTATCATCTTCGGGCTGATTATGTCCTATGCCATGGCCTACGGCATGGAGGTCTATAATGTAGCCATCAAGCAGGGGTTTAACACCCTGGCGGGCGGATTTTCTAACATGACAAACGGCGTTTTCTGGGACGCGCTGATCGAGGCGCTGTACATGGGGCTGTTTGTGTTCCTGTTTTCAAACCTGTGGGGCAACCGAATCGGTGCCGCCTTTGCCGCCCGCCACTGTGACCCGGCGAAGGACAACCCCTATTTCTGTCAGGTCATGCGGCAGGCGGGGACGGTGGCTGTCATGTGTCCCACCATGAGCCTGGTGGCGTCCATCCTGTTCAACGTGATTCTGGCGGGGAACCCCTGGTACAACCTGCCCGCCATTTGGGTGGGAACGCTGCTGAAAAACTTCCCCATGGCCCTGTGCTGGAATATGTTCGCCGCAGCGCCCTTCTCCCATTGGCTGTTTCACCTGATATTCGGGAAGAAAAACGCCGCCACGGAGGAAGTGGAAAAGGGGACGAGCCACGCCTGAGCAAGCCTTTAACACAAATAGCACAAAACTGCCGCCCGTATCGCATAGATCGGGCGGCAGCTGCTTTACCTATTATATTGTAATATGCCGATGGTTTTCAGCTCTCAAAGGGCCTCACCCGCAGGGTTGCGCCCAGCTGCTGGCAGATACGGCGGCTTTCCTCCTGTTCCTCCGGGGTAGTCACCTGATCCACCACCGTCATAACCACCTTGGGAACGTAGTGGGTACATGCCCTTGTATAGTCCAGCATGGCCTGATAGGAGCCGATACCGAACTTGGAACGGGTCAGCTTCAAATAGTCCTCGGCGTTGTTGGCGTTCAGGCTGATGGAAACACAGTCGATTTTCCCCGCCAGAAGGGGAGCCGTTTCCTTCCCCCAAATCAGATCCGCCAGACCGTTGGTGTTGATGCGGATGGGAACGGAATAGTTGGCCTTCAGCCAGGCCGCCACCTCCAGCAAATCCTCCAGCCGCTCCGTCGGCTCACCGTAGCCGCAGAAAACCACCTCGTCCTTGTGGTTCAAGTCCCACTGTGCCAGGGAGTCGCAGACCTCCTGCACGGTAGGCTCCCGCTCCAGCCACAGCGGTTCGGAGCCATAGACCCCAGGGCCATTCTGCCGCAGGCAGAAGGTGCAGGCACAGGGACAGCGGTTTGTCATGTTCACATAGATTCCATTTTTGACCGGATAGGTAATGGTCATTATTCTTTCACTCCAATATCAGATTTGAATCGACAGCTTTGATTTGATATGCAGGCCGTCCAGCGCCCTGCCAAGGGCCAGATAGACCACAGTGCTGGACAGCACCTGAACAATATACCCCGGAATCCCCAAAAGTGCAACCCCAAAATTGCCGGTGATGATGCCCTCATACAGGAAATAGCCCCCAATGCACAGGGCGTAGGCGGGCACCAGCGCCATCAGGTTCCGCCTGCACACAATTTTCTCCGCCTTGCAGGAGAAGCACAGGGCGGTCAGCGCCTTGATGATAACCGTGCCGGGCGCCCAGATGGCGTAACCGGACAGCAGATCTGCCAGTCCTGCGCCCACTGCGCCCGCAGCGGCGGCATAGGGGCCGGGCAGCAGACAGGCGGCAAGGTAGATAAAGCCGTCCCCCACATGGGTATAGCCCGTATGGACGGGAATATGGAACAGAGCGGTGAATACATAGATGATGGCCGCAAACATGGCCGCCATACAAAGCTGGATGATTTGACGGTGCTTCATAATGATTCCTCCAATCTTGCTTCGGGGGCCAGAGACAGCAGACATTCCTCAATGGCCAGTCCGTCCGTGGGCGGGATATCCAGGGCGACGGTTCGCTGAATGGCAGTGCTGATAAAGCGGGCGGCCTTCTCCACCGAGGCGGAGAACTCCACGCCGTTCACCATGTCCGCCGCCAAAACCGCACAGAATACGTCCCCGGTGCCGGAGCGGTTCCCGCCCAGCTTTTCCGTCCACAGCATCACCGGGGCCTGCCCCCGCTGATAAACGAAGTTGCCCAGACGCTGGCCCTGATTGATGCCGGAAATCACCACCCGCTCCGGCCCCTGATTCGACAGGGCTTCGCACAGGCTGTACAGCTCCTCCTCCCCCATGTCCTCCCGGTAGGGGGTGCCCGTCAGGATACACGCCTCGGTGAGATTCGGAGTCAGGATGTGGGCGTATGGGAGCAGCTCCACCATGCGGGCGGCCAGCTCCGGGGTATAGGTGGGATACAGCCTTCCATAGTCCCCCATCACCGGGTCAACCAGAACCTGGGTATCAGGGGTTCGGAACCGGTTCAGGAATTCCTTCACCAGACTGATTTGCTCCGCCGAGCCGAGAAACCCGGTGGTGATTCCGGCGAACTCCAGCCCCAGCTTCGCCCATTCCGCCGCATACGCCGCGAAATGCTCCGTGTAATCCGTATGGAAGAAGGAGGAATAGCCCGTATGGTTGGAGAAAATCGCCGTGGGCAGCGGACAGCACTGCACCCCCATGGCGGAGATGATGGGCAGCTCCACGGCCAGAGAGCATCGTCCGAAGCCGCAGAAGTCATTGATGACCGCCAGTTTTTTCTGATGGTTGTGGTTTGGTGTTTGTGCGTCTGTCTGCATGGCGTATCCCCTCCGATTTCCGGTATGGCCTGTATGATAGCACGAGTCTGACTCTGTTTCAATAATCAGTTTTTAATTTTTTTATAGGGTCAGATTGAGGTAGGTCAGCTTTCAGGGAAAGCTGGAAACATTCAAATTGCGAAGTAGTTGCCACTTCTGATAGGCTTTCTATCACGAAGTGGGCTTTTTCAACCCCAATTAATTTTTGACCCGGAAAAATAAAATGGGGTTTAAAAACCCCCAATTAGATGAAA
>JAJQBJ010000122.1:11670-22190 GCA_021203345.1 Oscillospiraceae bacterium
CTGCCCGTCCAAGGTGTAAACATACAATTTCCCATTCTGTTTCCACTGGTTATCGGCTTTCTACCCCGACGGGGGCTTTTACACCCCCGTTTCTTTTTGCCCCGTCAAAAAGAAATGGGGTTGAAAAAGCCCACTTTGAGATGAATACCCAATCAGGAGCGGCAACCACTTTATAATTTGAACGGTCGTCTGCCATAGAGGATAAGCCACATGTGTAAACGAGCGTCCGAAAAAGCGCCCTCGTTTACAGGCCAGTGCGAAAGCTCGTCCGGATTTTTCCCTGTTCTGTTTACTCTCATTTACATCCCGTTTACAGGGAAAACGACGGTATATCGGAAAAAATTGCACCTATGTAAACAGTAAACAACAAAACAAGAAAAAAGTAATATAGATAGAAAAGCCGGAATAAACCGGGCAAAACGGAAAAGAATCGTCTTTTCCCGTTTGTTTACAGGCTTCGTTTACAAAACGGCACAACGCAGCAAAAAAGCGGGAGCATCACAGCTTTACACCGCTGCAACGCTCCCGCTTCTTTCTTATGAAATCAAATCCCGCTCATTTCAGCTCTACGACGGTCACGCCGTTTTCCCCTTCGCCGTAGCGCCCCAGGCGAAAGTTCTTGACGTATTTACTGCGCTTCAGTTGCTGATGCACCGCATTCCGCAGCGCACCGGTGCCTTTGCCGTGGATAATCGTGACCGTCTCCAGCTTGCCCAGCACTGCATCGTCCAGGAACCGGGCCACCACGCCCTCCGCCTCGTCGGTCATCATGCCCCGGATATCCAGCTCCCGGGCCGCGGCCCTGGTGCGGAAGGCGGTCTTTGCCGGTGCAGACACGGTGGGCACCAGATTCTTTTTCTTCTCCTTGCCCTCGACGACCCGAACCTCATCCTGACGGGCGGTGAGCTTGATGCGTCCGGCCTGAAGCTGGAGGGAGCCGTCCCGGTTCACCTCCATCACCACCGCCTGAGTGTGCAGATTCAGCACCTCCACCGTGTCGCCCTTTTTCGCTGGGCGGGTGGGCGGCAGCGGCTCCTCCCGGGGACGCTCGCCCAATCGTGCGTCTGCCTCGTTCAGACTGCGGCGCAGCGCGGCCCGCTGGTCATTGGCGGCCTGCCAGTCCTCCGCCTTTTTCTGCTGCTTCTTCATCTCCTGAAACTCCCGGAACACCCGGTCTGTGGCCGCCCGGGTTTCGTCAATGATCCTCCGGGCCTCCTGACGGGCGGTTTCGCTGGCCCGCTCCACCTCGGCGTCCGCCCGCTCCCGGGCTGTTTTGGCGGCCTTTGCGTCCGCCTCCATAGCGACCCGCATCCGCCGCAGCTCCAGCTGCTCGGCCTCCATTCTCTGCCGCTGCTGCTCCAGCTGGTTCAGCACGTCCTCAAACTGGATGTTCTCACTGTTCATCTGGTCGGCGGCCCGCTGAATGATATGCTCCGGAAGGCCCAGCCGCCGGGAAATTGCAAAGGCGTTGGATTTGCCGGGAATCCCGATCAGCAGGCGATAGGTGGGCCGCAGCGTCTCCACGTTGAATTCGCAGGAGGCGTTCTCCACCCCCGGCGTGGTCATGGCAAAAATTTTCAGCTCCGCATAGTGGGTGGTGGCAATCACTTTTGCCCCCAGGCTCCGCACCTCCTGAATGATGGAAATCGCCAGCGCCGCGCCCTCCACCGGGTCTGTACCGGCCCCCAGCTCGTCGAACAGCACCAGCGTCCGCTCGTCTGTGGTGTCCAGAATGTCCACAATGGCGGTCATGTGACCGGAGAAGGTGGACAGGGACTGCTCAATGGATTGCTCGTCCCCGATATCCGCCAGCACCTGACGGAACACACAGACCTCGCTGCCGTCGTCCACCGGCAAATGCAGACCGCACTGGGCCATCAGGGTCAACAGCCCCGCCGTTTTCAGGGTAACGGTTTTGCCGCCAGTGTTGGGGCCGGTGATAACCAGCGTGTCAAAGTCCTTCCCCAGCCGCAAATCAATGGGCACGGCCTTTTTCGCGTCCAGCAGCGGGTGCCGGGCGTGGCGGAACAGGAATCCGCCGTTCCGGCTGAGCTTCGGCTCCATGGCCCGCATCCGATAGGACAGCTTGCCCCGGGCAAAGATCAAATCCAGCTGCACCAGCATATCATAGCTCTCCTGAATCCCCTCCGCGTCCTCCGCCACGGCCCGGGACAGCTCCGCCAGGATGCGCTCGATCTCCTGCTTTTCCTGGGCGGCCAGCTCCCGCAGCTCGTTGTTGGCCTGTACCACCGCCAGCGGCTCGATGAAGAAGGTGGAGCCGGAGGAGGACACGTCATGCACCAGGCCGGGAATGTCGTTGCGATGCTCCGACTTCACCGGCACCACATACCGGTCAGACCGGATGGTGATGATGGCCTCCTGCAAATATTTGGAGGTATTGGGGGAGGACACCAGCTTTTGCAGGATGTCCTTGACCTTCCCGGAGGACTGCCGGATTTTTCTCCGAATCTGTGACAGTGTGGCGCTGGCGTTGTCCGCGATCTCGTCCTCCGCCACCACAGCCCCGGAAATGCGCTCCTCCAGCTCCCGGTTGGGCTGGAGGAAGTGAAACAGCCCGTCCAGGCAGGTCGGCTCCCGGCTCTCGCCGGTGTAGCGCTCCACCTGCCGGGTGGTACGCAGGACGGAACAGATGTCCAGTAGCTCCCGGGTGTTCAGGCTGCCCCCCATGGAGGCCCGGCGCAGGCTCCCGGAAACCGGCTTCATCCGGGAAAAGGCCGGGGTGCCCTGCACGTCCATCATCTTCCGGGCGGCAGTGGTTTCCTCCAGCAGATTTGCCACCTCGCCCTCGTCCGTCGAGGGGCGCAGCGCTCTGGCCCGTTCCTTTGCGTCCTCACAGACGCATTGCCCCGCCAGCTGCTCCAGGACCCGGGGCAGCTCCAGCGTTTGCATTGATTTTTCAAATAAGTCCATACTCGTCTCCATGGCATTTGCGGCAGCCGCCGCAGATGCCTAAACGCAAATTCCTAAAATTGCTTATAAAAGTCCAACGTGCGGAACCCCCGCTCCATCTGGGTCAAAACAAAGGCCTCGCTGACCTCGTTCAGCCGCCTCTGGCTCTCCGGCTCCAGCCGGAAGGAGAACAGCCGCTTCGGGTTCCCCTCCACGATATGCCGCATGGCGGCCAGCGCCGACTGGGTCAGGGGCATGGAAACGCCGTCACCCACCCGGCTGCGGCAGGCCCGGCAGTGGAGAACCCCCTCCCCCAGATGGAACATTGGCTCCTCCGGCTCCTGTCCGCAGACCGCACAGGCGTCCAGCAGCGGGGCGAACCCGGACAGACTCATCAGCTTCAGCTCAAAGGCGGCCTTCACCAGCTCCAGCGGCTTGTCCAGCCTGTCCAGCGCATAGAGGGAGTTCAGCATCAGGCTCAACACCTCCGGCGCCGCCACATCCTCCTGGGTGGTCAGCTCTGTCAGCTCCGAAAAGTAGGAGGCCAGGGACAGCTTCACAATATCCTCCCTCACCGTCCGGAACAGCTGCTCCGTATTGGCCTCCCGAATGGCCCAGCGGCCCTGAAACTGATACAGCGTCATCTCGGAGTAGACCAGAAGCTGCGACGCCGCCGCGATTCTGCTGTTCTTCCGGCGGCAGGCCCGGGCGGAGACGGTCAGCTTCCCCTGCTCCGGGGTCAGCACCGTCAGGAGCTTGTCCGCCTCCTTGTAATTCACTTCGCGCAGTACCAGCGCATGTGTTGTGATATCCATAACATCAAAATGGTAAGTACGGCCTTACGGCCTGTGAATGGGTGGTTTCTCGCGGGTCTGCTCCCTTTGGAGCGGGTCCTCCTGTCGTTTCTCTCTGGTCAGAAGCCACGCCTCCGGTAAACCGGTGGCAAAAAACAGCCTCCACGCCTGTTCCTCCGTCATGCGCTCCGCCCCCTTTTTCAGATATGATTAGGATGGGCGGCGCAGGGGCGGATTATCAGTGGGAATTTCCGGGGCTGCGTCTCCTCTATACCCCGAACAGGCCATAGGTCAGATAGCCCAGCAGCAGAAGGTGGACAGGATAAAAGGCGTAAAAGACATATTTCAGCTTCAGGCCCCGTTCCCCGTTGTAAAAGTGAATGGGGAGGAAGGCCAACGGCGCGGATACCTCCCAGAGGACGGCAATCCCGCCGCACAGGTTCCGCAGCCACTCCTTCCGCTCCCGCAGGAAGTACAGCAGCCAGATGTAAAACACGCCAAAGGCGCTGTAATCCGTCTGCATCAGCTGTGCCGCCGCCATGCAGACGATCAGAATCAGATATTGAACCAGCCGCCGGTCTGTCTTTTCCATCAGCCACAGGGCCAGCACACCCAGCCCCAGCGTCCAGAATACATTCTGATGGCCCCAGTAAAACGCCTGTCCGTAAAGGCCCAGGTCAAAGGGAATTTCCGACACCAGCGCAAATATCAAAAGGCGGATGGCGTAATTCCGGCGGCTCCGGGTATGGCACACCCCCTCCGCCACCAGAAAGCAGAAGATGGGGAAGGCAATCCGTCCAATCCCCCGCATCACCCAGTAGACCGCCAGCCAGACGCCCTGGGCCTCCGCCACGCTGAAATACCCCCGGCCAAGGACAGAGGCCCCGGTGTGGTCGATCAGCATACAGACCAGCGCCAGAATTTTCAGCGTGCTGCCGGAAATCCCCCGGCGCGAAGCAACGGCCTCACTCATCCCGGTAGCCAAAGTTGCGAATCAGGTTGGGGTTGTCACGCCAATTCTCCTTCACCTTCACCCAGGTTTGTAGATAGACCTTCGTGCCCATGAACCGCTCCATGTCCGTCCGGGCCAGGGAGGATATTTTTTTCAGCATGGCCCCCTGCTTGCCGATGATAATGCCCTTGTGGCTGTTCTTTTCGCAATAGATGGTAGCGTCCACGTCGATGATACCGGAGTCAATGCGCTCGGAGAATCGGGTGATCTCCACCGCCGTCCCGTGGGGGATCTCATGCTCCAGACACAGCAGCAGCTTTTCCCGCAGGATCTCCGCCATCACCTGCCGCTCCGGCTGGTCGGTCACCATGTCCGCCGGGAACAGCTGGGGGCCGGGCTGGAGATACCCGTCCAGGGTGTCCAGCAGCTCCTCCACACCGTCCCCCTTTTTGGCGGAAATGGGAATCACCGCGTCAAAGCTGTATACGGCCTGATAAGCGGCGATCACCGCCAGCAGCTCCTCCTTGTGGGCCAGGGTGTCGATTTTGTTGATAACCAGAATGGAGGGCGCGCCCAGCCTTTGAATTCGTTCGATCAGGGCGCGTTCCGGCCCGCCCACGTTGGGGATCGGCTCCACCAGCAGCATCACCGCGTCCACATCGGCCACGGAGTTCTCCACCACCTTCACCATGTAGTCCCCCAGCTTGGTTCTGGCCTGAATCAGGCCGGGCGTATCCAGGAAGACGAACTGCGTCCCCTTCCGGTTCAGCACCGCACAGATGCGGTTCCGGGTGGTCTGGGGCTTGTTGGTGACGATGGCGATCTTCTCCCCCACCAGACAGTTGGTCAGGGTGGACTTGCCCACGTTGGGGCGACCGCAAATGGTTATCATACCGGATTTTGTGATTTCTTGCTCCATTGTTATGAAGTTTCCTTTCTGCCGCGCCGGGCGGCCTGTTCATACGTTTTAATTATCGCTCTATTTTCCGTCCCACCGCACGAAGAAAATGCCCGCGACCAGCGTCACGGCAATGGCGGCGTCCAGCGCCGGGCGGGTCCGCACCGCATCCCACAGTGCGCCGGAGACGATGCTGCCGCCGAACAGCCAGAGGGCAGCTATCACGCTGCACACAGCCGCCGCCAGCACCGCACCCGCCGCCGCATCCTTGGCGGTTTTTATCAGGGAGTCCTGCGCCGGACAGACCCGGTCGCACAGGGCCTCCACCGCCGTATTCACCAGTTCCAATCCAATTACCAGACCGCAGCACAGGGAAATCACCGCCATCTCCCCCGGCTCCAGCGCCGCCAGCAGACCCAGCAGATGGGCCAGCACCGCCGCCGTCAGGTGGAACCGCAGATTCCGCTCATTCCGGACAGCGCGGACAATTCCCTGTCCCGCATAGCGAAAGGAGCAGAAAAACCGTCTCCACCACATATCAGTCCCGGGTGATGCCCAGTCCGCCCAAAATGGCCTCCTCCCGGGCACGCATTTGCCGCTGCTGGGGGCCGTCGTCCAGATGGTCATAGCCCAGCAGATGCAGGACAGAATGGACGGTCAGATAGGCCAGCTCCCGCCGAAGGGAGTGGCCGAATTCCGCCGCCTGCTCCCCGGCCCGGTCTAAATTCAGCACCATGTCCCCCAGGGGCAGCAGGCCGGTGGCGGGGTCTGTCTCCGCCGTTTCCTCCGTGGGCGGCTGTCCGGGCGTCCACTCAAACATGGGGAAGGACAGTACATCTGTGGGGCTGTCCACCCCCCGTTGCTCCAGATTGATTTGATGGATGCCCGCATCGTCGGTGAACAGCACGTCCACCTCACAGGGGACTGTGACCCCCTCCGCATCCAGCGCCGCAGAAATCACCTGCGTCAGCATCGTCTCATAGTCCGAGGTATCTCTGTCCACCTCGGAGGAAAAAATCAGTTCATGCTCCATTGCTACACACTCCCTCAGCGAGACTGTCTGTTCTTCCGCTTTTCGTCCTCCTCATAGGCGGCGATGATGCGCTGTACCATCACGTGACGCACCACGTCGCTGCCCGTCAGACGGCAAATCGCCACGCCCTCCACGTTTTTCAGCACCCGCATGGCCTCCCGCAGACCGCTGACCTTGTCCGCAGGCAGGTCGATCTGGGTCACGTCGCCGGTGATAACGATTTTGGAGTTAAAGCCCATACGGGTCAGGAACATCTTCATCTGCTCCCGGGAGGTGTTCTGCGCCTCGTCCAGAATGATAAAGGAGTCGTCCAGCGTTCTGCCCCGCATATAGGCCAGCGGGGCCACCTCGATGTTCCCCCGCTCCAGATATTTTTGGTATGCCTCGGAACCAAGCATTTCAAACAGCGCGTCATACAGCGGACGCAGATAGGGGTCAACCTTGCTTTGCAGGTCGCCGGGGAGAAAGCCCAGCCGCTCCCCCGCCTCCACCGCAGGGCGGGTCAGAATGATGCGGTTGACCTCCTTGTTCCGGAAGGCAGCCACCGCCTGGGCCACCGCCAGATAGGTCTTGCCCGTGCCGGCGGGGCCGATGCCCAGGGTCACAAGATGCTCCCCAATGGCGTCCACATACTTTTTCTGACCCAGCGTTTTGGCCTTGATGGGTTTTCCCTTGGCCGTAATACAAATCACGTCCCGGGCCAGCTCGGCCAGCCGCCCCTCCTCCCCGGTTTTCACCAGCTGGAGGATGTACCGGACGTTCTGGTCGTTGATGGGCTCCCCCCGGGCGGACAGGGACAACAGGCCCTGAATGGCCTTGACCCCGTGCATCACGTCCTCCGGCTCCCCGGACACCTTCAATTCCGAATTCCGGTTCACCACCCGGACGTTCAGCTCGTTTTCAATCATGCGGATGTTGCTGTCAAAGGAGCCAAAGATCGCCGGTGCGTCCTCGATGCGCTCCAAACTGACGGACTGTTCTATCATAGATATGCTGTTCCCTTCATAGGGCCGGGGCATCGCGCCCCAGGCTCTTTTATCTCATTCGTTAATTTCCGTCTCCGGTTCCCCGTCGGATTCGGAGGCGATCGCTGCTGTTGCGCTGATCTCCTCCTCGCACTCTGCGGACAGGGTGACGGTCAGGAATTGCTCTGTGGCCTCCAGCGTGAACTCCGTGGCGGTGACGGATTCTCCCTCCCCCAGACGGGCGTTCAGCCGCTCCAGCAGAAGCGCTTTCAGATACTCCGTCAGCGCGTCCGAATCCCGGACGGCCTCCTGCACGGTATAGCGCTGACAGGTATCCGTTTCCCTCCACACGGGCAGCGCCAGACCGCCGGGCAGCGTGAGCTGCCTTGTCTCTGTTATTCTATCATACCCGGCACCGGAAATTCCACTGTTTCCATAAAATTTGATGATAAATCCCCCAAAATTCCATCGGGTACGGGTGACTGTCTCCCCGGTGTAGACCTTCTCCCAGACGGTCAGGGGTGCCGAGGCGGACAGCGTGTGCCAGGTTCTGGCCCAGATGCTGCCCACCGAGGCCGTCTCTCTGGTATAGTAAACCTCCTCCGTCTCCGGGTAGGCGTAGGCAATGGAGCCGGAAACCAGTATGTCGCCCTTAGCCACCACGTCCCCCGCCTGCACCTGCGCCACGCCGGACCAGACCTCCACGCGGGTGATCACCCCATCCTCCGCTGCAATCAAATCGGAGGGAGTGGTGGTGTCCACGATCTCCGGGGCCTGCTCCGTCTCCCGGACAATGACCTGCGCCCGGATCCCGGACAAATCCACCGCCATATAGCACAGTCTCTCGTCCTGGAGCAGCACCCGATGGGCGATGGAGCGGGCGGACACCGTGGGACCAAAGGTGCCGATGGTCAGCCCCGCGTTTTCCAGCTCCTGCAAAATCTCAGAGGTTGGCACCGTCTCGTTCCCGGTCACGTCAATGACCAGCACCACCCGGGAGGCTATCGTCACCGCAAGCAGCACACAGGCCAGCCCGATCAGAAAGCCGTAGCGCCGCCGGAACCGCAGCAGGAAATCCGGCAGTCCCCGGTATTCCTCTGCCTCGACCTGACAGAGCGCTTTGGGGGCCAGCGCCTCGGCCCGCTTCCACTGGCTGCGCGGCACCCGCAGCGTCAGCTCCTGCTCCCCCTGCCAGCGGACATGCCAGAAGCGCACGCCATGCACCCCGCAGAGGTTCAAAAACCGTTCTGGGAACGGCCCGGCGACCCGAAGGCGAACGCTGCCCCGCAGAAAGTTGATGAAGGCGTTCATTCGATGTCCACCCTCCTGATCGTCCCGGTGATGAGCAGCTCATCCGCGTTCATGGAGCGCAGCTCCAGCCCCTGACCGGAAACCCGCACCAGCAGCTTTCCGCCGCTGATGTGAATTTCCTCCGTACCGTAGGCCAGAATCCCCCGATGGTGGAACATCCAAAGCTCTGAATCCCCCACCAGCTCCACCCGGGGCACGCCCGCCAGCCGGTCTGCCGGCAGGTCGAACAGCTCTGCAGTTCGCTCCAGCAGCTCCTTTCCCTTTTCCACGGGACATCACCTCCGCTGGCTCTATGCTATGCCGGGGAGGTTGTCCGTTATGTGCAAAATCAGATATGTCTTACCAGCGGTTCATGACCTTCTCCGCAAAGCCGAAGAAGTCCTTCAAATGCAGCACCGTTCCGTCGTCCAGCACCGCCGTACCGGTGAAGCGTCCGAACACCTGATGCTGATCCGATTTTAGCGCCCGGACATCCACGCAGGAGGCCCGCTCCAGCGTCGGGACAAAGTGGCAGTGGAACCGGTGGTCGTCGCTGGTAAACGTCCAGGGGGCGCAGTAGTCCACCTCCTTCGTCCCGTCAAAGGGGATATGGAACGTCACCTGAGACAGCTTGTGCAGCCTTCCGCCATAGAACAGGGCGTTCTCCGTGGCGGCGGAGGTATCCCCGAAGCCATAGCCCAGGTTAAAGCCAAAGGGCACGCCGTCCAGCGTTCCGGAGGCGCTGGCCCAGTACCAGGTGCTTTGATAGGGCCAAACGCCTCGGCCCCAGTCCAGCACGCCAAAGGACGTCCCCGCCGGGAAGTCATAGCGCCGCGCCCCCAGCTCCACCCGGCCTTTGGCGGGCAGACAGTTGATTTTCTGGTTGTAATAGAAGTGTCCCCGCTGGCGGAAGGGGGTCATCATCACGATGGATTCTGCCGGGGGCGCATCCAGCTCCACCTGTGCGTCCAGCGCCGCACCGTCCCGGAAGTTATCCATATGGGCGACCAGCAGGCGCTTTTTCCCATCGTTCAAGAAGCTCAGACCGAATCCCCGGCCCGCGACTGCGGTATTCCCGACGGCGCTGGTGCGGGGCAGGGCGGTTTTGCCCAGCGTCAGCGGCTCCATTTTGGATTTTGTGACCTCCCACCCCGCCCGAAAGTCCAGCAGGGAAACGGAGTACAGTCCCATATAGGTGTTGTCCGCAATGGTCAGCGCCAGGGCAAAATCCCCGCACTGCACCAGATAGTAGTCCCATTCCTTGAGGCGGCCCAGGCCGCCCCGCACCTGTCTGGGGTCATAGGTACGCAACAGGCTGCGGGCATAGCCCGTCTCCTGTAAATTTCCGTTTTCATCCAGCAAGGGGCCTGTCGTGGTGATTTCGCGCTGCATAAGCTCATCCTCCGCGTTCAATATATGCCTTAGTATAGCATATTCCACCCAGATTGCCAATTTAACCGGGAAAATATCTCATAAGAATCATTTTTCAAACAAGAAATAACATGGCGCAATTCACACGAAACAAAGCAAAATGAGCAAACAAGCAACCCCGTTCGCAAGCGTGGTTATACAAAGAAAAATAGCCTGCGTTACCTGCGGGTCTGGTTACGAGGTAAATTTGAAAACACGTCACGTCCCCTTGCCGCATTCTTCCTGCGGCAAGGGAAACAGGGGTTTT
>JAJQBJ010000140.1 GCA_021203345.1 Oscillospiraceae bacterium
CGTTTCTTTTTGCCCCGTCAAAAAGAAATGGGGTTGAAAAAGCCCCCTTCGTGATTGAAAACCATCCAGAAGTGGAAACTACTTCGCAATTTGCAGGACTTCTGGCAACACGAAATTGATTTCCGTGTTGCTGTTTCCGCTCCCTGAAAAAATCTGAAAATTTTTATCAATCCTCTTGAAATATGGTGTTTTTTTTCGTATGATAGCAGCGTAAAAACCACTTACCCGTTCTGAGAAAAGAGGAGCGTATTATCATGAGAATCATTCGCACAAGAGACTATGAGCACATGAGTCGCCAGGCGGCCAACATCATCTCCGCCCAGGTGATCCTGAAGCCCACCAGCGTGCTGGGTCTGGCCACCGGCTCCAGCCCCATCGGAACCTATCAGCAGCTGATCGACTGGTACAAGAAGGGCGATCTGGATTTCTCCAAGGTGACCGCCGTAAATCTGGACGAATATGTGGGCCTGGGCCGCTCCCATCCCCAAAGCTACGCCTACTTCATGAACTACAACTTCTTTGACCACGTCAACATCCAGGCCTACCGCACCAACATCCCCAACGGCATGAATTACGACGTAGAGGCGGAATGTTCCCGGTACGACCAGGTTATCCGCGATTTGGGCGGCATCGACCTGCAGCTGCTGGGTCTGGGCGTCAACGGCCACATCGGCTTTAACGAGCCTGACGAGGTCTTTGCCAAGGGCACCCACCGGGTCACGCTGAGCCAGTCCACCAAGGAGGCCAACCAGCGGTTCTTCAACAACGTGGATGAGGTGCCGGATCACGCCTACACCATGGGCATTTTCGACATCATCCAGGCCAAACGGGTCGTGATGGTCGCCAGCGGCGAGAACAAGGCCCAGGCCATCAAGGACGCCTTCTTCGGCCCCATTACGCCGAAGGTTCCCGCCTCGATTCTCCAGTTCCACAGGGACTTTACCCTTGTGGCGGACGATGCGGCGCTGTCCCTTCTGTAACAGAACCTTTCGATTTGCACACAATACTTTTGGGGCCGCTGGACAGCGGCCCCAAGTTTGTTTATTGAATTTGGTCGAACAGCCCTTCCCCGCCGTATTCCGCGGTCAGGTCGGAAAGGCCGTCCCGGATCTCCTCCCGGGAGAAGTCCTGCCGGTCAAGTTCCCGTTCGTCCATCTCGTTCAGCCGGTTGTAAAAGTCCAGCCCCACCTCATAAATCGCCATATCGTCGGGGTTCACAGACTCAAACAGCAGATCCTCCGCCCCATTTGCGTCCTGCTCATCCAGCATGGTGAGCAGCCGCTGGTGGAGCAAATCCGCCGTTGTCATATGATCCTCATCCTGAATCAAGTATGGGGTGAATTCCTTCCCCAGCAGCAGCCTTGCCGCCATGTCCACAAATACCCGCAGCTGCCACATAAACCAATCCTTTTCAAAAAATGCCATCGTCTCATTCCTCTCTGTTCTAACTGTAGTTTCATTATACGGGATTCCCGGCGCAAAAGCAATCTCCATCTTGATAAAGAGGAAAACCTGTTGTATACTGTGATTGTATAAACTTCCCCACGGAAAGGAAGATGTCCCATGTATTTCAACCGTCCACAAATGAAGCTGCTGGCAAAGCAGCTCATCAAGCAGGACGGCGTTCCCCCCATTTTGAAGGTGACGCTGGTATACCTGCTTTTGACCACCCTGTTGGACAGTATTCTGTCGATTTTTTACAACTCAGGCACCACCGACCTGCTGGCTGGTATGGAGGAGGCCCTGACCACCGGCGATTACGACGCAATCACCAATCTGGCCGCCAGCTTCTACAGCAGCAACGGCGGTATGTTCGCCATTTTCTGCTCCATTTTCATGACTCTGTATTGTACGGTGGTCGGCGTTGGCTACTACAGATACACCATGAAGATCGCCCGGAACCAGCCCGGCGCAGATTACAGCGATTTGTCCTTTGGACTGGAGATTCTGCCAAAGGTGGTTCTGCTGGCCGTGCTGGAGTACGTTTTTATCTTCCTGTGGTCGCTGCTGTTTGTGATTCCCGGCATTATCGCGGCCTATCGCTACCAGATGGCGTTTTACGCCCTGCTGGATGACCCGGATATCTCCGCGCTGGAGGCCCTGAACCGCAGCAAGCGCATGATGCGGGGCCACAAGATGGAGTTATTCGTCTTGCAACTGTCCTTTTTGGGCTGGACGTTTCTGGCAGCGATGCTGTCCTCTGTGGGCAGCGAGATCGGCTACTATCTGGGCCTTGGCGTCACCGGCAGCGCTCTGATTGCAAATGTTCTTTCGGTGCTTGTGAGCTTCGCGCTCTATCTGATTCTGGGCCTGTGGCTGACCGCCTACCAGCAGATCACCGAAGTCTACTTCTATGACTTTGTACGGAACGCCTATCTGAACGTCGGCTCCGCAGGCGGCCCCGGTGGGCCGGGCGGCTACAACGGGAGCAACAACTACGGCGGACACAACGGCTACAACGGGTCAGGCGACGACTGGCAAAATCAGAACGGTTCCGACCGCGACCCATGGAATTGAGGGATGAATATGAGACGAACTCTTTCTCTGCTGATGGCGGCAGCTATGCTTCTGACCCTGGCCTCCTGCGGCAAGCAGAGCGCCGGGGAGTCAACGGTCACGGAAACCACCGGCGCAGAAACCGAGCCAGTGGAATCCTCCCTCCCCGCTGAGGAAACGCCCTCTGCAGAAACGGAAGTCTCTGTAGAATCGGGGACTTCCGAGGAAACCGCCTCCGGCGAAGTGGATTATACCGCCGCAGAAGCAATCACCATTCACTGGCTCAGCGCCTATGACGAATCCGAAACCGGCGGCCTTCTGACCCAGACCTTTGCCGACTACCTCTACGCACTTACCGGCGGGGCCATGGAGGTGGAAATCACCTGGGCCTCTGACGCTGGCCTGTTTACGGCGCTGTCCTCCGGTACGGCGGACATGACCATACTGGATTACGACGCCTATGCCGATACGCTGTCCTACCTGGGTGTTTTACAGGCAGTCCCCGGCGGCATGGAGGATGCCATGGCCCTGTTGAATCAGCTGGTGTTTGAGCAGGACGAGACTGCAAGCCTGATTCAGAGTGAGCTGTCCGACAACGGTATCTGCTTCCTGGAGCAGAGTGCTCTCCCCGGCTTCGCCAACGTGTTTTGCACCAACTACGAATTTATGGATTTGATTTCCCTGACCGGGCAGAGCCAGTCCTTCGGCGCAACGGAGGCAGCGCCCTTTTCGCTGCTGGGGTTCCAGGTCACGGAGCTGTCCCCCGGCGACTGTTATGACGGTCTGCAAACCGGCCTGATCGACACCACCCACACCTCCCTGTCCACGGTGGTTTCCATGCACTGGTATGACGCGGCGATGTTCTGGACGCTGGACGGCACCTATACCGCCGGCGGCTACCTGGCGGCAAATCAGGACTGGTGGAACGGTCTGAGCCAGATTCAGCAGGCCGCGCTCCAGGCCGCCAGTGACTACGCGGTGGAACAGGCCGTGGAGCTGTACACCCAGTCCGAGAATGACACCATCGCCGCCATTGAGGAAACGGTGGGATTCGCATTCCTGACCCTCTCTCAGGAGGATTACGATACCATCTGGAACGCCTATTTCAACGCCTGGGCCGACGCCGCATTGGTCGCTTCCTCTGACGGGAATCTGGGTGCCATCCTGGAGGTCTGCGCGGAGCTCACCGGAGCCGATTGGATTATCACAAACTGAATCTCCGTAAAACTTTATCAACATAAAACAAGCCCGCTGCTTCTCTCGAAACAGCGGGTTTGCTTTATATTCTCCTTAATATGCGATACCCCAGACGATCATCTTGTCCGCAGGCTTTCCGCACACGGGGCAAACATCCCCCAGCTTCTCCTGCTCCAGCGGCAGGCACCGGCTGGACACCCCGGCCAGCTCCTTCATGGCGACCTCGCAGGCTTCGTTGCCGCACCACATGGATTTGGCAAAGCCGTGCTTTTCCTGGGCCGCCTCCCGAATCTCCTCCACCGTCTGGCAGGGATAGATACGGGTGTTCAGGCGCTCCGCCGCCGCGTTGTACAGGTTGTCGTGTACCGCCTTCAGCAGCTCCTGCACCTTTGCCTCCAGCTCCTCCAGCGGGACAAAATACTTCTCGCCGGTGTCGCGGCGGGCAATGACGCACTGGCCCTTCTCCATATCCTTGGGGCCGATCTCCACCCGCAAGGGCACGCCCTTCATCTCGTACTCCGCGTACTTCCAGCCGTTGGACTGGTCAGAATCGTCCAGCTTGGTACGGATACCCAGGGCGTCGATGCGCTGTTGCAGGCTCCGGGCCGCGTCCAGAACGCCCTCCTTGTGCATGGCCACGGGAATCACCACCACCTGAATGGGGGCGATGGCCGGGGGCAGCACCAGACCGTTGTTGTCGGAGTGGGTCATAATCACCGCGCCGATCAGCCGGGTGCTACTGCCCCAGCTGGTCTGGAAGGGGTATTGCAGCCGGTTGTCCCTGCCGGTAAAGGTCACGTCATAGGCCCGGGAGAATTTATCGCCAAAGAAATGGCTGGTGCCGGATTGAAGCGCCTTGCCGTCCTTCATCATGGCCTCGATGGTGTAGGTGGCCTCCGCCCCGGCGAACTTCTCCTTATCGGTCTTGCGGCCCTTCAACACGGGCATTGCCAGCGCATCCCGGCAGAAGTCCGCATAGCAGTTCAGCTGCTGCTCTGTCTCCGCAATGGCCTCCTCCGCTGTCTCGTGGATGGTATGGCCCTCCTGCCACCAGAATTCCCGGGAACGCAGGAAGGGACGGGTGGTCTTTTCCCAGCGCACCACGGAACACCACTGGTTGTACAGCATGGGCAGCTGCTTATAGCTCTGTAGCACTCTGGACCAGTGGTCGCAGAACAGCGTCTCGGAGGTAGGACGCACAGCCATACGCTCCTCCAGCTCCTCGGAGCCGCCCATAGTGACCCATGCCACCTCCGGGGCGAAGCCATTCACCAGCTCCCCCTCCTTCCGCAGCAGGGATTCGGGCATCAGCAGGGGCATGGCCACGTTTTGATGGCCGGTCTTTTTGAACATCCCGTCCATGATATCGACCATGTTCTCCCAGATGGCGTAGCCGTAGGGGCGGATAATCAAAAAGCCCTTGACGCTGGAATACTCCACCAGCTCCGCTTTCAGGCAGATGTCGGTATACCACTGGGCAAAATCGTCCTCCATGGAGGTGATGGCTTTTACTTGCTTCTTCTCTTTTGCCATAGTTCAAATTCTCCTTATATCGGCAGGAAAGGGCGCCCCTCCCCTGTGATTCACCCATGAGGGGAGCGCCCAATTTTTTCAACTGCCTCTCTGTCAGCGATACGGCGGATTATTCATCGTCCTCGATGGCCTGCAGCTCCTCGTCGCTGGGCCCTTCCTCGAAGTCCTTGTCCTCATCATCGTCCGTGTCCTCGCTGTCCATATCCGCATCATCGCCCACATCCCGGGCCAAAGCGCCCATCAGCGCATCCATCAAAGCGGCAGAGGTGGAATCCTCTCCGCTCTCCCCAGTATCCGCTGCTTCGGCGGATTCGGTGGCGTCGGTGTCGGCCTCATCCTCGTCCTTAATCAGGCCTTCATCCTCTTCCTCCTCCGTCTCCTCGGCGGGCTTCTTCTTCCGCTCCTCCAGCTCAGGCACATCGGGCTGACGATAAATCGTCAGGCCGGAGCCGGCGGGGATCAGCTTGCCGATGATGACGTTCTCCTTCAGGCCCAGCAGGTGATCCTCCTTGCTCTTGATGGCGGCCTCGGTCAGAACCTTGGTGGTTTCCTGGAAGGAGGCGGCGGACAGCCAGGACTCCGTAGCCAGGGATGCCTTGGTAATGCCCATCAGCAGGCGGTGGCCCGTGGGAACCGCCAGAGGCTCGCCCGTCTCGGCGTTCACCTCGCCCGCGTCAATCCGCGCATGAATCGCCTGACAGGCATCCTCAAACTCCGTCAGCTCAATGGTGGAGCCGGGCAGCAGGTCGGAATCGCCTGCGTCGTCCACTTCCACCTTCCGCATCATCTCGCGGCAAATGACCTCGATGTGCTTATCGTTCAGGTCAACGCCCTGCTGCTTGTACACCCGCAGAACCTCCTGAATCAGATAGTTGTGCACAGCGGAGATACCGCGAAGCCGCAGAACATCGTGGGGAGACAGGGAACCGCTGGTCAGAACCTCGCCCTTTTCCACGGTCTGGCCCACCTTGACCACCAGCGTGGAGTGGGGCAGGGAATCCGTGTGGGTGGTTCCGTCCTCGGCGGTGATGGTAACATCCACCAGCGAGCCGCGCTTGGTCGATTCGGTGATACTGATTTTGCCGCCGATCTCGGCCAGCTTCGCCATCTTCTTGGGCTTTCTGGCCTCGAACAGCTCCTCGACACGGGGCAGACCCTGGGTGATATCGTCACCGGCCACGCCGCCGGAGTGGAAGGTTCTCATGGTGAGCTGGGTACCGGGCTCGCCGATGGACTGGGCGGCGATGATGCCGACGGCTTCGCCCAGGCCGACCCGCTCGCCGTTTGCCAGGTTCATACCGTAGCACTTGGAGCAAACGCCCTGCCGTGCGCGGCAGTCCAGCACGGAGCGCACCTTGACGGTCAGCTCCTGGTCGGTGGTCACGCCCGGCTCGTAGGTCAGGTCGCCGTCCACACAATGTTGCACCCACTTGCGGCTCTTGATTCGTTCCTCGTCGGCGGGCAGCAGCATCGTCTCGGTGTCCAGCAGGATCTCGCCCGTATCCGGGTCAACCAGCGGGTCGGTGAGGTAACGGCCCTTCAAGCGCTCGGCAAAGGTTTCGATGACCTGTCCCTTGACGGAGAACTCGGAGATATTGATGCCCTCCCGGGTGCCGCAGTCGTCCTCCCGGATGATGACTTGCTGGGAAACATCCACCAGTCGCCGGGTCAGATATCCGGAGTCGGCTGTCCGCAGAGCGGTGTCGGCCATGCCCTTCCGGGCGCCTCTGGAGGAGATGAAGTATTCCAGCACCGTCAGGCCCTCCCGGAAGTTGGCCTTGACGGGGATTTCAATGGTTTTACCGGCGGTATTTGCCATCAGGCCGCGCATACCTGCCAGCTGACGAATCTGTGCCTGAGAACCACGGGCGCCGGAGTCCGCCATCATGAAGATGGGGTTGTAGCGATCCATGCAGGCGGTCAGCGCGTCGGAAACCTTATCCGTGGTCTTAGACCACTGATCCACGGTCAGACGATAGCGCTCGTCCTCCGTCAGGAAGCCGCGCTTAAACTTCCGGTCGATCTTAATGACCTGCTCCTCCGCCTCGTGAATTAAATCCTTCTTCTCGGCGGGAATGGTCATATCATAGATGGAAACCGTCAGGGAGCCGATGGTGGAATAGTGATAGCCACGGGCCTTGATGGTGTCCAGCATTCCAGCCGCGATCTTAAAGTCGTGGTGGCTGATGCAGGCGTCGATAATCTTGCCCAGCAGCTTCTTGCCGCAGATCTGGTTGACCTCCGGCTCCACCATGGAGACAGGGTCGTTGGGGTCACGCTTGACAAAGCCCAGATCCTGGGGAATTCCCTCGTTGTAAATCAGGCGGCCAATGGTGGTGGTGACAATGCCCTCATAGTGGCGGCCATCCACATCCCGCTCCAGACGAACCCGGATGGGGTCGTGGAGGATGATCTCCTGTCTGTCATTGGAGAGGCACCGGGTATCATAGGCCATCAGCGCCTCGTCGCGGCTGGCGTACATGGAATAGACCTGCACCGGCTCCGTCCCGGCGGCAGCGGCCTCCTGGCAGAGATAGCCATAGGTGCGGATGAACTCATGGCCGGTTTCGGGCACTTCCTTCCGCACCCAAACCATCTGCTCTGCGGGAATCACGCCGCTTTCCACGGCCTCTGCCGCAGCGTCGGCTGTTTCATAGGTGAACTCCGGGTCGTTGGGCGCATCCTTGGTATAGGTCAGGTAGTAGGAACCCAGCACCATGTCCTGCGTGGGTACGGTGACGGGGCTTCCGTCCTGGGGCCGCAGCAGGTTGTTGGCGGACAGCATCAGGATACGGGCCTCGGTCTGGGCCTCGGCGGACAGGGGCACATGGATTGCCATCTGGTCGCCGTCGAAGTCCGCGTTGAAGGGGGTGCAGACCAGGGGATGCAGCTTCAGGGCGCGGCCCTCCACCAGCACCGGCTCAAAGGCCTGAATACCCAGGCGGTGCAGCGTAGGCGCACGGTTCAGCATGACCGGGTGGTCTTTGATCACGAACTCCAGCGCATCCCACACGGCGGGCACGCCCTTGTCCACCATCTTCTTGGCGGATTTGATGTTGTTGGCATGACCGTCCTCCACCAGCTTCTTCATGACGAAGGGGCGGAACAGCTCGATAGCCATTTCCTTGGGCACGCCGCACTGATAGATTTTCAGCTCCGGGCCGACCACGATAACGGAACGACCGGAATAGTCCACGCGCTTGCCCAGCAGATTCTGGCGGAAACGGCCCTGCTTGCCCTTCAGCATATCGGACAGGGATTTCAGCTCCCGGTTATTGGCGCCGGTGACGGCACGGCCCCGGCGGCCATTGTCGATCAGCGCGTCAACGGCCTCCTGGAGCATCCGCTTTTCGTTGCGGACGATGATATCCGGTGCGTCCATGCCGATCAGACGGCGCAGACGGTTGTTTCGGTTGATGACCCGGCGATACAAATCGTTCAGGTCGCTGGTGGCGAACCGGCCGCCGTCCAGCTGTACCATGGGGCGCAGCTCCGGCGGAATCACCGGCAGCACGTCAATGACCATCCACTCCGGCTTGTTTCCGGAGAGGCGGAACGCATCCACGACCTCCAGCCGCTTGACCAGCTTGGCCTTCTTCTGACCGCTGGCCTTTTTCAGATCCTCCCGCAGTTCAGAGGACAGGCGCTCCAGATTGCAGGGCATGGCGTCGATGGCCTCGTTGACCTCCTCCAGCTCCTGTTCCTCCGCCTTGGACAGGGTTCCGCCTTTCAGATCCTTCTTCATCTGCTCCTTCAGCAGATTGGTGCGGCGCTTCATCAGGGCCTCCTTCTGGGCGACCTCCTCGTTGGTCATGCCCACGGTAGCCAGCAGAGCCTTGACTGCCTCGGCCCCCATGCCGACCTCAAAGTCGCCCTCGTCGAAGTACCACTTCTCCTTGGCGTCCAGATACTCCTTTTCGCTGAGAATCTGGCCCCGAACCAGGTCGGTGCCCTCGCCGGGATAAATCACAATATAGTTGGCAAAATACAGAACCTTTTCCAGAGACTTGGGGGAGATGTCCAGCAACAGGCCCATCCGGGAGGGGATTCCCTTAAAATACCAGATATGGGACACCGGAGCCGCCATGGTGATATGGCCCATGCGCTCCCGCCGTACCTTGGACTGGGTGACCTCCACGCCGCAGCGTTCGCAGATCTTACCCTTCTGGCTGGACTTCTTATACCGTCCGCAGTGGCACTCCCAGTCCTTCGTGGGGCCAAAGATCCGCTCACAGAACAGGCCGTCCTTCTCCGGCTTCAGGGTACGATAGTTGATGGTTTCCGGTTTTGTCACCTCGCCATAGGACCAGTCCAGAATTTTTTCCGGGGATGCAATACTAATCTTGATAGCGTCAAATTCAGCGTAGCTCATATTCAGACCCCCTCCTTATTGTTCTTCCACATAGAGGTCGCCCTCCTCAAAGGACGGCTCGTTTTCTCCAACGCCGCCCTGCTCGTTCAGCTCACCGGTGCCATAGCCCGCAGCATTGAACTCGCGCTCATCGGAGTAGCTCTCATGCTCGCGGTCATAATCGTCATAATTGCGGTTGCCGGGATTGCGGCTGTCCACGATTTCGTCGCCCATCAGCTCGATTTCCTCGCCCTGAGCGTCCAGCACCCGCACATCCAGGCAAAGGGCCTGCAGCTCCTTGACCAGAACCTTAAAGGACTCCGGCACGCCGGGCTTGGGTACGTTGTGGCCCTTGACAATGGCCTCGTAGGTGTGAACACGTCCGGTCACGTCGTCGGACTTCACCGTCAGGATCTCCTGGAGGGTGTAGGCCGCGCCATAGGCCTCCAGCGCCCAAACCTCCATCTCGCCGAAGCGCTGACCGCCGAACTGGGCCTTGCCGCCCAGAGGCTGCTGGGTCACCAGAGAATAGGGGCCGGTGGAGCGGGCGTGAATCTTGTCGTCCACCAGATGATGCAGCTTTAAGAAATACACATAACCCACAGTAACCGGGTTGTCGAACCGCTGACCCGTCCGGCCGTCATACAGCCAGCTCTTGCCCGTCTCGTTCAGGCCGGCCTGCCGGAGCAGGTCCTGAATGGCCCGTTCGTCCGCGCCGTTGAAGATGGGGGTTGCCACCTTCCAGCCCAGGGTCTTGGCCGCATAGCCCAGATGAACCTCCAGCACCTGACCGATATTCATACGGGAGGGCACGCCCAGGGGGTTCAGCACGATGTCCAGCGGAGTACCGTCCGGAAGGAAGGGCATATCCTCCTGGGGCAGGATACGGGACACCACGCCCTTGTTGCCGTGGCGGCCGGCCATCTTATCGCCCACCTGAATCTTACGCTTCTGAATGATATAGCAGCGAACCACCATATTCACGCCGGGGCTGACCTCGTCGCCGTTGTCCCGGGAGAACACCTTCACGTCCTGCACGATGCCGTACTCGCCGTGAGGCACCTTCAGGGAGGTGTCACGCACCTCGCGCACCTTTTCGCCAAAGATGGCCCGCAGCAGCCGCTCCTCGGCGGTCATATCCGTCTCGCCCTTGGGCGTGACCTTGCCTACCAGGATGTCACCGGGGTGAACCTCCGCACCGATGCGGATGATGCCCCGCTCGTCCAGGTCTTTCAGCGCATCCTCGCCCACGTTGGGGATATCCCGGGTGATTTCCTCCGGCCCCAGCTTGGTGTCGCGGGCTTCCAGCTCAAATTCTTCAATGTGGATGGAGGTAAACACATCCTCCCGCACCATTCTCTCGTTCAGCAGAATGGCGTCCTCGTAGTTATAGCCTTCCCAGGTCATAAAGCCCATCAGGATATTTTTACCCAGGGCGATTTCGCCGTCACAGGTGGCGGGGCCGTCTGCCAGGCAGTCGTTTTTCTCCACCCGCTGGCCCCGGTTGACGATGGGGTGCTGGTTGATGCAGGTGGTGTGGTTGGAGCGCAGATACTTGGTCAGGGGGTAATCCACCACCCGGCCGTCGTCATAGCGGACAGAGACGTTGGTGGCGCTGACATAAGTGACCTCGCCGGGCCCCTCCGCCAGCACGCAGATCTCGGAGTCCAGGCAGTTCTTGTACTCCTGACCGGTGGCCACGATGGGGACCTCTGTGGTCAGCAGGGGAACCGCCTGCCGCTGCATGTTTGCACCCATCAGGGCGCGGTTAGCGTCGTCGTTCTCCAGGAAGGGGATCATGGCGGTTGCCACGGACACCATCATCTTGGGGGACACGTCGATATAATCCACCTGCTCCCGGTCCACCTCCACGATGTCGTTCAGGTGGCGGCAGGAGATACGGGCGTTCAGCAGGAAACCGTTTTCGTCCGTCGGTTCCGTGGCCTGGGCCACAATATACTGGTCCTCCACGTCGGCGGTCATATACTCCACCTGGTCGGTGACGCGGCACAGGGTCTTTCCATCCTCGCCGGTGATATGCTCGATTTTCCGATAAGGGGCCTCGATAAAGCCATACTTGTTGATGCGGGCAAAGGAGGCCAGATAGGAGATCAGGCCGATGTTGGGGCCTTCGGGTGTCTCGATGGGGCAAAGGCGGCCATAGTGAGAATAGTGAATATCACGCACATCGAAGGAGGCGCGTTCCCGGGACAGACCGCCGGGGCCCAGGGCGGAAATACGGCGCTTGTGGGTCAGCTCGGCCAGCGGGTTGGTCTGATCCATGAACTGGGACAGCGGGCTGCTGCCAAAGAACTCCCGGATGGCGGCGGTCACAGGCCGAATGTTAATCAGGGACTGAGGGGTAACAAAGCTCATGTCCTGAATGGTCATGCGCTCACGAATCACGCGCTCCATCCGGGCGAAGCCGATACGCAGCTGATTTTGCAGCAGCTCGCCTACGCAGCGCAGGCGGCGGTTGCCCAGATGGTCGATATCATCGGCGTTGCCCACGCCATGAGCCAGGCAGTTCAGATAGTTGACGGAGGCCATGATATCGTCCACCGTGATGTGCTTGGGAATCAGGTTGTCAATGTTCAGCTGAATCTGCTCCTTCAGCTCCTCGCCGGAGTAGTTTTCCAGCAGATCCGTCATGACGGAATAGACCACCTTTTCGGTGACGCCCAGCTCCTCCAGCTCCTCCTTGGAGAGCTCGGTATGCTTGGACATATCCACCATGCCGTTGGAAATGACCTTCACCAGCACGCCATCCACGGAGAGGGTAACCTCGCTGATGCCCATATCCTCCAGCTCCTCAGCCTTCTCCCGGCTGATGCGGGTGCCGGCCTCCAGCAGAATCTCACCGGTGGCGGGGTCGCTCAGCGGCAGGCCCAGCTCCCGCCCGGCCAGGCGGCGGCTCAGGCACAGCTTTTTGTTGAACTTATAGCGGCCCACGCCGGACAGGTCATAGCGGCGGGGGTCAAAGAACAGATTGTCCAGCAGGGTGCGGCAGGACTCCACCGTGGGAGGCTCGCCGGGACGCAGCTTGCGGTAAATCTCCAGCATGGCGTCCTCATAGGTCTGGCACTTGTCATGCTCGTCCTTTTTCAGCGTCGCAACAATCCGCTCGTCCTCGCCAAACTTCTCCAGAATCTCCTCGTCCGTGTGCAGACCCAGCGCCCGCAGCAGGCAGGTGACGGACAGCTTGCGGTTCTTGTCGATGCGGACATAGAACACGTCGGACAAATCCGTCTCATATTCCAGCCAGGCGCCCCGGTAGGGAATCACCGTGATGGCGTAGGTCACGTTGTCCGCCTTGTCGGCGGTGCGGGTGTAATACACGCCGGGGGAACGGACGATCTGGGAGACAATGACCCGCTCCGCGCCGTTGATCACAAAGGTGGCGCCCTTGGTCATGATCGGGAAATCCCCCATAAAAATCATGGAATCCATTCCCTGATCCTTTTCCTTGTTGTGCAGGTGAACCTTCACCTTGATGGGCGCGGCATAGGTGGCGTCCCGCGCCTTGCACTCCTCCACGGAATAGCGGGGCGCTTCGTCCATCGTATAGTCCAGGAAGGACAGCTCCAGATTCCCGGCGTAGTTGGTAATAACGCCGATATCCTTGAACACCTGGCGCATACCCTCATCCAAAAACCATTGATAGCTTTTCTTCTGAATGTCCAGAAGATCCGGCATATCAAGGATTTCTTCATGGCGGGCAAAGCTTTTCCGCAGCGTCTTGCCGTAGTAGACGTCTTTGACCATGTAAAAATCACACTCCGTTTCCCTGACCGCCCGCCCCGGCCTGTGGCGGGCGTCCAACTTTTCGTCAAACCTTACAAATTTCCAGCTCCGGGCGGTTTTGCAAACGCCCGGTTCGGTTGTCACTTTCCCGTAAAAAACACTTGAACTTTTTTGCAAAGCGTGCTATACTCCGTTTATAAAGCAAAATTAGGGTATTGCGCCCTTTGCGCGTAGAAGTAACTTATAATAGCATACCCGGCAGCCCCTGTCAAGGGGTTGCCGGGTATTTTTTTCATTCTTTTGGGGCACAGCGGCTCACGTCGGCTCCAACACCACTGCCCGCCGACCAAGCTGGCGATAGATTTTCATAAACTGCTCCCTAGGAACCTGCCGGTTATCATTCAGGGGGTCTGTCACATAAAAATATGCCTCGTCCATGCCGGAAAGCACCATACAATGCAGCTGATGGAACACCCGATGGCTTCGCCCGCCCGGCAGCGGATAGGCCCCACAGGGGTCATACTGGATATCCTGAAAGTGCAGCGAGGCCCAGAAAATAACGGGCCTGCCCTGCTCCAGCTGGGCGCAAAGCGTCTCCTCCTCCGCCCCGGTCAAATCCCTGGGCCGATACGCGGTCACATCATGAGCTGCCAGCCAACGCTCCGCCGCCGTGACCAGCGGCCCCGCAAAGCAGTAGTAGCCCTCCTGGGGGCCGTCGTCCCGGCGGGGATTTCCCATATAGACCTCGTCCGGGTCTGCGCCGTACCACTGGGGACTTTGGGGGAGATAGTGGTCGGCAAGGTCGCATTTTTCTGCGGGCAAGCCCAAATAGTTGAGCACCTGGCACAGACTTGTGATTTCGCAGCCGTTGGGCAGCTCCGGGTTTTGCAGAATCTGCGGGACATTGAGCTGAATCCTCATGGAAAGAACCTCCCTGTTGGTTTTCTCCCCTTATTATAATGTATTTTGCCTCCGGGGTGAAGCCTTTCCCTTGCTTTTTTCCGAAAAAGCCCTTATACTGGCTTCATCACAGTATAAGTTATGGATATTTTCAGCGAGGTGATTGGCATGGAACAAATCGGCGTGGGCTACGGCGTGGTTTCCCGCCCGGTGGCTACCATTTATGACCGCCCGGCAACGACCAAAAAAGGGGCCAAGGGAACCGTCTCCGCTATTGCGGACGAGATGCCCTACGGCTCCCCCTTCCGGATTTTGGAGCGTCTGGGGGACTGGATGCGGATTCGTACCTTTTACGGATACGAGGGGTATCTGCCCCGGGCGGATTATCTGCCCCTCCGGGATATGGAGGGATATATCGGCAGTCATTTCGCCGTTGTGGACAAGGCCTGTGCGGACGTGCTGAACTGCCCCGCCGTTCAGGGCGTTCCGCTGCTGACGCTGCCCCGGGAGGCCCTGGTGCTGGTGTCCGCCAACGTGGAGGACGGCTGGACAAGGCTCCGGCTGCTGGACGGGCGGGAGGGCTATCTCTCCCAGTCCCATCTGGCACAAAAGCGGTTTTCCTTCCCCTTCCTGCAACAGGAACCGGGAAATACCTGTGAAGCGTTCTCCTTTCAGGACGTGCTGGAACGCTGGTACGGCGGCAGCGAGGCGCTGTTCCGCCGCGCTCTGGTGGAAACGGCGGAGCGCTGGCTGGGGACGCAATACCGCTGGGGCGGGCGCTGCGGCTTTGGAGTGGACTGCTCCGGACTGGTGTCTCTGGTTTACCAGCGGTGCGGCGTGACCATTTATCGGGATGCGGCGTTGAAGGAGGGCTATCCCATGAAGGCCCTGCCGATTGTTCGGACAGCGGACGGGAAATTTGACCCGGCCACGTTGGAGGGCGATCTGCTCCGGCCGGGCGACGCGCTGTATTTCCCCGGACACATTGCGCTGTACACCGGCGATGGGGAATATCTCCACGCCACCGGCCGGGCGGGCAGTCACGGCGTTGTCCGCAACAGTCTGCGGCCTGATTCGCCGCTGTACCGGGCCGACCTGGTGGAGAGCCTGACCGCCGCCGGCGGCCTGCGGCTCGATGCGGAGGAATAGCGCTCCCCTGTCTGGCTTTCCCCGTTGATTTGCAGGTTGTCTCTGGATATTCTGCATAAACTGCCCGATACAAAGCGCTGTTGTATCTACTAAAATGTAGAAATATTTCCCGGTGCTTGTTTCCCGGCCTTCTGCGTGCTAAAATATGTTTGTTAAGCTGTGCAAGAGCGCACGCGGTTTGCGCGTGCGCCTTCTTTGTACAATCGCTACGAATTAAAATGAAATGAGGGAAAAATATGAAACGATTTTTGAGCCTGCTATTATGCTCCGCTCTGGCCGTCTCTTTGCTGGCCGCCTGCGGCGGCTCCTCCTCCCAGGAGGGCAGCAGCGAGTCCACCGCAACAGAAACCTCTGCCGCGGAAACCTCCACCGGCAGCGGCTCCACCTCCACCAGCGACGATGCGCTTCAGGTGGCCTGGACCAACGATGTAGAGACGCTGGACGTGCATCTGACCACCAACGACTACGAGATTCCTCTGAACGTCTATGACCGTCTGTTCGAGATTCAGCTGAACGACGACGGCTCCACCGAGCTGGTGAACAGCGTATGCGAGGATTACATCGTCTCCGACGACGGTCTGACCTATTCATTCACGCTGCGGAATGATGTGTACTTCTCCGACGGCACCCAGCTGACCGCTGACGATGTGGCCTTCTCCCTGATTCGCCTGCTGGCGCTGGACACCTCGGTTCAGACCGACTTCGCTGCCTGCATCCTGGGCGCGGACACGCTGATTGAGACGGAGGGCTATTCCTACAACGATACCTGCGAGGGCATCGAGGTCGTGGACACCACCCACATCAATATCACCCTGGCCTACGCCTTTGCGGGCTTCCTGTACGAGCTGGCCACCCCCGCCGGCTGCATTTATTCTCAGGCCGCTGTGGAGGCCGCCGGTGATTCCTTCGGCACGGACTACACCTATGCCATCGGCTCCGGCCCCTATGTCATCACCTCCTGGACAAGAGAGAGCGGCATGACCCTGGCCCTGAACGAATACTACTGGGGCGAGACGCCGGACTTTACCGAGGTGAACATCCAGATCATCCCCGACTCTTCCACCCTGAGCATGATGTTCCAGAACGGCGAGATCGACATTCTGGACTGCGACCTGCTGGACTCCGCCGTGGTTTCCGCCACCTATAAGACCGACGCTTACGCGGACAAGCTGGTGACCGCCAACCGCCTGGGCACCTCCTACATGGCGCTGAACGAGAACGACGAGAACCTGAGCAACGTCAGCGTCCGCAAGGCCATTCAGATGGCCATTGACCGGGAGAGCATCCTGGCCTCCATCTTTGACGGCGACGGCACCATCCCCGATGGCATCTATCCCGAAGGTCTGATCGGCTACACCGAGGACAATCAGGGCTGGCTGGAGTATGACCCCGAGGCCGCCGAGCAGCTTCTGATTGACGCAGGCTACACCAAGGATTCCAACGGCTATTACTTCTCTATGGTCATCGCCAACGACAACGACAACTCCACCAGCCGCCAGAACGTGATTCAGATCATCGCGGAGGAGCTGCAGGCCATCGGCATCAACTGCACCATCGAGAATTACGACCACGCCACCTGGCTGGATATGCGGAACGCCGGTGAGATCACCGCCTACGTCTCCACCTGGACTGCCGACTACAACGACCCCGATAACTTTATTTACACCTTCTTCGGCACCGAGGCCAACACCCTGGCCCGCAGCCTGAACTATTCCAACACCGAGGTCATGGAGCGGATTCAGGCCGCCCGGGCCATCGTGGACGATGAGGAGCGTCTGGCGGAGTATGCCGCTCTGGAGTATCAGATCGTGGCTGAGGAAGCCGCCTGGGTGCCTCTGTACAGCAACAGCCACCTGTTTGTCCTCAGCGAGCGTGTCGAGAGCTTTGTCCCCCACTGGGCGGGCTACTCTGACTTCTACTTCGCCACGGTAGAGCGGGCGGACTAACCTCCCCCGGACGGATCGGGCAAACCGGGCAACGCCCAGCCCCTCTTGCGGGCCGGCCCACTGGGTCGGCCCGCTTCTGTTCCGTCTATCCCGGACGCGGTTTTTATCTGATGCCACCTGAGCGGGCGGCATGAGCTAAACGCCGCTGTCCTCATCTTGACAAGGAGAGAAAGCAGATGAAACAAACCCTCAAGCGCATCCTCGGCTCGATTCCCGTCCTGATCGGCGTGATCCTGCTCATCTTTTTGATGCTGCGTATCATCCCCGGCGACGCGGTTGCCGTGCTGCTGGGCGACCATGTCAGCCAGGACACCATTGACCGCCTGACCGCCGCCATGGGGCTGGACAAGCCCATGTGGCAGCAGTTCATCAATTACATTGTCGGTCTGCTCCAAGGCGATTTTGGCATCAGCTACACCTACGGAACCTCCGTGTCGGAGATGATCCTGACCGCCTTCCCCTATACGGTGAAGCTGACGCTGATGGCGATCGTCTTTGCCTGGGTCATCGGCCTGGTGTCCGGCATTGTCTCCGCCATCAACCAGAATAACCTGCTGGACCGGTTGTTCATGGGCCTGTCCCTGATGGGCGTGTCCATGCCCGTGTTTATGACCGCGCTGTTTTTGCAGTATATTCTGGCGTTCAGGCTGGGCTGGTTTTCCCTGACCTCGGACGGTTCCATCCCCTCCATGATCCTGCCCGCCATTGCCCTGGGCTGGAACAGCGCGGGCAGCATCGCCCGCATGACCCGCTCCAGCCTGATCGAGGTCATGCAGGCGGACTACATCGACATTGCCAAGTCCACCGGCCTGTCCAACCGGGCTGTGATTGTGGGCCACGCCCTGAAAAATGCCATGCTCCCCGTGATTACAATGATGGCCCTCCAGCTGTCCAGTATGCTGTCCGGCGCAGTGATTACCGAGAGCATCTTTGCCATTCCCGGCATCGGGCGGCTGGCTACCACCGCCATTTCAAACCGGGATATGCCCGTATTGCAGGGCACCGTGATTTTTACGACCATCATCGTCATTGCGGGAAATCTGCTGGCGGATCTGCTGTACTCGGTACTGGATCCCCGCATCCGAAAGGGGAAGTGAGCCATGGACGAAAATTTGACCTATCTGCCCGATTCCTCTGATTTGGCAAGCCAGCTGGGCGAAAAGGACGGTATCAAGGAAAAACTCCTGCGGATGTGCCGCCAAAACAAGCTGGCCGCCGCCTCCGCAATCATCATTTTTATCATCATTCTGATGGCGGTCCTGGCCCCGGTGATTGCCCCCTATGGCGAGTCGGAGCAGGATCTGCTGAACCGACTGCAAGGCCCCTCCGTCGCCCACTGGTTCGGCACGGATGAGCTGGGGCGGGACGTGTTCACCCGCATCCTGTACGGCGCCCGCGTCTCCCTGACCATCGGAATTCTGCCCAGTATCATTGCGCTGGTGGTCGGCGTTACGCTGGGCCTGCTGGCCGGTTATATGGGCGGCTGGGTGGACTACCTCATCATGCGAGTAGCGGACGTTATGCTGTCCATTCCCTCCCTACTGCTGGCTATGGTGGTGATGTACACCCTGGGTTCCTCCACCATGACCCTGTTTATCGCCCTGTCCATGGTGAACTGGGCCAGCGTGGCCCGGGTCGTGCGGAGCCACACCCTGAGCCTGAAGGAGAGTGAATATGTGGAGGCCGCTCGCTCCATCGGCGTGTCCAAGTGGTCTATCATGTTCCGCCACATCATGCCCAACTGCATCCCAAGTCTGATCGTGCTGTTCACGCTGAACATCCCCTCCGCCATTCTGTCTGAAAGCTCCCTGAGCTTTCTGGGCATCGGCGTGCAGCCGCCCCAGGCCTCCTGGGGCCTGATGGTGAATCAGGCGAAGGAATTCCTGTTCACCACCCCTTGGCTGTGTCTGGCCCCCTGTCTGTCCATCATGGTGGTGGTGCTGGCCTTTAACTTCCTGGGCGACGGCCTGCGGGATGTGCTGGACCCCTATATGAAAACCCAGTAAAGGAGGACTGTAACAGATGGAAAACGAAAACAACATTTTGGAGATTCGCGGTCTGCAGTCCTACTTTTTCACGGAAAAGGGCGTTGTCCCGGCGGTGGACGGCCTGAATCTGGACATCCCCAAGGGCAAAATCGTGGGCCTTGTGGGGGAATCCGGCTGCGGCAAGAGCATGACCGCCCGTTCCATTATGGGCCTGTTGAAATACCCCGGCAAAATCGCCGGAGGCAGCATCCTGTTTGACAACCGGGAGCTGGTGGGCTGTCGCAACCGTGAGCTGCGGAAGCTCTGCGGCGACGACCTTTCCATGATTTTTCAGGAGCCAATGACCAGCCTGAACCCGGTGCTGAAGGTGGGCCGTCAGGTGCGGGGGGCGCTGCTGACCCACAACCGCTCCCTGTCCAAGGAGGAGGCCAAGCGCCAGGTCATCGAAATGTTTGACCGGGTGGGTATCCCCGCCCCGGAAAAGCGCTATGACTGTTATCCTCACGAGCTGTCCGGCGGAATGCGCCAGCGCGTCATGATTGCCATGGCAATGATTTGCAAGCCCAAACTGCTAATTGCGGACGAGCCGACCACCGCTCTGGACGTGACCATCGAGGCCCAGATTCTGCGGCTGATGAAGGCCCTCCAGCAGGAAACCGGCATGAGCATCCTTATTATCACCCACAATATGGGGGTCGTGGCGGAGATTTGCGACTATGTTTACGTCATGTATGCCGGGCAAATCATGGAGCAGGCGGAAACCTTCGAGCTATTCGACCACACCGCCCACCCCTACACCCAGGGGCTGTTGGCCTCGATCCCCCGCATTGGGGCCAATCCGGAGCGGCTGCATACCATCCCCGGCGTGGTGCCCAATCTGCTGCATCTGCCCCAGGGCTGCACCTTCTGCAACCGCTGTGCATATGCAACCGAAGCCTGCCGCCAGAGCCGGAGCGAACTGCAATCGGTCAACGGCTCCCATCTGGTTCGCTGTTTCCGCCGGGAACAGAGAGAGGAGGATGCCGTATGAGCGAAATCCTATTGGAAACGAAGCATCTGACCAAGGAATTCCCCACCGACCGGAAGGGGCAGGTCGTCCATGCGGTGAACGATGTGACCCTCCGGATTTACAAGGGCGAAACGCTGGCCCTGGTGGGCGAGTCCGGCTGCGGCAAAAGCACTTTGGGCCGCACCCTGATTCGGATGCTCCCCGCCACCGGGGGACAAATCTTTTTCAAGGGACAGGAGATTACCAGCCTGTCCGAAAAGGAGTTCCGCGCCATCCGTCCCAAAATGCAGATGGTATTTCAGGACCCCTATGCCAGTCTGGACCCCCGGATGTCCGTGCGGGACATCATTGCCGAGCCGCTGAACACCTATAAGGTGTGCAACAGCAAGAAGGAGACGACCCTCCGGGTGGCGGAGCTGATGCAATCCGTCGGCGTACCGGTGGAGTTTATCAACCGCTATCCGCACCAGTTCTCCGGCGGACAGCGCCAGCGCATCGGCATTGCCCGCGCCATCGCCCTGCACCCGGAGCTGATCGTCTGTGATGAGCCGGTGTCCGCCCTGGACGTGTCCGTCCAGAGCCAGGTTCTGAACCTGCTGAAAGACCTCCAGCAGGAATTCCAGCTGACCTATCTGTTCATCGGTCACGACCTGTCCGTGATCAACTTTATCGCTGACCGGGTGTGCGTCATGTTCCTGGGCTGCGTCTGCGAAATCTCCCGGAAGGAGGAGATTTACGAGAAGCCCCTGCACCCCTACACCAGCTTTCTGCTGGACGCCATTCCCCAGGCCGACCCCCATCTGCGGAACAAGGAGCGCAGGCTCCTGTCCGGCGAAATCCCCAGCCCCGTGGACTTGCCCTCCGGGTGCTGCTTCCACACCCGCTGTCCCTACGCCTCCGAAATCTGCAAAAAGGAGCGTCCGGCGCTAAAGGACTACGGCGGCCGCCTGTGCGCCTGCCACGCCTGCCAGCCGTAATTCATTCATAACAACAGACATTCAAAAAGGCACAGGAAAGCCCAATCTGCTTTCCTGTGCCTTTGTTTTGTCTTGTGTCCCGCGTTGTTCGGGGATTAGTCGTACCTCCGCACGATGCCGATAACCCTGCCCAAAATCTCCGCATCTGTGCCGTCAATCGGCTCGTATGCGTCATTTTCCGGCATGAGCCAAAGTGTATCGTCCCGGCGCTCGTACCGCTTGCAGGTGGCCTCCTCCCCCAGCAGGGCAATGACGATTTCGCCGTTCCCGGCCTCGGCCTGCTGTCGGACGATAACAATGTCCCCGGGCAGGATCCCCGCCTTTATCATGGAGTCTCCCCGGACTTTCAGGGCGAAATACTCGTGACTGGTATCCCGCACCTCGAAGGGAATATAGTCCTCCACCACCTGATCCGCCCAGATGGGACTTCCTGCGGCCACGCTGCCCAACAGCGGAACCATATTCTTCAGGAACGTCCCCCGTCCCTCTACCAGGGTAATGGCCCGGGTCTTGCCGGTGCCGCGCAGAATCATTCCGGCCTCCTCCAGTGCCTTCAAATGGAAGTGAACCGTGGAGGGGGAGCGCAGACCCACCGCCGTTGCGATCTCCCGCACGGCGGGCGGGTAGCCGTGCCGGGCGGTAAATTTCAGAATATAATCGTAAATCAACTGCTGTTTGGGGGTCAGTTTATTCGCCATAGCGGTAGCCTCCAGCTCCGTTTTGAGATAGGCCTATTGTAGCATATGAGATTCTTTTTTGCAACATTTGTTCTAAAACATCCAGAGGAATGTGTTTGTCAAATAAAAATGTGAGCAAAAGGGCCCCAAAAAGGTGAGCACC
>JAJQBJ010000139.1 GCA_021203345.1 Oscillospiraceae bacterium
TGAAAGTACGTCACAGACCCGTGGCCCGTTCTTTCCGGGCCACGGGAAACAGGGGGTTTTCTTTGGCGGGTCGACACCGTTTCTTTTTGCCCCGTCAAAAAGAAATGGGGTTGAAAAACCCACTGCGTGATAAAAAGCCAATCAAAAGTGGCGACCACTTCACAATTTGAATGGCCTCCGGCCTTCAAGATTTAATTTCCGTCTGCTGTGCCGAAATGCCACCGTTTTTCAAAAAGAGTGTGCAAAGCGCCCTTACATAATTCCGCAAAATCCGGTATTCTGATTCCAGTGAAAGCTGAACCCACAGCGAAAGGATGAATCGTTTATGGCATACACTTATCAAGACTATCAAAAGATGTATCAGGAAAAGCTGACGGATGTGGCGGGCTGCCTGGCTCTGATCGAGTCCGGGGACAACATCTGCTTCGGCAAGGACTGCAATGAGCCGCGCACCATCTGCGCGGAGCTGCACACCATCGCACCCCGGGTGACGGATGTAACCGTCCTGAAGGGGCGCTCCAGTGACTACGGATTCCTGCAAAATGACGGGATGAAGGGCCACATCATCACCCAGTCTGCCTTTTTCTCCCGGGGCTGGGATGCGCCGCTGGCCAAGGGCAACGCCACCTTCGTGGCCTGCGACCTGTACGACCAGCCCTATTCCTACAATGCCGCCTATCCCCGGAATGTCTACATCGTCTCCTGTACCCCCATGGACGAGAACGGAAATTTCCAGGTGAATCTGTCCCTGATGTGGGAGCAGAACATCTGGGAGCAGAAAACCTGCCAGCAAAAGGTCATTCTGGAGGTCAACAAGCAGCTCCAGCGGGTCAAGGGCGGCATGGAGATCAACATCACCCAGGTTCACGCCCTGTGTGATGCGGACTATGTGCCCCAGGTGACGCCCGACCTGGTGCCCTCGGAGGTGGAGGATCGCATCGGGCAGTATGTGGCGGATCTGGTTCCCGACGGCGCGACCTTCCAGCTGGGTATTGGCACGCTGCCCAACGCCTGCGCCGCGCACATGATGAACAAGCGGCATTTGGGCATCCACAGTGAAATGTTCACCAACCTGATGGCAAATATGATTGAGGCCGGGGTGGTGGACGGCTCCCGGAAGAACCTGAATCCCGGCGAGCATACCTTCTGCTTTGCGGGCGGCACGCCGCATCTGTATGATTTCCTCCACGAGAACGAAAACTGCGTGATTCGCCCCGCCAGCTATGTAACAGACCCCCGGGTCATCATGGCGAACGACAATATGATCTCCATCAACGGGATTCTGGAAATCGACCTGACCGGTCAGGTCTGCTCCGAGTCCATCGGAACCCGGCAGTACTCCGGTCCTGGCGGCGGCTTTGACTTCGCCTATGGCGCACAGCACAGCAAGGGCGGGCGCTCTATCCTGATTATGCAGTCCCGCACCAAAAAGGGACAGCAGAAAATCAAGACCACCCTCACCCCCGGCGCACAGGTGACGATTCCCCGCCCCTACGCGGATACGGTGGTGACGGAATACGGCGTGGCCTATTTGAAGGGACGCACTCTCCAGGATCGCTGCCGCCAGCTGATCGCCATCGCCCATCCGGACGACCGGGAGCAGCTGACAAAGGAGGCGCGGGCGCTGAACTACATTTGATTCGGCAGTTTTTTCTCATTTTGGCAGTTATTTTGTCTTGCGGCTGCGAATGATTCCTGATAGAATAAGTTCAGGGTGAAGAACCTCCTCCATCGGAGTTCTCAGCCCCGACGATAAACCTGTATCCAAACAGCCCTGCGGGAGGGTTCCCGTGAAAATAGAACGCACAGAAAGGATGTATGTACAATGGCAAATCATGTTGGTAACTACGAGGCCTACAAGCAGCGCCTGCTGGCGATGAAGCCCAATGTCTATCTGAACGGCAAAAAGGTGGATCGTTCCAACGGCAAGGAGGGCAACGAGCGCGACCTGGCCGACTGGATCGTAGGCGGTACCTATGTGATGAAGCAGTGCTATGACACTGCCAACGACCCGGATTATGCGGACGTATGTACCGTAGAATCCACCACCCCCGGCCTGGAGGGTGAGATCATCAACCGCTCCACCCATATCCACCACAGCGTGGACGACCTGCTGAAAAAGCAGCTGATGACCCGCCTGATCTGCCACCGGGTAGGCGGCTGTATGCAGCGCTGCATGGGTTCCGACGCGCTGAACGCCATCTTCTCCGTCTCCTATGACTGCGACAAGGCCTGCGGCACCGAGTATCACGCCCGGTTCCTGAAATATCTGAAATATTGCCAGGAGAACGACCTGATTTGCAACTGCGCCCAGACGGACGTGAAGGGCTCCCGGAACAAGAAGTACAAGAGAGCCTCCATGCAGCCCGACAAGGATCAGTTCGTGCATGTGGTGGAGACGGATGTGGACGGCATCGGCCTGGACGGAAAGCCCTGCAAGGGCATCATTGTCCGGGGCGCTAAGGTCTGCAACTCCTGCGCCCCCTATGTGGATGAAATCATCGTCAACCCCACCAAGTTCATGGGCCCCGGCGATGAGGATTACGCCCTGTCCTTCGCGCTGCCCGCAGACTGGCCCGGCATCATGCTGATGGCCTGCCCCGGCCAGCACCACAAGCGCGTCCATCTGGATGCCCCCTATGCCCATGTGGGCGATGTGGAGTCCCTGACCATCTTCAACGACGTGTTCGTTCCCAACGAGCGCGTGTTCCTGAACGGCCGGGACGATCCCGGCGTCTGCCAGTATGCCGGATATCTGGCCCTGATGTTCGCCCATTATCATCGTCACTCCTACACCGGCTGCAAGACCGCCGTTTCCGAGGTCATTGCCTCCCAGGCCGCTCTGGTGGCCGAGGTCAACGACATCGCCAAGGAGTCCCACGTCCGCGACAAGCTGTGCGATATCATTCAGACCGCTGAGCTGGTGTTCGCCGCCGGTCAGTGCAGCGCCTACCGCTCCGTGAAGTTCCCCTCCGGTCAGCAGGTGCCTGACGAGATTCTGACCAATGCGGGCCGTCGTCTGGCCGGTCACAACATCTATCATGAGTATGAGACGATGGCCGACCTGACCGGCGGCATCTGCGCCTCCCTGCCCACCGAGGAGAGCTATTTCGACCCCGAGACGGCGGAGCTGTGCAACAAGTACATCCAGCGCAATCCCGCCTGGACGCCGGAGAACACTCATCGCGTGATGCGTATGATGGAGAACCGCCTGTGCGACTCCTTCGAGGCGGCTCAGGCCGTGGCCGGCGTGCATGGCGGCGGCTCCCCCCTGATGGAAACCATCTGCATGATGCAGCGGTATCCGCTGGAGGAGCTGAAGGGCATCGCCAAGTATCTGGCCGGTATCCCTGGCTATGAGAAGTGCCCCCGCTTCGAGCGTGAGCATCAGGACCCCAGAAAGATGCTGGAAAAGTTCGCAAATTATACCGCGCCTGCCGCCAAGTGAGCGGGTAACTAAAATCTCCCAAATGTAACGGGGCCGTATCAAAACCAATGGTTTTGATACGGCCCCTTCCGTTCCGGAGAAATTACTCCTTCACGCTGTTCTCGTAGGCCTCGATCATCTTCTTGACCATCTGGCCGCCGATGGAACCCGCCTCCCGGGAGGTCAGGTTGCCGTTGTAGCCCTGCTTCAGGTCAACGCCCACCTCGTTGGCGGCCTCCATCTTGAACTGGTCCATGGCTGCCTTGGCCTCAGGAACGACCAGCTTGTTGTTGCTCTTTTGATACTGTTCTTTCATCGTGTCGAATCTCCTTTTTCTTTTTGAAAAAATGTCGGAACCAGGTTCCGAAGTGTAGTTTGGACAGAGTGAAAAAATATATGTGCGATTTTGACTGGCAGTTTTCGGCACGAAGCGGGACAGTCGCTTTGTCAAAAAAATCACAAAATCTGTGCGAATGGGTCTTGACTTGCCTGTTCAAAGTGTGTACAATGTGGCTTGCAGGAGGAATCCTGAAAAGTTTTTTAAGGAGGATCGAAAATGGCAAGATTTACGTTACCCAGAGACATCTATCACGGTTATGGATGCATCGAAGAACTGAAAAACCTGAAGGGCAGCAAGGCCATCGTCGTGGTAGGAGGCGGCTCTATGAGACGCCAGGGCTTTTTGCAGAAGGTCGTCGGCTACCTGGAGGAAGCCGGCATGGAGGTTCAGCTGTTTGAAGGCGTGGAGCCTGATCCCTCTGTAGAAACTGTTATGAAGGGTGCGGAGGCAATGCGCGTGTTTGAACCCGACTGGATCGTGGCGCTGGGCGGTGGCTCCCCCATCGACGCGGCCAAGGCCATGTGGGCGTTCTACGAGTACCCCGAAACCACCTTTGAGGATCTGATCACCCCGTTCAACTTCCCCGAACTGCGGCAGAAGGCCAAGTTCGCCGCCATTTCCACCACCTCCGGCACGGCCACCGAGGTAACGGCCTTCTCGGTCATCACCGACTACAGCACCGGGGTCAAGTATCCCCTGGCCGACTTTAACATCACGCCCGATGTCGCGTTCGTAGACCCGCAACTGGTGACCGGTCTGCCGCCCAAGCAGGTGGCTTATACCGGCATGGATGCGCTGACCCATGCGATTGAGGCATATGTGGCCCGTCCTCACTGCGTTTACACCGACGCACTGGCGCTGAAAGCCATTGAGATGGTGCTGGACAACCTGCCCGCCTCCTATCAGGGCAATATGGATGCCCGGGCAGAGATGCACGACGCTCAGTGCCTGGCCGGTATGGCCTTCTCCAACGCCCTGTTGGGTATCGTTCACTCCATGGCCCACAAGACGGGAGCGGCCTTCTCCACCGGTCATATTCCCCATGGCTGTGCAAACGCCATTTATTTGCCCTATGTGATTCAGTACAACGCCCACGACCCGGTGACCGCCAGCCGTTTTGCGGAAATCGCCCGCTTTGTGGGTCTGCCCGGTATGTCGGAAAAGGCGCTGGTCAACAGCCTGTGCGAGAAGATTCGGGAGTTCAACCGCCGCCTGAATATTCCTCTGACGCTGAAGGAGTTCGGGATTCAGGAGGACGAGTTCAAGGAGAAGATCGCGCACATCTCCGAGCTGGCTATCTCCGACGCCTGCACGCCCTCCAACCCCAGAGACATTGATGCAGTCACCATGGAAAAGCTGTTCAACTGCACCTATTATGGAACGGAAGTGGACTTCTAAGTCCTTTCCCTGATATTCCCACAAAAAGCCGCCGGCAGAGGATTCTGAAGTGCCCCCTGTCAAGTAGACAGTGAAAAAACAAAAAAGTCTTTCCAT
>JAJQBJ010000045.1 GCA_021203345.1 Oscillospiraceae bacterium
ACTGGACGGACATCCGCCAGTTCAACCTGATGTTCAAGACCTTCCAGGGCGTCACGGAGGACGCGAAGAACACCGTTTACCTCCGCCCTGAAACGGCCCAGGGCATTTTCGTGGACTTTAAGCAGACTCAGCGCACCACCCGGAAAAAGCTGCCCTTCGGCGTGTGCCAGATCGGCAAGAGTTTCCGCAACGAGATCACGCCCGGCAACTTCACCTTCCGCACCCGGGAGTTTGAGCAGATGGAGCTGGAATTCTTCTGCAAGCCGGGGACAGATCTGGAGTGGTTCACCTATTGGCGCTCCTTCTGCCATGACTGGCTGCTGAACCTGGGCATGAAGGACGAAAATCTTCGCCTCCGTGACCACGAGCCGGAGGAGCTGAGCTTCTACTCCAAGGCCACCACCGACTTTGAGTTCCTGTTCCCCTTCGGCTGGGGCGAGCTGTGGGGCATTGCAGACCGCACGGACTACGACCTGACCCAGCATCAGAACGCCTCCGGCCAGGATATGACCTATTTCGACCAGGAGAGCAACGAGCATTATATCCCCTATGTGATTGAGCCTTCTCTGGGCGCAGACCGCGTCACGCTGGCGTTCCTGGTGGACGCCTATGACGAGGAGGTCGTGGGCCAGGATAAGAAGGGCAAGGACGATGTGCGGGTGGTGCTGCACCTGCACCCGGCGCTGGCCCCCTTTAAGGTGGCTGTTCTGCCCCTGTCCAAAAAGCTGGCGCCCAAGGCGCAGGAGGTCTATACCGCCCTGTGCAAGGAGTTCATGTGTGACTATGACGAGACAGGCTCCATCGGCAAGCGCTACCGCCGCCAGGACGAGGTCGGCACTCCCTATTGCGTCACCGTGGACTTTGAGACGGTGGGCGATGAAAACACCCCCGCCGACAACTGTGTCACCGTCCGGGAGCGGGATTCTATGGAGCAGGTGCGTCTGCCCATCGACCAACTGGTTGACTACTTCCGGGAAAAGCTGGCTTATTGAGCCGGCAGCTCCTGACGGAATAAAAATGTTCCAGCAGGCAAGGGCGCAGAACACCCTTGCCTGCTCTGCTTTACAGCGGAAGAATGGCCTGCGTTGGGGGAAAATACCTTTGACGGGGGCTGGGCTTTGGCGTATGATGAAGGGCAGACAAAGCGCACAGTCCGACCTTTGTGCAAATCAAACGGAAAGAGGAGAACCCCATGCGGAAAACAGCAACAGAAAACGCGGTCAAAAACAGAAATCCCCTGACCCGTCTGCGCCGGGGCCCCTGGCCCCTGGAGCCGGAGTATGACCGGCGGCGGCAGCTGTGGTGCGTGGCGCTGATGCTGGTCAGCGTATTCTGTCTGGAGTTCATCTCCCTGTATTGGACGGCCCGCCGGTTCACCGGCCTGCTGGCCACTTTCCTGTCTGCGCCCCTGATGCTGTTGCTGAATCTTTTGCCGTTGGCGCTGCTGGTGGCGATTTTCTACGCCCTGACGGGTAAAGTGACGGTCAGCGTGGCGGTTCCCGGCGTGACGCTTCTGGCGCTGACCCTGGTCAACGCCTTCAAAATCAATCTGCGGGGAGATCCCTTCGCGTTTTCCGACTTCTTTCTGGCCAGCGAAGCCGGGGATATGATGGGTCGTTACTCCCTGGTATTCTCCAAATCTCAAATCGCCGGTCTGATTGCCGCCGTGCTGGGGCTGGTGCTGCTCTCCCTGCTGGCGGGGAAAATCCGGCTGCGGGGCCATTGGATTGTGCGGGGACTGACGGCGGGCGGATGTACCGCCGCGCTGGTGCTGCTGGTGCTGTTCGTATACCCCAACGAGAGCCTGTATAAAAGCACCTACGCCGGGGCCGGGCTGATCAGCACCCGGAATTCCGCCCAGTGGTATGCGGCCCACGGCTTTACATACGCCTTCCTGAACTCCGCCATAGACGAGGATGATGTCAGCGACCTGTTCTCCTCCGACAGCGTGGGCATCGGGGAGCCGGTTGCCGCCGACGAGCTGAGCGAGGATACAGCAGAGACAGAATCTGCGGAGGAGAATGTATCAGAAGTAGAGCTTGTAGAAGAGGATGAGGAGGATAAGGCAAGCGTCAATATCCTGGCGATTCAGCTGGAGGCCTACTGCGATATGACGCATTATCTGGACTCCGAAGCGGTGGAGGAGGTCTATGCCTCCTTCCACGCCATCGAGGAGGACGCCATTTCCGGGAACCTGCTGGTGAACGTCCATGGCGGCGGTACAGTCGATACAGAGCGTTCCGTGATTACCGGCTACACCGAGCTGCCGGACTTTACCACGGAGACAAATTCCTACGCCTGGTATCTGCAAAGCATCGGGTACACTGTGGAGGGCAGCCACCCCAACGACGGCTCCTTCTATGACCGGGATCTCATCAATGCCAATCTGGGCTTTGAAACCTATTATTTTAATGAGAACTACTATGAGGAGATCATCAACGCGGACACCGCCATTCTGGACTCCGATGCAGCGCTGTTTGAGGAAATCGTCTATCTGATGGAGGAGACGGACGGCCCCTACTTCTCCCTGAATATCACCCTCCAGAACCACGGCCCCTACGATTCCACCTCCTGCTCCGGCACGGAGTATTTGACCGAGGCGGATTGCGCCAACGAGACGATTCGCACCATCACCAACAACTACCTGAATCTGGTCGCCTCCACCAACGAGGCCCTGGCTGACATGGTGGAGGAGCTGTCCGAGTTGGACGAACCGGTGCTGCTGGTGGTGTTTGGCGACCATATGCCCTACCTGGGCGACTATACCTCCCTGGACGCCTATGAGGAGTTGGGCATCAACGCCGATGTCAGCACCGACGAGGGCTTCTATAACTACTACTCCACCCCCTATTTCATCTGGGCCAACGACGCGGCCCGGGAGGCGCTGGGACAGGACTGTGTGGGAGACGGCGGGGATATCGGCCCCTATTTCCTGATGAACAAGGTCTTTGAACTGTGCGGCTGGACGGGGGACGAAATGATGCAGGCCAGCAATGCGCTGCTGGATGCGGGAATCACCATGGTCAGCAGTGCAGTGGAGGTCTATTGCGAAAACAGGCAGCTGGTGGATACCCTGAGCGAGGAAGGGCAGACGGCGCTGGACAAATTCCTCGCCTTCCAATCGGCCTGGCAAAGCAGCTTCCAGTATGGAGATTTATCCACCTCGTCTGCGGACGAATCCAGCAGCCAGGACAGCGACCCGGAGGAATAGCGAATATGTACTATGTCTACATCGCTGTCTGTGCCGACGGGAGCCTGTACACCGGATGCACCACGGATGTGGAGCGCCGCATCCGCACCCACAATTCAGGCCATGGAGCCAAATACACCCGTTCCCGGCTGCCGGTTGCGCTGGCCTATGCGGAACCGGCGGAGGATCGCTCCGCCGCGCTGCGGCGGGAGTACGCCATCAAGCGGCTCTCCCATAAGGAAAAGCTGGCGCTGATCGAATCAGGCCGAACATAAAAGTAAACCGGCGCGGTGCAGCGTACTCCTGCATCGCGCCGGTTTTTCGCGGCGGGTTGTTATTCCCAGCCCTTCCACGTCTCCGGACAGTAACCCACAGTGGCCTGTCTGCTCCCGTTGCGGACGATGGGCGTTCTGAGCCACTGGGGATTTTCCAATAGCTTCTCCAGCTTGTCCGCGTCATAGGCCAAGTATTTCAAAATGGCGGTATCCGGGTCGTCCCAGTTCACCAGCGCCTCCAGCCCCACCGCATTTTTGACGCTTTGCAGCTCCTTGGGGCTGATACCGTATTTCACCAGGTCGATGCGCTGAAACTTGATTCGGCGCTCCTTAAAATACCGCTCCGCCTTTTTCGTGTCAAAGCACTTGCTTTTTCCAAAAATCTGAATGTTCATGGCGTTTCCTTCCTTGCAGGGCGCTCCCTGATGTGCTACAATGATTTCACAAATATCATCGCTATTGTAGCATATTTTTCCCGGAATGGGAACTGAAATCATGATAATGAAGGAGAATGACCATGCCCTCTGCAACCAAGGACGAATTCATCGAAATCTATCGGGAGTGTGTCACCCGCCCCGGTGCGGAAGCCATGCTGGACTATCTGGAAAACAAGTCCGACTTTTTCACCTCCCCCGCCTCCGCCCGGTATCACGGGGCCTATGAGGGCGGACTGTGCGATCACTCGGTCAACGTGTACCACTGTCTGCGGGACTACCTGAGCCGGGAGCGGGTGTCGGAGCTGTACGGCCTGAACTATTCGGACGAGACGATTGCCGTGGTGTCCCTGCTCCATGACGTGTGCAAAATCGGCTGTTACAAAAGCTATATGCGGAACGTCAAGGGCGCGGATGGGAAGTGGACGCAGGTGCCCTCCTATCAGTTCCAGGACCCCATGCCCTACGGCCACGGGGAGAAGTCTGTGTACATCATCAACGGGTATCTGCGCCTGACCCGGGAGGAGGCCTTTGCCGTCCGGTATCACATGGGCTTTTCCGGGAACGAGGACAAGGGCTCTGTGGGCAACGCCTTCCAGCGGTTTCCCCTGGCCTTTGCCCTGTCCGTGGCGGATATGGAGGCCACCTACTTCCTGGAAAACGAGCCGGGGCTGTAACCATGACCGGGGAGCAATATGAGCGCATTTCCGCCCCCTTCCGGGGCGCGGTGCAGACCAGAGTTCTGACCCGGCTGAATCAGGTCCTCACCTATGTCTGTTACCTGCTGTATCCCGTTTTGCTGGCGGTTCTAGCTGTCCGGTGGGACGGATGGTTCTGGCGGGCGCTGCTGGTTCCTGCTATCTCCTTCCTCCTGCTGTCTCTGGTGCGGAAGTGGCTGAACTGGCCCCGGCCCTATCAGGTGCTGGATATTCAACCCCTGATTCACAAGGACACTCAGGGAAAGAGTATGCCCTCCCGCCATGTGTTCTCGGTCTTTGTGATTGCCATGACCTACCTGTGGGTAATGCCCTGGGCGGGCGTTGTCCTGCTGGCGCTGGGGGCGCTGATGGCCGTGATTCGGGTGATCGGCGGAGTTCACTTTCCCCGGGACGTGCTGGTTGGGGCCGCCGTAGGCGTTCTGTCGGGCCTGATTGGGTATTGGTGGATTCCGTAGATTTTTACATCTCTAAACTGTAAAAAGCGCACTGCAGAATGAGGCGTTACCCTATATGGGCAGCGCCTCTCAACAATCTCTATCATATACTAAAATCCCCCCACAAGCTCCAGAATGATATAGTCCCCTTAGAGTAGACACTCGAAAAAGCAAAAATTCGAGACTA
>JAJQBJ010000048.1:0-3665 GCA_021203345.1 Oscillospiraceae bacterium
GGGTTGATGTCATAAGGTACACGCCAGCGGTTATTCGCTAATCTGGAAATCAGGGCGCTGGCGTCATCAAACTGCCATGTGCCGACCTGCCGGAAGCCGTAGCGCTCCAGGCAGCGTATCTGCTTTGGTGTGGCGAGCCCCTCATCCTGTCTGCGCTTCAGCCGGTCGATGAGAAGGTAAGCAAGCCCTGAATTCTCCACGCTCTCAGCGAAGATGCCGCGCCGTTCCAGAAACTGTAGCTGCTTTTCGGACGGCGGAGCCATCTCCCAAGCGAACGTCGGCACATAATTGGCCAGGTCTTCTGCAGCGATGGAGAGTGCGTACTGGATTGGGTCCACGAGCTTGCGTTTCTTCCCGCGCATTTCCGCCAGTTGTTTCGCAAGTGCTGTCTCGCGCTCAGCGAGGACATCCCGCTCGGCCTGTTCCTCAGCTTCAATTAAATCGAATGCTTCCGGGTTCTCCTTCAGCGCCTTGTCGATTTTCGCCGCGATAATTTCATCCTTGCTCAGAAGCGCGGACGGCCTACACAGGTCATGCCTTGCGGTCATCCACAGGAAGTCGAGAAGCAGCAGGTCGTCCTTGCCGGGTGAGAGCCGCATCCCGCGACCTACCATCTGCTGGTACAAGCTGCGGATTTTCGTCGGGCGAAGAATTACGATGCAGTCAACGCTTGGGCAGTCCCAGCCTTCGGTGAGCAGCATGGAGTTACACAAAACGTCATACCGGCCATTCTCAAAATCGGTCAGCACCTGCTCGCGGTCATCGCTGTTGCCGTTGACTTCTGCAGCGGTCAGTCCGATATCGTTCAACATCTGGCAGAATTTCTGGGAAGTGGCGATCAGCGGCAAGAACACTACGGTCTTGCGCCCCTGGCAGTAATGCACCATCTCCTGCGCAATCTGCTCCAGGTATGGTTCCAGCGCGCATCCAATTTCCCCTGCGCTGAAATCGCCGCTGGAGATCCCGACTCCGTGTATATCCAGTTCGAGAGGGATCATTTGCGCCTTGATGGGCACCAGAAATCCATCGCGGATAGCGTCGGTCATGCTGTACTCATAGGCCTTGGAGTCGAAATATTCTCCGAGGTTTTTCATATCGCCACGGTCAGGCGTTGCGGTCACACCAAGGACATTCGCATCAGGAAAATGTTCAAGCACACGCTTATAGCTGTCAGAGAGACAGTGATGCGCCTCGTCCACGATGATGTCCTGGAAGTAATCCTGCGGAAAGCGGGCGAGTCTCTTTTCCCGTGCGAGTGACTGCACAGAGCCGACCGTCACCGGGATGAAGCTGCCGAGGCTGGATGACTCTGCCTTTTCCAACACGGAATCCAGACCGGAAGCAGTTCTTAATTTATCTGCCGCCTGTGTGAGCAGCTCGCCACGGTGCGCCATAATCAGTACACGGTGGCCTTTGGCTACCTGATTTTCTGTGACTGACGCGAATACCACGGTCTTGCCGCACCCGGTGGGCAGCACCAGAAGTGTTTTCTGGTGCCCCTGTTCCCACTCGGATATGACCGCCTGTTTCGCCTCAATCTGATAAGGTCTCAGCTGAAACATCCGGCACCTCCTTACTCAAACGGCAGCTCTTCGGCATCATCCGGAAGCTCCATCCATTCGTCTTCAGCAGGGAAGTTCTTCTCGTCATAGTCGTAGAAGCGGCTCACATCATTCGTCTGTTTGTCGTTGCCATCCTTATCCTGATAGGTGCGCGGCTTGAAGTGTGCCCGGCCTTTGGAACCGATGACCTTGTTCCAGTCCATGACGAGGCGCTCGCCGTGCTTTTTCTGGCCGATGCAGCGGAAGAACGCGGAGATGCGCCATTCCAGTGAGCGGTACAGAAGCAGGTCAGTACGGATGATCGCAATTCCGTCATCCGTTTTTACCTGAAGCGTCAGCGCCGCCTTATTGCAGGCCGGTACCTTCGGCCCTCCGGGAAAGCGGCCACGCTCAAAATCCGTAACCGTGAAGTTGTAATCGCCTTCCGGCAGGATGACAAACTCCTGCCCATCGTTTTCGATGGCGTCATCCCAGTCCATGCACATATCCTGATTGTTTTTGTAATTGTCAGACATAAGTAACCTCCTCGTGTTAGTTGAGACCTGTGCGGTCTGCTTCAATGAGTTTCAGAACCTGCGGCCAGTATTTGATGAGCCAGCCGTTCAGGAATTTTTCTGTGTAATCACTGATGGGAACATCCGCAGCGTAGTGACCCTTCGACGCGACCACCTTCTGAATCTCTGCATCGGTGACATTTGCGTCCGCCATCATCTGACGGAGTACCTCAATGGGTTTTGCCTGCGCCGGAGCCTCAGACTTTGCCGGTGCCGGGACATCCGCTGATGCGGGCTTTTTCGCAGTGGCAGTATCCGCAAAGAGATGAGCGATGCTCTTGTAATCCAAATCCATCATCTCAGGAAGACCGTGGCGGTTCTTTGCGTCCCAGCAGGGATGGTGGGAGGTGTAAATCACACGCTTGCCGCCAGTCGCCTTCGCCTTTTCCATCGCGTTATCGCTCTGGACCACAAACGTGCGGTAATTGCAGAACAGCAGCATGTCGCACCATTCTTTGAGGAGCGGAGCCACCTGCTTCGTGAGCTTGGTTTCCCAGCGGTCATACGCGCCCATCTCATCCGGTTGTTCGAACTTGCGCATCTTCGCGTGGGCAGTCACCACCACATGGACACCGGAAGCAATGACCTTATCCAAGGCGATCAGGAACCGTCCGAATTCCTCTGCCAGATACACATATCCCTTCGAGTACCCGAACTCCTCGATGCCGTTCTTTTTGTACTTGCCGCAGATATAGGTGGTGGCGAGCTGTTCTGCCCAGTCTGCCGTGTCGACCACAAGCGTCTTGCAGATACCACTCGTTGCCGCGACTTCATTGATAATGGCGATGAGCTCGCCCCAGGTCGCTGGTCGGTCGATGCGTCGCACATCCATGTGTGCGGTTCCGCCTTCCGTATCAATGAAAAGCGGTTCCGGGAACTGTGCCGCCAGTGTGGTCTTTCCGACACCCTCCGGACCGTAGATGACCACGCGCTGCGGTCTGGGGATTTTTCCGTTTCGAATGTTCAGCATAAAAGCCTCCTTTACTTCAGCGAGCAGGACTTATCCTCGACCACGGCACAGCCGGGTACTTTGATTCCTGCGTTAATCAGTTTCTTTACCTCGGTCTTCGCGACCTCCGGATCCTTCACCCGGTAGCAGTCGTGATGCTTGTTGCGCTTCAGCCAGCGGATCGCCTTCGCTGCATCGGATACCTCCAGGCGGGAAGTCTTGCGGTAGCTGAAGGTCGCGACGCCGAGGTTTGTCTTTTCGCCGCCGCACTCGCGGTCGAGAATTTCCATCAGCCGGTTTTCCTTCTTTTCCAGCCTGTCCCTGCGGTTCTTCAGCCGCGTTTCTTCTTCCCTCAGAGCGGCGGCTTCGGCTCTGGTGTTCAAGACCAGCTTCGCCAGGTATCCGAGGATACGCTCACGCTCCATTTCCAGTGAATTGAGCTGTTCCATAAGTTCGTCCGATACCGGAAGGATTTCTCCCGTTTCGATATCAACCATCTGGTCGATTACGCTTTCAATCGCCTGATTTACTTCATAAAGCTTCATACGCTTCCTCCTCGTCATTGCACTCGCAGATGCTGCGGATAAGAATCGCCAGCCA
>JAJQBJ010000048.1:3675-5145 GCA_021203345.1 Oscillospiraceae bacterium
ATCGCCATGTCGATGACAAAAGCGCTCCGCGTCATCACATTTCCCAGGCTCGCTGCAAAATCCCGGTTTTGAAATACCTCTCCGAGAATCATCTCCTCGGTATAGTTTTCACTGCATTTGCGCAGTGCTTTTGCCGCCGCTTTCGCATCACCCACCGTAGGGCATCCTTTCGGATAGCGCTCAGCCATGATGTCTTTCAGGCGTTCAAGAGTGGCGTCACCATATCTTTCACGCACTGTTTTCTGCCAGAAACCGATGTGCATTCCAAGGACATCAAGCCTGTGAGCGGCAATAGGCAGAAGCTCACGGCAAAGCCTGTTTGCCTCGCGCACTCTTGGGTACCCGGTACGTTCGGCCAACGCCCTTAAGTCATCCGCGACAATCTTGAATTCGCGGTAGTCGACATCACAGTCCGCACCGAGCCGCCAGCCTGTTTCCTGATGCTTTCGTACCGCTGCCAATGAGCCGCCATGTGTCACTGTAGTCTTCATGGAAACTACCTCCTTCATAATGATGGGGAACCGGAGCACCAGCTCCCCTCATTCCCTAAAGGACAGCCACTTTCAGGATTCGTACCGCTTCGGGCAATTTTTTATAAAAATTTTTTCAGACCGGTCTCCTCGAACAATCGTGCAAGCTTTTTCTTTCGCTTACGAACGGCACCTTCCGTAATGCCAAGCAGTTCAGCCATCCGGACATTCGACAGACCCTTCCGGATATACAGGCAAAGCTTCTGGTCATCTTCTGAAAGTGTGGAAACCAATTCGCGCAAAGCTTCGATGCGTTCCATATCCGTTTCACGCTGGCAAAAGTCCCCTTCGATATCTGCATCGCTGTCGAATTCCTCTGTAATGGGATCGCCACTATCATCCTCACCGACCGGCTTGTCCATGGAGTGGAACCTGCTGGTTCGGAAGGAACAGTCTTCACATTTTCTTTTACAGCCACAGCCATTGCGATCCCGGCATTCTGAAATACAGTCATCATGAAACCTGCAAGCAGCACAGGTGACCGGACACATATCTTGGTCAAACTCACCTACACAGGAGCGTTTACGTGTTTCTTCGCGTTCAATGCCTCTTAAATCGGCTGCGTTTACGAGATACGCATTCTCGCCATCCTTGTTGCGCGGCAGCCGGATTGCCAGAACATGGTCTGGGCTGTAATACCAGCGCTGCCGGTAAGGATTATCTTCTGTGGGCGCTTCGCCGGAAGCAAAACACTCCTCCCTGGATACGGTAAGTTCTGTCCCGTCTTCGAGCAGGATGCGGTACTGGTTGTAGTGATACTTCTGATAGTTGAGCATAAAAATTTCCTCCATTCGCTTTCTTGGAATGGAGGAACGCTCACAGGCAGCTGCAAAAAGGGCACAGAAAATCAGACCGCAGCCCCGATGGATTTCTCCATTCCGGGTTGCAGCTCCCTTATCCAGTAGGCAGCTGTCATTATTTAGTTGTGCCAGCTATCCGC
>JAJQBJ010000026.1 GCA_021203345.1 Oscillospiraceae bacterium
CGCGCTTCAAAGAAAAACCCCTGTTTCCCTTGCCGCAGGAAGAATGCGGCAAGGGGACGTGACGTGTTATCAAGTTTACCTCGTAACCAGACCCACAAACAACGTAGGCTGTTTTTGCTTTGTGTAACCCTGCTTGCGAACGTGGTCGCTCGTTTGCTCATTTTGCTTTGTTTCGTGCGAATCTGGTTACGTTACTTTTTGATGTTACGTTGCGTTCCCATGCCCCGTTCTTACCGGGGTATAGGATAAGCGGCTCTTTATGAAAACCGATTTTCACGGAGGGAAACAAAAACCCTTGCCAATTTCGCGCTTTTGTGGTATATTGTTCATAGTAAAATAGCTATAAACGAATTGAGACATGGCAGGAGGAACCGACATGAACGATGATTTTTTTCAGGCTTTAGCCAACCCGTACCGGCGGGAAATCATCCGGCTGTTGAAATGGAAGAATTTGAACGTCAACGAAATCACGGCCCGGCTTGATATCTCCCAGCCCTCTGTCTCCCGGCATCTGGACATTCTGCGCCGGGCGGAGCTGGTGACGGCAGAGCGCCGGGGGAACCAGATGATTTATCGCCTGAACCTCTCCATGACCCAGGAAATTCTGGTGGAGCTGACCGAGCTGCTGGAGCGGAAGGAGGAGAAGCCCTGTGCGGATTCGTAGACTGCGGCTTGCCCTGAACGGGCTGCCCCTGTTGGCGCTCCTTGTGTCCCTGGAGGTGGGAAATGCCGTCCTCTCCGTCGTTTTGGCGGGGCTGTGCCTGTTGGCGGCAAGTCTGCTACTGTATCGGAATCTGGAAGTCCTGACCGGCCTGCCCGACGACAGTCCGGAGGGCGGAACCCTTCGTCTGGTGGGCGTACTTTGCGGGGTGCTGGTAGCGGCAGTTGTCGCGGTGGTGGCCCTGATGAACGGGGGAATTCTGGCGCTGTCCGAGGAACAGGAGGCGAACCTGGCCTGTGGGATCGTGTTCGCCCTCATTCTGGTGCTGGGGAACCTGTCACCGAAACTCCCCTTCAACCGCTACACCGGTCTGCGCCTGCCCTGGACGGTGGCGGACGAGGCGACCTGGGTGGTGGCACACCGGCTTTTGGGCTGGTGCGCCTTTCCTGTAGGAATTTGCGGGCTGATTACCGCCCTGACCGCCCGGAGCGTACAGGCGCGTATCGCAGCGGGGATGGGTTCTCTGTTGGTGTGGATCGGGATTCCCGCCGCGTTGTCCGGGATATTCTTCTGGAGAAGGTTTCACGGAAAATAAAGGAAGGCGGCGCCTTGAGCCTGTCGTTTTACGACAGGCTCTCGAACCAAATGCGCGCATTTGGTTCGAAATGCGGCTCCTCTCCGCACTCACTTCGCTCGCACAGTCGTCGCCTCCCTGTGTCTTTTTGCCGGTACGCGCCCGGCTAAAAAGACTTATTTCACTTTATTTTGTTGCTTCGCAACAAAACTCCTGCGGAGGGCTTCCTGAACGTTTCGTCTGGTTTTCTTTTCGTAGATAGACTTTTTTGGCAAACTGAGGCGGCGCCGTTCGGCGCCGCCTTAAACTTACGATTAAATTTGCAGAATGACCCTTGCGAACTGGAAATAAATCAGCAGGGAAATGGCGTCCACGATGGTCGTCAGGAACGGGGAGGCCATGACCGCCGGGTCAAAGCCCAGCTTCTCCGCCAGAATCGGTAGGATACAGCCCACGCACTTGGCACAGGTGATGGTACACACCATGGTCAGGCACACCACCGCCGCCACGGGCACCGTGATTCCGTCGTTGTGCAGCAGCATCCCGTCAAACAGCAGAATCTTGACAAAGTTGATGCTCGCCAAGGTGATACCGCACACCACGGCTACCCGGATCTCCTTCCAAATCACCCGGAAGATGTCCCGGAACTCCACGTCCCCCAGGGACAGGGCGCGGATGATGGTGGCGGAGGTCTGCGCGCCGGAGTTGCCGCCGGTGTCCATCAGCATGGGGATAAAGGAGGTCAGGGCCACATATGCGGCCAGCGAATCCTCGAAGCTGGTGATGATTTGGCCCGTAAAGGTGGCGGAGATCATCAGGAACAGCAGCCAGGGAATACGGGATTTCCACGTCTCGAACACGCCGGTTTTCAGATAGGGCTTGTCCGTGGGGACGATAGCGGCCATCTTTTCGATGTCCTCCGTGGCCTCCGCTTCCATAACGTCCACCGCGTCGTCTACGGTGATAATGCCCACCATGCGGTTCTCCTGGTCCACCACGGCCAGGGTCAGCAGGTCGTACTTGTTGAACTTGTCCGCCACATCCTCCTGGTCGTCGGAGGTAACGGCATAGATCACGTTGGTGTCCATGATGTCCTGGAGCTTCGCCTCGTAGGCGTGCATCAGCAGGTCTTTGATTGTGACGATGCCCTCCAGACGGCGCTCCGCATCGGTGACAAACAGGATATAGATCGTCTCCATGTCCTGCCCCTTGGCCCGGATGTAGTCAAAGGTCTGTCCCACGTTCATGTCCTTTTTCACGGCCAGATATTCGCTGGTCATGATGGAACCGGCGGAGTCCTCCGGGTAGTTCAAAAACTGGTTGATGGTGCGCCGGGTTTCCGGCGTGGCGTTTTGCAGGATGCGCTTGACCACCGTGGCCGGCAACTCCTCCAGCATATCCACCGCGTCATCGACATAAAGCTCCTCCACAATGCCGGAAAGCTCCTTGTCGCTCATCCCCTGCACCAGATTGCCCTGGTTGTCCGCGGGCAAAAAGGCAAACACCTCGATGGCGAGGTCCTTGGGCAGCATCCGATAAACCAACGCGCCCATTTCCGGGCCGAACCGGTCAGAGATCTCCTCCAACAGCTCGGCGATATCAGCCTCATTCCACTGGACGATAATGGAATTGAGCTGGCGGTACTTCTTTTCCCTGACCATATTCAGAAGCTCGTCCAGGTTCTCCAGGGTCAGGTTGTTCTCTTGATTCATTGCGATCTACCTCCTTCATGTTTGCGATGTCGGAAGCAGAATATGGGCCCAGGCCCAGCGGTTCAATTCCCTTTCAGGGAGCAGAACCAAATCCTTCGCCCTGGTTCGGGTTCAGGGGCAGACGAGCCAGGCTCATTGGTTCTGCAACTTCGACTATCTCCGTCCATTTGGTTCTCAGCTCCTCTCAGGTGAGTATTGATGCGGGCAAAAACGCCCTCCTATATCCTATTCCATTTTTGCCAAAATTGCAACCGTCAGAGAAATAAATTTTAAGGGGTTATGGAAATAAATTTTGGGAAAACTTGACCGGGCATTTCCCAAAGGATATAATAGGCTTATCCAATCAGAACAGAAACGGCGGGGAGCATTATGCAGAACAAAAAGGTCACGGCGGCCATGGTGCGCCGGGAATATCAGCAGCAAATCAGCCTGTATGGAAAGCTGATTCCGGACGCCGGGCTGCGCCTGCGGGTGACGCTGGCGGCGGACAACTATTTCCGCAAATGCGCGGTGTGCGTCTGGAGCCGGGGCAGCGCCGTGTCGGAGGCCCATGTGGAGGCCTACAACGCCATTTGCTCCCGGGGCAGCACGCCCCCGGATGCGCTGTATTTTGAGGTCATGTCACTGGTGGCCGACCACCCGGACTTCGCGCCGCCGGTGTTCTATGACGGACTGCTGGAGTGTGACCGGGTGAACGGTACCCGGCTGGCAGAGCAGTTCCAGAACCTTTGCGAGGGACTGCTCCTGCTGTTCGCGGCGGTGGACGACACCCTGACCCAGCAGGAGGCGGACTATGTGGAGGACTGTATCCATGTGCTGCAAAGCTACGTTCCGGGACAGCAGACCCAACGCGCCGCAGGAAAGCAGGACACACCCGCTCCTTCCGTCGCTCCGCAGACTGAGAAATCCCCCACAGAGGCGGAACCGGCGGAGGCCGAGCCGACTGTGGAAGAGCTTTTGGCAGAGCTGGACAGTCTGTGCGGTCTGGAGCAGGTGAAGAAGGACGTTCACAGCATGATTAACCTGATTAAGGTGCGCCGTCTCCGCCAGGAAAACGGGCTGCCTGTGCCGCCCATGAGCCTCCATCTGGTGTTTCTAGGCAATCCCGGCACCGGAAAAACCACTGTGGCCCGGCTTCTGGCAAAGCTGTATAAGGCCATCGGTGTACTGCCCAAGGGGCAGCTGGTGGAGGTAGACCGCTCCGGGCTGGTGGCAGGCTATGTGGGCCAAACGGCCCAAAAGACCCAGGCGGTGATTCAGCAGGCCCTCGGCGGTGTGCTGTTCATCGACGAGGCCTACGCCCTGACCAACCAGAAGGGGGAGAACGACTTCGGCAAGGAGGCCATCGAGGTCATCCTGAAAAACATGGAGGATCATCGAGACGAGCTGATTGTCATTGTGGCGGGCTATGAGGAGCTGATGACGGACTTCATTCACTCCAACCCCGGCCTGGAGTCCCGGTTCAACAAATACTTTTATTTTGAGGATTACAACGGGGAGCAGCTCGCCTCGATTTTCCGCTCCCTGTGCGAGAAAAATGGCTACCGTCCGGACGAGGAGACAGACCGCTATGCGGAGCAGTACTTCAACGCCCTGTTTGAAAACCGGGACGAGAATTTCGGCAACGCCCGGGATGTACGGAATCTGTTTGAGGCCGTGGTGGTGGCTCAGTCTGACCGGGTGAGCCAGCTGGAATCCCCTACCGTGGAGGATTTGATGGGCGTGACCTGCGCGGACTTCCGGATTGCTGCCGAGGAGGACGAGGAACCTGCGGAGGCAGAGCAGGAAACAACATAGGGGCCGGATTGTTGCCGCTTTTTAAAGGGATATTTGTAACAGAAAACTGACCGCCCGCTGGTTGCATACGCAAAAGCTGACGGTCAGTTTAAAAAAAGTTGAATTTTCCCGATTCATCGAAAATCCAATTCGCTCAAAAAGTTAGAAAAGCAGCCGCTTTCACACATCGTTGAAGCGCCCACTGTCAAGTAGATAGTGAAAAACAAAAGATTTCCATGGAAGATGGTCTTTACTCCGTGCAGAGGCCATCTTTTTATACGGTAGCCACATGGAACTCCATAAGAGTCATGTACTTGAGCCGTCGTTGGTAATGCTTGGTGTTGTAGAGCTGAATGTAGTTTTGATTTTGTCAAGATTAGTTGACACATTTTTCTCAAGGATTTCTGCGTTGTCAAATGATCTGACCCCACCAGTTAAAGCAAAAACCTAAAGTTATGGAACGAACCCATAGGAAAGGTGAACAGCACTGATGGTCGCCTTTCCTATTGCAGACATCTGAAAAGTCAACTGTGTTCTCTGGGGTGTGCTCTTCATATCCGTAAACAAGGTGAAGCCCGGTACACCCATCGATTGCTGTCCATTGATATAAATACTTCCCACCACGAAGCAATGCACCTTTCAACCAGCAATACGGAACCTCGTTTACATCTATTTGCATCTGTTTCCCCGGAACCATTCTATCATAAGTCTTTGTCAAAAAACAGGGAATTGGGAGATATCCCCTTGGAAAATCCCGCAGAGTGGAAAAGAGCCGCACGTTCGTGCGGCCCTTAGAGAATTTATGCAAAATCATCATCGTCGTCAAAGTCGGGGAACTCCGACAGGTCTGTTGATTCGTCCAGCTCGGACTGTTCGGACTGCTCCGACAGCTCCGCCATATCGTCCTCGGCGGCGCTTTCGTTCATGTCAATGGCAAGCTGCTCCGGGTTCGCACCGTACATCGCCTGACGCTTCACCGCCCATTCCTCCTTGGTGATTTTCAGCTGGCGGGGCTTGCTGCCCTCGAAGGGGCCGACATAGCCCCGTTCCTCCATCTGGTCTACCAGTCGGGCGGCCCGGGCATAGCCCAGCTTCAACCGCCGCTGGAGCATGGACACGGAAGCCTGTCCCAGCTCCAGCACGATATCCACGGCTTCGGGCAGCAGCTCGTCGCAATCGTCCAGGGGTGTGCCAAACACCTCCGGCTCTTTGCCCTTGCCCTTGCCGCTCTTGCTGCCGGCTTCGGCGGCGGCAATGTTCACCTGGCGGGAGATGCTGTCGTCATACTCCACCTCGCCGCAATTCTGTTTCACAAAGCTCACCACGTTGGCGACTTCCTCATCGCTGATCAGGCATCCCTGTACCCGTAGGGCCTTGTTTGCGCCGATGGGGTGATAGAGCATATCGCCCTTGCCCACCAGCTTCTCCGCCCCGGAGGAGTCCAGAATGATGCGGGACTCGATGGCGGAGGCCACCGCGAAGGAGATGCGGGAGGGGATATTGGCCTTCATCAGGCCGGTAATTACGTCGGAGGAAGGCCGCTGGGTGGCCACCACCAGATGCATCCCGGCGGCGCGGCCCAGCTGGGCAATCCGGCAGATGGATTCCTCCACCTCTTTCCCGGCCACCATCATCAGGTCGGCCAGCTCGTCAATGACAATGACGATGGAGGGCATCTTCTCCCGGTCAGGGTCTTTTTCCGCCAGCTTGTTGTATTCGCTGATCTTTCTGGCCCCCACCTCGGCAATCTCGGCATAGCGGCGGGTCATCTCCACCACGGCCCATTGCAGGGCACCGGCGGCCTTTTTCGCTTCTGTGACCACGGGAATCAGCAGATGGGGAATCCCGTTGTAAATCCCCAGCTCCACCTGCTTCGGGTCTACCATAATCAGCCGCACGTCCTCCGGGCTGGCCTTGTACAGCAGGGACACCAGCAGACAGTTGATGCACACGGACTTACCAGAGCCGGTGGTGCCCGCAATCAACAGGTGGGGCAGCTTGCTGATATCGCTGATGATGCACGCGCCTGCAATGTCCTTGCCCAGGGCAAAGGACACCGGGCTTTTGGAGCGGCGGAACGCATCGGAGTCCAGCACCGAACGAATGGGAACGGAATTTACCCGCCGGTTCGGCACCTCGATGCCCACCATACTGGGCTTATCCGGCACCGGAGCGATTCGCACGCCGGACACGCCCAGGAACAATGCGATATCATCCGCCAGGTTGGTCAGCTTCGAGAGCTTCACGCCCCTGTCCAGCTCCATCTCGAACCGGGCCACAGCGGGGCCGCGGGTCACGTCTTTCAAATTGGCCGAAATGCCAAAGGATTCGATGGTGTCCACCAAAATCGCCCGGGTGGACTCCATTTCCTCCTTCACACCGGCGTTGCTGGCCGCCTTGGGGGAGTCCAGCAGCTCCAGCTCCGGGAACTGGTATTCCTCCAGCGGCTGCTCCATGGCGGCGGCAACCTCCTCGGTCACGGCAGTCGTGGCGGCGGCGGTGTCCTTTTTCGTCACCCGCTGAATCGCCGGTTCCCGGCTGACCTTTAACGTCTCCTCCGGCACGTTCATCTGAACCGTAGTCTCCCCGGCCCGCTGAACCAGCTCCTGGGAGGTTCGGCGGATCGCCCCGGTCAGAAGGTCAGAGTTCTCCGGCAGCGCCGGAATATCCTCCTCGTCCTCCAGGTCAAAGTTCGGGATCTCCGGGAAATCGTCCAAATCCAGCTCCAAATCGGTATCAATTCCCATTGCCTCCAGGGGATTTTTCGGCGTCTCATCCTGGGGGGCGGTTTGACGCTTTTTGCGCTTCCGCTTTTCCGTCTCCGGTGCTTCGGCTCCCTCTGGCTCTGTCAGCTCGTCATCCCCCGGCAGAGGCACATCGTAGGGGTCGCGGCCCTTCCGCCCGCCAAAGTGACGACCGGACGGTTCCTCTGTTCTGGCCCGCTGTTTTTTGGCGGCGGGCGTTTTCCTCCTGGGGCGGGGCGGCGGAAGCTCCTCCGGCTCCTCGTATTCCTCCAGCTCTTCCTCCTCCAGCAGCTCCCGCTCCTCCTGGCGGCGGGCCGCTCGCTCATCCAGGCTGTCCTGGAGTCTGGAAACCAGCTCCACCAAAGAGCTGTTGCAGACCTTCAGCACCAGCAGCACCAGCACCAGCAGCAGGAGAATCAAGGTCGCCGGGCGGGAAATCAAATCCGCCAGCAGCAGCGCCAGCCATCCGCTGACCGCGCCGCCGCTCTCCATCAGGACGCCGGACTGCCACATCAGCTGTAGGGACAACCAAATATCGTCCGGCAAATCCGGCTTAGACAGCAGCATCTGGTACAGGCCGCCGATCACCGCAGGCACCAAGGCGGTGCAAATCACCCGGCTGAGGAACGGCTTCTTTCTGCTCAACAGCAAAACGGCAATCAGAATCAGCGCCGGCGGGAAAAACAGATAGCCCACACCGGACAGCCCACAGGACAGGGTGCGGAACCAGTTGAGAATAATCGCGTCCGTATTAAAATAGCCCAAAATGCCGAACAGCGCCGCCACCAGGCAAATCAGCCCGGCATAGACCCGGCGCTTTCTGGCGGCTTCCTCCTTCTGACGGCGAATCGCCTGGGCGCTTTGGGACTTGCCGCCCCGGGATGATCCCGTCTTTTTGGAGGTCGCTCCGGATTTCCCGGAGCGACTGGTGCCACCGGCGCTTTTCGTGCCGGTGGTCGTTTTCTTTTGTGCTGCCATAGAACCTCCCTATATCTCAATCCATCACAGAACGCCGCAGGGCGTCACACTCAAAATACAATCGCGCACAGGATCGCCACAATGCCAATCATCCAGCAGTAATAGGCGAAGCTGCCAAAGCGCCCCTTTTTCGTCAGGCTCTCCAACAGGCGAATGGAGAAATATCCGGCCACTCCGGCCACCACAACGCCCGCCAGATACACGGGCAGTTGGCTGACCTCGATGCCCTCCTGAATCACGTCAATCAGGCTCAGCAGATTGGCCCCCAGCACGGCGGGGATGGAGAGCAGGAAGGAGAACCGCACGGCGAACTCCCGCTTATATCCCCGAAGCATCCCGGCGGCGATGGTGGTGCCGGAACGGGACAGGCCGGGCATGGTAGCCACCGCCTGGGCGCAGCCCACCAGCAGCGCATCCACCACGGTGGCGCTGCGCTCTGTTTTGCGTCCTCTGGACAGCCGATCTGACAGGAACAGCAGAGCGCCCGTCAGCAGCAACATGATACCGATGAACAGGTTGCTGCCCCCAAACGCCTCGATGCGGTCTTTCACGGGCAGGATCAGCACCAGCGGCAGGGTGCCCAGAATGACCAGCATCACCATGCGCCGGGCCGGGGGCGTTTTTTCCTCCCGATAGGCGGGCACAACGATGGCCCGGCACCCCCGGAAAAATTCCAGAACCATGTCCACGATGTAATGCCAGTAGTATACAAAAACCGCCACCAGCGTCCCGAAGTGAAGCATCACGTCGTAAAACTCCGGTGCCTGAATCCCGAACAGGTTTTCAATCAGCGCCAGATGTCCGGAGCTGGAAATCGGCAGAAACTCTGCCACGCCCTGCACCAGGCCCAGCAGGATCGCCTGAAAGAATGTCATCATATGGAATACCCTCCTAAAGAACAGGTCAAAAACGGAACGTCAGCCGCCACAGGTCAATTTATGTAGGACAGCAGCCGGCCTATGCTATCAATACCGGTTAATTTGATATTATAGCATACCCATCCCGAAAAATCTACTGCAAAAATACGTCCGCTCTGCCGGGCGGCAGAGCGGAGAAAAAACGCATTTCAATTTAGTCCACGTCCGACGCATACCGGACAATCAGCGCATCCGGGAGATAGCGTCCCTCGGAGGACACGCTGGAGGGCGAGGTGATTTTGGTTCCCTTATAGACCATCAGGGCGGAGCTTCCGCCGTCCAGATTCATGGCCTGATAAGCGTCATAATCCAGCAAAATCTCGGTGCAGTCCTCCACGGTGCAGCCGATGCTGTATCCCACCTGTCTGCCATCCACCACCAGCATCAGCACGTCGCCGTTCTTGGTCTGGCCGAAGCAGGCCCGGGGCTGGAGGCCCATGCCGAAGGTGCCGTCCACCACGCTGGAGCCGTTGATGACCAGCGCCGGGAAGAACTGCGCCGCCCAGCGGAAGGAGCTTTTGGCGCTGCTGGAATAATCCATGATGTACAGGCGGTCGTCGTCCTTGAAGCCAAAGAGCTTCCAAGTGCCGCTTTGGGGATTGCCATACTCCACCCCGTCGATAATCAGGGAGCCCATCACATAGCCGCCGGTGCCGTGCCCGTCGGTATCGCCGAAGCCGCTGCAATTCATGGCGAGAACGGCGTTGTTATTGCTGGCCAGGGTGGTCAAAAGCTGTCCATAGCTGCCCAATGAGCTGGATTTTACCAAATCTACCTGCGCCGCATTCTTCACCACCGCCAGCTTGCCCTGGAAATTGGAGCCGGTGACGGTGACGATAAACAGGTTGTTTTCCGCGTCAATGACATAGATCTCGTCCCCGTTTACCGTTTCCAGATCCAGCTTGCCGCTGGAATTGTCAATGTACAGGCTGTCATACCCGTCCGCAACCAAACTTGAATTCTTTGACAGATAGCTGCGAATCGAGGTGCTGTCCAGCTCCCAATAGGTTTCAAAGAAAGCGGTTGTCTCCGCGTCCTCCGCCTCCTCCGGCTCGGTGGTTTCGACGGCTTCCGTCTCCTCCACCACAGTCGTCTCCGTGACCTCGGCGGTTTCGGTTTCCTCGACCTCCTCCGTCTCCTCGGTGTCCCAAAGGCTGGACAGTCCCACCTGGGAGTTCAGGTCTGCCTCCACCTGGGCCATAACCTCGTCAATGACACTCTTGGGAATGAAATAGGTCGCAAGCCACTGGTGGGACTGGGTACTCATGGCGGTTTCGATATAAATCGTTCTCCACTTTTTGATAAAGGGGATGTTGGAATACACCGCGGTCAGATACAATGCCACCAGAATGACCACCGCAATCAACGCCTTGATGATGCGGCGCTTAGCCTTCTTCGTTTTGATAACTCGCTTTCCCGGGCCGCGTTCCCCGGTGCTTTGATTGTGCGTTGCCACGCTGCCCTCGCTGCGGCCAATCTCTCGTTTCCCTGCCATTGCTGCTCCTTATCTCTGTTCCTGTCTTGTACTGATATGATTACTGCTGCAAAACGCTGCGATAGACCCGCTCGCAGTCGTCCGCCATCCGGGACACGGAATACTCCGCCTGAATCACCTGGCGGCCAAAGTCCCCCAGAGCGCGGCGTTCCCCGTCGCTCATGCGGAGCAGCGCCAGCACGTCCCGGCACAGCGTCTCCTGCTCCATGGCGGGGGCCTCCCGGCAGCAGAAGTTGCTACCCCTGGCCTCCTCCAGCTTATCTGCGGTAAAAATACCCTGATAGCCCTCATTCCCCGCCAGAATCACGGGCTTGGCGGCTGACATAGCCTCCAGCGCGGCGCGGCTGACTCCCACAAATCCGTCGCAGGCGGCCACCGCCCGCTTGATATCCGTGCGGGGGCCGGTCATATAGACATAGGGCTTCCCGGCGGCGCGGTTCAGCTCATCGGCCTTGCGCTGCATCTCCGGGTAATCGCCCCCGCCGCCTACGACCAAAAGCTGTATGCCGGGAATTTCATGGGCCAGCCGGGGAGCCAGCTCCAGCAGCAGCTTTGCCGCCTGGGAGCGATCCGGGTCCAGCCGACTGACCGTTCCCAGCACCGGGCGGCTGAGATCCAGGCCCAGCTCCTGCGCCAGCGGTTCGGCGGAGGTTTCGGGGGAAAACGTGCTGGTATCAATGCCGTTGATGGTGACGGTGATATGCTCTGCAGGCACGCCGTAGTTTTCAATCAGATAGGATTTGATATCCTCGCTGACCGCAATGGTGCGCTGTCCCCAGTTCGTGATGCGGTTCAGCAAAAAGTTGGTGTGGAACACCCAATGGGCCGTGGTGACAAAGGGGAAATCCAGCTTGCTCTGCACCCGTCCGCAGACATAGCCGGGAATCCGGGCATGAGCGTGGACGATATCCGGCTTTTCCTCCCGGATGATCTGCTCCATTTGCTTTTGTGAGGCGTGAATATCCCCCCAGCTCCGTCGGCTCATGGGAACCTGGAAATGCCGCATCCCGGCTGCCTCCAGCTTCGGCACATATGCGCCGCCGTTGGAGGCCAGAATGACCTCCCAGCCTCTGCGTTGAAGCTCCAGGGAAAGCTCCGCCACATGGGTTTCCGCGCCGCCGATATCCAGCCGGTTCAGCGCCATCAAAACCTTATATCCCATTTGCTTCACCTCGCTCCCTGCTCCGAATACACGAACGATTTCCGTGCGGAGGGATGTCACCCTCTGCCTGCATTATACCGCACCGGCGCACGAAAAATCCTTAACTTTTTTTAAAGAATCCTGTTCTGCTTCACTCACTCGCCCAGCTCGTAGGAAATCATCGTGCCGCTGAACGAGGAATATTTTGTATGGTAGCTGTCTGACCGGTTCGCCAGCAACGTAATGTCCCCCACCTGATACCCGGAGGTCACGCCGTCGGACTCCAGACAGGTGGCGGAAATCGTCAGCGTCACCTCATACCGATCCTCATAGGTGGCCTGAATCACCTCTCCGTCGGAGGTGGTGACTGTGGTGGTGGCCGGCTCCACCTGGATATCCGTAATCACGCCCATCTCGGTATCCGTGCTTTCATAGTAAAGGGTGTCCCCCACCTGAAGCTGATCCACCGTCAGCGTCCGCACAGGCGTCACGACCAGCGTATAAGTCACGGGGGTTCCGTTCTTTTCATCCACGGTCTTGCTGCCCAGCACGCCGAACTTTACCACAAGGCCCACCACCAGCGCGACCAGAACCACGATCAGGAAAACGTCAAATCCGTTGAATCTGTGCTTTGCTTTCATTCCGCATCCTCCCGTTCCATCCAGATGATCGTGCCCTTTGCCAGCAGCGTCCCGTTGGACATGGTGACGGAGGTTCCCACGCGAATGGCTTCTCCCTCCGTTGTCTCAATGGCGCTGTCCGTCTCCACAGACTGAACCTCCAGCGTGATTCGGAGGGTGCTGTAGCCCTCCACCTCCTGGTTACGAATCACGCCTTCCTTCTCGTCGGTGGCCTGCACCGTGTAGGGAATCACCTCTACCGCAGTCACAGTCCCCATGGTATTTCCATCGGAGGTTTCCTGAAATTCGTCGCCGACGCTGACGGTGTCTTCCATACCCTCCTGCAGGCCCGTGACCTCCACGGTGTAGGAAATGGGGCTGCTCTCTGCGAATACGCCGTCGTCCGAGCTGCCCTGTAAAATCAGATACACGGCAACCGCCGCCACCAGAATGACCAGAATCACCAGGGCGTCAAACAGGTTGAATTTCACTTTTTTTGCTTGCTTCTTATCCACGGCATACTCCTCATTTCTCCAGCACACGCCGGTACACGCGCTCGATATTTTCTGCGAAGATTTTTCCCGTAAAGCGGCTCTCAAAGGCGGCCTTCGCCTGCACCCGCATATCATCCAGCAGCTCCCGCTGATTCATCAGCCGTCTGAGGCAGTCGGCCAGCGCCTCCGGGTTCCGGTTTTCAAAAATCAGGCCGTTTTCCCCGTCCGTCACCAGCCAGGGATTGCCGCCATAGCTGCTGACCACGGCGGGCAGGCCAATGCTGAATCCTTCCAGCAGGGAAAGGCTGGTGGCCTCCGTTCCGAAGGAGCAGTTCACCTGCACATCCAGCACAGACAGGAACTCCGCCACCTGGGTGGTGAAGCCCAGCATTTGAACCGTATCCTCCAGATGCAGCTCCCGGAGCCGGGCGGCGATGACGCTCTCATAGTCCCCCGCCCCGGCGATCAGCACCTTGAGGGGGTAGCCCTCCGCCCGAAGCTGCGCCGCCGCATCCAGCAGAATCAGGTGGCCTTTATACTCCTCCAGCCGGGCCAGGATTCCCACAACGAAGTCCCCCGGCTGTAGTCCCAAACGCTGCCGCCATTCCGCCTGCACCGCAGGCGTGGCCGGGGTCAGCGGCTCCACACCGTTCATTACAATGTCGATTTGGTCTTTCCGAACGCCGCTGTCCGTCAAATTCTCCAGCGTGGCGGGACTGACCGAAATAATGCGGTCTGCATACAGCTCGTTGACCGCCCGGTTGACCCAATGCCTGGGGCCATGCTTCATATTCTCCGGCACCGGGAAGGCCGAATGGCGGGAGTAAACCAGCTTCGCGTGGGAGCCACGGGCCGCAATACGTCCGCTCATGCTCCCGTGGGTGTGTACCACGTCCGGCTCCGCCGCCGCCACCATGCTTCGCAGCACGGGAACGGCCTTGGGGTCCAGGGAGCGATCCCCCCGAATATCCGCCTCAAGCACCGGGGTATCCAGCGCCTCCACCGCCGGTTTCATCTGGCTGCCCTTGGGCAGCAGCACGGAGACGGTATAGTGTTCCCGGTCATAGTATTTCAGGTAATTCAACAGGCAGCGGCCCGCGCCGCCCACGTTGGTATCCGACAGGATGTTCAGCACCCGGATTTTTTTCGTCCCGTCCGGCTCCGGCTCGTCCGCCCAGGGCGTTTGATCGTTCAGGTCGGCCTGTTTCAGCCTGTCCGCATGGGTCAGCAGATTCCCGATAGCCAGAATCGCCCAGAACAGGAAGGTGACACGGTAATTATAAAAGGTATAGTCCGTCATGCCCTCCAGCAGGAACCCCGCCACGGCGGAGATGGCCGCAATCTGGAAAATACGCGCGTCCCGGTGAACCTCCCGTCTCAGCGCGGTACACAGGGAGCGGAAGTAGGAAACCAGCATCCCCAGAAACACGCCCAACCCCACAACACCGGTGTCACAGGTGATTTGCAGGAACAGATTGTGGGCGTGGGGCGCCGTAATCGCGCTGTAGGCGTACAGGGGATAGACCTGATTAAAGGCCGTCTCTCCGGGGCCGATGCCGCAGAACCAGTAGTCCTTCAGCATCCGCAGCGTTCCCATCCAGATGTACACCCGGTAGGAGGTGGAGGAATCCGACATATCGCCGATGCTGGTGAACCGGCTGATGATATTCTCCGGCAGATACAGGGGGGACAGCACCAGCAAAACCAGCCCCACCACCAGGAACCGCCGATCCAGCAGCACCAGGAAAATCACCGCCGCAAACAACAGCCCCAGGTAACAGCCCCGGGAATAGGTCAAAATCAGGCACAGCAGCAGCATGGCGCAGATCGCGGCATAGACCAGCTTTTTCCCCACGCCGGGGGCCGTCAGCAGCATTGCCACGGCAAAGGGGATAATCAGCAGCAGATAGGTGCCCAGCACGTTGGGATTCGCCAAGGTGGAATACACCCGCAGGGTGATGGAGGAAAACATATCCGTATCCAGCCAGGTGGAATTGTATTGATCCGGGTGGAAATACTGCCAGAAGCCGTACAGCGCCACCACCACGCTGATCATCAGCATCCAGAACATCAGCCGCCGCATCTGGCTCCAGCTCCGAATGGCGGTGATCACCACCAGATAGAACAGCAGGAAGCACACGGAGATCATGCCCACAAACAGGCTCCCGCTGACAGAGACAGAGGTACAGGTGGCAAAGGCATAGAGGCACGCATACAGGCAGACCCACTTGTTCACCGGGGAATACAGGGGGTGCATATCCTGATAGCAGCCCAGTGCCAGGAACAGGGACGCGAACCCCGCCAGCACCAGCGCCAAAATCACCAGCGTCGGCAGCACCGGCGCAAAGACGATGGGCAGCGCACACCAAAAGCCCGCCTTCAGAAAAATACTCCCCTGGAGCAGCCGATTCAGATGCAGCGCCTTCCATAACCGATGCTGGAACGCTCTCAGCCAAGTCCGTAGGCTGCGGCTAAGGGTTCCCTCCGGTTCCTCCACCCGCTGCCCGGTGATTGCCTGAAAAATCAGGCTCCGGCGGAGCAGCCCGCCCAGCCAGGCGGCGAATGTAGCCAGTACGCCGCAAATCAGGCTCTCTCTGACACTTTGCAGCAGCCGCCGGTACAGCGCATAGCAGCCGCTCTCCTTCCACAGGGACATTCGCGTTCCTCCCTTCTCAAACCGGAGCTTACCCGGTCAGTTCTTTTTCAGCTTGTTCAGAAAGCCCCGCACCAAATCTATCTCCGGGATACGCAGCAGCGCGGCGGCCAGAAAATACACGACCACACCCACCAGCACGGAGCAACCCAGCTCCAGCGCCACAGCCAGGGTGGAATAGGCCAGCCATCCGGACAGAACGGTGTACACCAGCCAGACCACCACCCCCATCAGGGCGGTGCAGACAACCATTTTGAGAACGTCCAGCCAAAAGGCGGCGTTGAACAGCCCCTTCATCCGCCGGGACGTGGGAATCAGCAGCAAAACAGCGGATGCTGTAGAGGCCAGCGCAGAGGCCAGCGCCAGGCCCGCCACGTCCATCACCGGCGACAGCACATAGCACAGGACAATGTTCAGCAGGATCGACACGGCCCCGGAAATCATGGGAATTTTTCCGTTCTTTTCCGCATAGAACGCCCGCACCAGCACATTCTGCACGCCGTAGCCCACCATGCCCACCGCCATCCAGGTCAGCGCCCGGCTGGTAATCAGGGTGGAGGCCTCGTCCCAGGTGCCATGCTGATACAAAAGCTGCACCAGCGGCTTCGCCAGCAGCATCAGCCCCACAGTCATGGGCAGCAGCAGGAACATCAGGCTCCGCAGGGAGGACTGAATCAGGTCCCGCAGCTCCGTCAGCCGGGCCTGTGAGGTCAGGCGGCTCATCTCCGGAAAAATCACGTTGGTCACAGACAGCACCAGAATTCCCGCCAGAATGGTGTACAGGCTGTTGGCGTAGTTCATGGCGGACACGCCCCCGTCGATATAGGAGGCGAACCGGGTGGAAATCAGTTGGTTGATGGGCTGAATCCAGGTGGACACCATCACCGGCAGCATCAGGGTGAAGACCCGTTTCAGCCGGGGATTCCACAGGGAGAACCGATAGCGGAACCCCAGCTTATACAGCGACGGGATCTGTACGAGGGCCTGCATCGCCCAGCCCACCAGAAAGGCCACCGCCAGGCCGTAAATGCCGAACCTGTCACACAGGAAGATATAGTAGAGAATGATAATGCCATTGGAGAACACGCTCATGGCGGCGGGGATATTGAACTCCCCCAGGGATTGCAGCACCCCCACCACGGAGAAGGCCACCCCGCTGAAAAACATGGTGGGGAACAGTATTGTCAGCAGCCGGGAGCAAAGCTCCGCCGTCTCCTGGTCAAATCCATTGGCAATCAAATTGGTCAGGGGCATGGAAAACGCCATGCCCAGGGCGCTGAGAACCAACGTCAGCAGTCCCATCAGGGTGAAAAAGCTGCGGGACAGGCGGAACGCCTCGTCCTTGCCCTCCTTCTCCAGCGTCTCGTTAAAAATCGGGATAAAGCTGGAGGAGATGGCCGAGGCAAACACCGCGTCAAAGAAGTTCCGGGGGATCTGGCTTGCAGTCTGGAAGGCGTTGCTCGCCATGCCGGTGGCAAACTTATGTCCCATCAGCATATCCCGAACCAGTCCCATCACCTTCCCCAGGAAGGTAATCACCATGACCACGCCCACGGTTTTGATTCGGTTTTCCTTCTTTTCCGGTTCCTGCATGGAATTTCCTTCCCTCCGGGCGCCGCCCGACTGTATAATAAAAAAGTGGATAGAACAAATGCAACTTGGATTTCAGTATAACATAGGGCGTTCGGAAAGTCAAACCACAGTCCTGAGAAATCGCGGGAATTTCCGCCAAAAGCCCTTGATAATTGCCGCGTGAAACGCTATAATAAATTGTAATTGAATCCTGCGGCGGCGGAATCCGGACACACGCAGGGTCAGGAAATGTGCGTAGGCAGATGGCTGCGGGTATCCTCTCGCGGCCAGGTGTCATGCACGACTATTGGAGGAACTTTATCATGGTAAAAGCGATTGTAGGCGCCAACTGGGGCGACGAGGGCAAAGGTAAAATCACCGATATGCTGGCGGAGGAATCCGATGTCGTTATCCGTTTCCAGGGCGGAGCCAATGCGGGCCACACCATCATCAACGAATACGGACGGTTCGCCCTGCATATTCTGCCCTCCGGCGCCTTCTATCCCCACATTACAAACATCATCGGCAACGGCGTGGCGCTGGACATTCAAAAGCTGGCGGACGAGCTGAACAGCATCACCGGGCAGGGCGTCCCCGCCCCCAATCTGATCGTCTCTGAGCGGGCGCAGCTGCTGATGCCCTATCACATTTTGCAGGACGCCTACGAGGAGGAGCGGCTGGGTGGCCGGGCCTTTGGCTCCACCAAAAGCGGCATTGCCCCCTTCTACTCCGACAAGTACGCCAAAACCGGGATTCAGGTGGCAGATCTGTTTGACGAAGCCCGTCTGCGGGAGCGCCTGCCCCGCGCTGTGGAGATGAAAAATATCCTTTTCCAGCATATGTATCACAAGCCCCTGCTGAACGTGGACGAGCTGTATGATTCTCTGCTCACCCTGCGCGAGGTGATTCGTCCCTATGTGGGGGATACGGTATCCTTTATCCACAATGCGGTGAAGGAGAATAAGACCATCCTGCTGGAGGGTCAGCTGGGCGCTATGAAGGACCCCGACCTCGGCATCTGCCCCATGACCACCTCCTCTCACACGCTGGCAGGCTTTGGCTGTGTGGGTGCGGCAGTTCCGCCCACCGCCGTTGAGGACGTGATTTGTGTCACCAAGGCCTATTCCTCCTGCGTCGGGGCCAAAACCGAGCCGTTCATCAGCGAAGTCACCGGCGAAGCCGGAGACGAGCTGCGTATGCGGGGCGGCGACAAGGGCGAATTTGGCGCCACCACTGGCCGCCCCCGCCGGGTGGGCTGGTTCGACGCAGTGGCGACCCGCTACGGCTGCACCGTCCAGGGCGCGACTCAGGTGGCGCTGACCTGCCTGGACGTGCTGGGCTATCTGGACGAAATTCCCGTGTGCGTGGGCTACGAAATTGACGGTGAAGTGACCGATACCTTCCCCGCTCCCGCAAAGCTGGGCCGGGCCAAGCCGGTGTTCGAGCTGTTGCCCGGCTGGAAGTCCGATATCCGGGGCATTACGGACTATGCAAAGCTGCCCGCCAACGCCAGGAGCTATGTGGACTTTTTGGAGGCGCGGATCGGCTGCCCCATCACGCTGGTTTCCACTGGCCCGGAGCGCCACGAGATCATTCACCGGGGCTGAGCGTTCTCACTTACATCTGAAGACAAATGCCGCAGCGCTGTAAGGGAGAACCCTTACAGCGTTGCTTTCCGTTCCGCCCCGGCCTATTTCATCCCAAAGGAGCCTGATTCTATGCGCGTTCTGACCAGAGACAAGCGCTTTTATACCACGCTGGCCCACCTGATGCTGGTGATTGTCCTGCAAAATGTTATCGCCTATTCCGTCAATATGGCGGACAATATCATGCTGGGCGCGTACAGTCAGGAGGCCCTGTCCGGCGCGGCCACAGTGAACCAGATTCAATTTTTGCTCCAGCAGCTGACTATGGCTGTCGGTGACAGTCTGGTGGTGCTTGGCTCCCAATACTGGGCCACCCATCGCACGGAGCCGATTCGCCGCCTGACGGGGATCGCCCTGTTCGTGGGCCTGCTTTTGGGCGGGCTAGTGTTCGCCCTGACCTCCCTCTGCCCCCGGGCCATTCTGAGCCTGTTCACCACGGACGAGACCATTCTTCAAGAGGGCCTGGCCTATCTGAGCCTGATTCGATTCACCTATCCGCTGTATGTTCTGTCCACGGTGTTGATGGCATGTCTCCGCTGTGTGGAAACGGTGTCCATCTCCTTCGGTATCTCCCTGACCTCTCTGGTGGTGGATGTAATCATCAACTACACCCTGATTTTCGGTCGGTTCGGGTTCCCGTCTCTGGGAATCCGGGGCGCGGCGGTCGGCACCCTGACCGCCCGGACGCTGGAGCTGGTCATTGTCCTGTGCTATCTTGTGTTCCGGGATAAAAAAATCCGCCTGTTTTCCTCAAACCCCTGGAAGGGCTGCCTCCAATATCGAAAGGATTACTGGCAGGTGCTTTGGCCCTCCTTCCTGTCTCAGCTGTTGTGGGGTCTGGCAACGCCCATCCAAACCGGCATTTTGGGCCACCTGTCCGCCGACGCCATTGCCGCCAACTCCGTCTCCACCACGCTGTTCCAGTATTTGAAGGTAATCACGGTGGGCGAGGCCAGCGCCTCCGCCATTCTGGTGGGCCGCACCGTGGGCGAGGGCGACGAGGACAAGGTAAAGGAATACAGCCGCAGTCTCCAGCTCCTGTATCTCATTATTGCGCTGGTGCTGGGCATCGCCCTGTTCCTGATTCGTATCCCCCTGTTGTCCATCTACACGCTGAACGACAGCGCCCGTCAGATGGCAAACCAGATTCTGATTCTCCTGTGCTTTGTCATCGTGGGTATGGCCTATCAGATGCCCACCGGCGTGGGCATCGTCAAGGGTGGCGGCGATGTGAAGTTTATGATGTACCTGAATCTGATCTCCACCTGGGTCATCGTCATGCCGCTGTCCTTCGCCGCGGCCTTCTGGTGGAAGCTGCCCGTGGTGGCTGTGGTATTCTGCCTGAACTGCGACCAGATTTTCAAATGTGTCCCCGTGGCAATTCGGGCCAACCGGTATAAGTGGATTCATCACCTGACGCGGGAGTGACCGGACACTCCGCGCCGCCTGTATCATTGGAAAGTGAGGTATCATCATGCACGACATACTCACCGCTCCCTTTTTGGTGGAGCTGGTACGCACCGCCACCAATATGTATCAGCACGGCTGGGACGAGCGCAACGGCGGCAACATCAGCCTGCTTCTGGAGGAGGAGCAGGTGCGGGACTATGTAGACGTGACCCACGTCCTGCGTACCATCCCTGCCGGCTTCACCGCCCCCGATTTGGCGGGCCGGTATTTTCTGGTCACCGGCACGGGGAAATACTTCAAAAACATCCAGTATTACCCGGCGGAAAATCTGGGGCTGATTCGTCTGGCCCAGGACGACAGCACGGTGGAGGTGCTGTGGGGATTTTCGGACGGCGGACGCTTTACCTCCGAGCTGCCCGCCCACCTGATGAGCCACTCCGCCCGGCTGGCCGTTGACCCCGCCAACCGGGTCGTCCTCCACTGTCACCCGAACAATCTGTTGGCTATGACCTTTGTGCATGACCTAGACGAACGGGCCTTCACCCGAACTTTGTGGCAGATGTGTACCGAGTGCATTATGGTGTTCCCGGACGGGGTGAACGTCCTGCCCTGGATGCTCTGCGGCACCGCCGAGATTGGCCAGGCCACGGCGGAGAAAATGAAAACCGCCCGGCTGGTGGTTTGGGCGCAGCACGGCATTTATGGGGCGGGCGCCAATCTGGACGAGGCCTTCGGCCTGATTGAAACGGCGGAAAAGGCAGCGGAGGTCTATCTGAAAATCGCCCGTCTGCCCTGGAAGCAGACCATCCCCGACGTGGGGCTACGCCAGGTGGCAAACCATCTGGGACTGACGGTGCGGAAAGGATTTTTGGACTAATCCTTTTAAAAACAAATTGAACGGTGCTGTCTGAAGTGCCCCCTGTCAAGTAGACAGTGAAAAAACAAAAAAGTCTTTCCATG
>JAJQBJ010000056.1 GCA_021203345.1 Oscillospiraceae bacterium
GGACTCTATTGAAGCTTTTCGCGGATGTGTTCAACTTGCACTTGCAATTTTCGGCTAATATATTTTAAAACCCCGGAGGCAATATGCTTTATGTAATTTTTGCAATCATCATGTTTGGCGTGCTGATTTTCGTCCATGAGGGGGGACATTTTCTGGCGGCACGCCTGTTAGGTGTTCAGGTCAACGAGTTCGCCCTGGGTATGGGGCCGACGGTCTGGAAGAAGCAGGGGAAGGAAACGCTGTATTCCCTTCGCGCTTTCCCCATCGGCGGCTTTTGCGCCATGGAGGGCGAGGATGAAAAGACGGATTCCCCCAGGGCGTTCAGCAACCAGCGTGCCTGGAAGCGCCTGATTATCCTGGCGGCTGGGGCGTTTATGAACTTCCTGCTGGGTCTGCTGATTCTGGTGTGCCTCTATGCCAGCTCCACCTATTACGGCACCACGGAGATCAGCGGCCTGTTGGAGGGCTGTCCCTCCGCAGACTACTTCCAGACCGGAGATCGAATCGTCTCCGTCAACGGAAGCTGGATTTTTGTGTACGATGATTTTTCCACCATTCTCTCCCGCGGGAACGGGGAGACGGCAGATTTTGTGATTGTGCGGGACGGGGAAAGGCTGACGCTGGAGGACGTTCCCTGTCACCTGTATGAGTATACGTCGGAGGACGGCACGGTTTCCAACCTGTACGGCTTTCAGTTCACCATTAAGGCGCATACCGTCTGGACGCGCATCTCCACCGCCTTTTGGCGGTCGATGGACTTTGTGCGGATGGTATGGTGGAGCCTGGGAGATCTGATTTCCGGTGCAGCGGGCGTGCAGGATCTGTCCGGGCCAATCGGCATTGTTTCCACCATGAGTTCTGTCGGGGAGGCCAGCGCCACCTGGGTGGACGCCATGCTGAATCTGCTGTATTTGACCTCCTTTATCGCGGTCAATCTGGCGGTTATGAATTTGCTGCCCCTTCCCGCGCTGGATGGAGGACGTATTTTCTTCCTTCTGGTCAACGGCGTGGTGTGGCTGTTCAGCAGAAAGCGAATTCCGGAAAAGTACGAGGGCTATGTCCATGCGGCGGGACTGGCACTTCTGCTGGGCCTGATGGTCGTGGTGGCGGTCAACGACGTTCTGCGTATCTGGACGGGCTGAGAATAAGAGGTATTTCACGATGACAAAACAGATTATGGTGGGGAACGTCCCGGTAGGCGGCGGCGCTCCCGTGACAATACAATCCATGTGCAACACGCCGACGGAGGATGTGTCCGCCACGGTGGCGCAAATCAAACGGCTGGAGGCCGCAGGCTGTCAGATCATCCGGGTGGCTGTCCCGGACATGGCGGCGGCCCGTGCGGTGGGAAAAATCCGGGAACAGATTGCAATTCCTCTGGTCGTGGATATCCATTTTGACTATCGCCTGGCGCTGGAGGCCATTGCAGCCGGGGCGGACAAGGTTCGCATCAATCCGGGCAACATCGGGGCCCCGGAGCGGGTAAAGGCCGTGGCGAACGCCTGTGCCGCCAAAAACATTCCCATCCGTATCGGGGTCAACGGCGGTTCTCTGGAAAAGGAGCTGCTGGCGAAGTATGGCGGCGTCTGCCCGGAGGCGCTGGTGGAGTCCGCGTTCGGGCACATCCAGCTCCTGAACCGGTACGACTTCGACGACATCTGCGTCAGTCTGAAATCCTCCGATGTCCGCACCTGTATGGCGGCCTACCGGCTGATGAGCGAGCGGAGCAACTACCCCCTGCACATTGGCGTGACCGAAACAGGCACCGGCTCCATGGGGCTGATTAAATCCGCCGCCGGGATTGGCGGCATGTTGGCCTTCGGCATTGGCGACACGCTGCGGGTCAGTTTGACTGCCGACCCGGTGGAGGAGGTCATTGCAGGGCGGAATATCCTCCGGGCTGTGGGACTGCGGAAGGACGGGCCGAACCTGATTTCCTGTCCCACCTGCGGGCGAACCAAAATCGACCTGATTCGTCTGGCCCATGAGGTGGAGGAGCGGCTTCAGGGCTGCACTAAGCCCATCACCGTGGCCGTCATGGGCTGCGTTGTGAACGGCCCAGGCGAGGCCTCTGCCGCAGATGTGGGCATTGCCGGGGGCGACGGGATGGGGATGCTGTTTCGCCACGGAAAGACGGTGAAAAAAGTCCCCCAGGAACAGCTTGTGGACGAGCTGATGAAGCTGATTGAAGCATTGTAACGCAGAGAGAACAAGGAGCTTGACGAATGAGTGCATCCCAATGTATTCCCTTATCCAAATTGTTTTCCAAGTGCAGCCTGTACGGGCCGCAGCTGGAGCTGGCGCAAAACTGCATTGTGACCCATTCTACGGTGGATGTGCGGAGCCGCACGATCTCCCTGAAGGTTCGTGTGGCCTTTTCTGTGGAGGAAACAGAGCTGAACGAGCTGGCGGAGCAGATCGCCCGGGCCTATGGCATCGACCATCTGGAATTGGAGCTAGAGGAATCTCCCGCCGGGCAGGTGCTGACGAGGGAGTGGCTGTGTGATTTGATGCGAACCAGCTATCCGCCCTCCATCGGCCTGTTGAACCAAGCAGAGATGGAGGACAGGGGCGACGAGATCGTTTTTTCCGTGATGACCGGCGGCAGTCAGGCCCTTTCCACCATCGCCATGGAGCTGTCCCAGCGGGTGATGGAGGTCTTTGGCCGGCGGGTTCGCATCTCCTTCCGGGATCGGAAGCCGCCCAGCAACGACGTGTTATTCCAGCATACGGAGTCCATCCGCTCCCGGGCCATGCAGACCCTGGGGGGCGTGGCGGTGTCCGCGCCTGTGGAGACGGGCGGGATTTCCGCCCCTCCCGTTGCGGAGAAAAAAACTAAGACCGCGGCCCCGTCTGCCCCGGCAGCGCCGCCTCCGTCCGTCGTGTTAAAGCCTGTGCCTGCAACAGACCCCTCTGTGATTTTCGGCAAGCGGAACCCGGAGCAGGCGATCCCCATCAGCGAGCTGACCCTGGACTTAAGCGTGGTGACGGTGGAGGGGACTGTGTTTGCGGTGAATCACAGGGAACTGCCCAAGCGAAAGGCGTGGGTCATCAGCTTTGATATGACGGACAACACCAATTCCGTCACCGTGTCGCAGTTCATGGAAAATGAAAAGGCCAAGCCGATTCTGGACGGCATCCACGAGGGCATGTATGTGAAGGTAAAGGGTCGGGTCAACCTGAGCCGCTATACCAATGATTTGGAGCTGATGCCCTACTCCATCCAGCTGGCGGAGCAGGCCAGCCGGGAGGATCGGGCCACAGACAAGCGGGTGGAGCTGCATATGCACACCCGGTTCTCCACCATGGACGCGTTGACGGAGCCTGCGGATATCGTAAAGCGGGCGATCTCCTGGGGACACCCGGCCATCGCGGTGACAGACCACGGCGTTTTACAGGCGTTTCCCGATATGGTGAAGGCCGCCAAGGGAAAAATCAAAATTATTTTCGGTGTAGAGGCCTATTTTATCAACGACAAGGACGACAGGGTGGTGGTACACGGCGACCTCGACCAGAGTCTGGACGAGGATATCGTGTGCTTTGACCTGGAAACCACCGGTCTGAACAAAAAGCAGGATCGCATCACGGAAATCGGCGCTGTAGTCCTGCGGAACGGGGAAATTTGTGAGGAGTTCTCCACCTTTGTGAACCCCGGTAAGCCCATTCCCCGCGAGGTCGTGGAGCTGACCGGTATCACCGACGAGATGGTGGCGGACGCCCCGGACGAGGCTGCCGCCGTAGCGCAGTTTCTGGACTGGGTGGGGGAGCGCCCCATGGCGGCCCACAACGCGGAGTTCGACACCAGCTTTCTTGCCGCCGCCTGTGCGCGGATGGGGCGGCCTTTTGACTGCACCTATATCGACACCCTGATTCTTTCGCAGAACCTGCTGCCGGATTTGAACAAGTTCAAGCTGGATATTGTGGCGGAGCGGCTGAATCTTCCCGCGTTCAACCACCACCGGGCCACGGATGATGCGGCCACGGTGGGCTATATGCTGATTCCCTTTCATAAAATGCTGGGAGAGATGGGCGTTCACTCCCTCCAGGGCATCAACCCCGCCATGGAGCCGCTGCGGGGCAAAAACAAGGTGCGGCGCAAGCCCAAGCACCTGATTGTTCTGGCCAAAAACCAGACGGGCCTGCGGAACCTGTACAAGCTGGTGTCTCTGTCCCATCTGGAGCATTTCAAACGGGTTCCCATCATACCCAAAAGCCTGTTGGATGAGAACCGGGAGGGGCTGATTATCGGCTCCGCCTGCGAAGCGGGCGAACTGTTTCAGGCAATCGTGGCAGGGAAGGATATGCAGGAGCTAAAGCGTATCGCCTCCTGGTATGATTTCCTGGAGATCCAGCCCCTTTGCAACAACCAGTTTATGCTCCGCAACGGAACGGTCAAAACGCAGGAGGAGCTGCGGGACTTCAACCGCACGGTGCTGGCATTGGGGCGGGCGCTGGACAAGCCGGTGTGCGCCACCGGAGACGTTCACTTCCTGGACCCGGAGCAGGAGATTTACCGGCATGTGCTGCTGGCGTCCAAAAAGTTCTCTGACGCAGACGAGCCGTTGCCCATCTATTTCAAAACCACCGATGAAATGCTGGAGGAATTTTCCTACCTGGGGGCGGAGGACTGCCGCCGGGTGGTGATCGACGACCCCCAATACATAGCCAATCAGTGCGATACGATCCCCTGCCTGCCCAAGGGCCTGTTCGCGCCCAAGCTGAAGGACTCCGCAAAGGAGCTGGAGTATCTGGTGTACACCAAGGCCCACGAGCTGTACGGGGAGGAGCTGCCCCAAATTGTGCAGGATCGAATCGACCTGGAGCTGCCTGGCATTATCCAGAGAAAATACGACGTGATTTACATGTCGGCCCAAAAGCTGGTGCAGAATTCGCTGGAGCATGGCTATCTGGTCGGCTCCCGTGGCTCTGTGGGCTCCTCCATCGTGGCCTTTTTGTCGGGCATTACAGAGGTCAACTCCCTCCCGGCGCACTACCGCTGCCCCAAGTGCAAGCACGCGGACTTCTCCCACAAGGACGAATATGGGTGCGGCGTGGATATGCCCGATGCCTGGTGTCCGGTCTGCGGCACGAAGTATGTGAAGGACGGCTTTAATATCCCCTTTGAAACCTTTTTGGGCTATGGCGGTACCAAGGTGCCGGACATCGACCTGAATTTCTCCGGCGAATACCAGGCCAAGGCCCACCGCTATACCTTTGAGCTGTTTGGCGAGAGCCATGTGTTCCGGGCCGGCACCATCGGCACGGTGGCGGAAAAAACCGCCTACGGCTATGTGCTGAAATATTTGGAGGAGCGGGGCCGACACTGCACCCATGCGGAGGAGCGGCGGCTGGCAAAGGGCTGTGTGGGCGTGAAGCGCACCACGGGCCAGCACCCCGGCGGCATGGTGGTTATCCCCGGCGACAAGGAGATTTATGATTTCTGCCCCGTGCAGCACCCGGCGGACGACCCCAATACGGATATTGTCACCACTCATTTTGAATATCACTGCATGGAGGACAACCTGTTAAAGCTGGATATGCTGGGCCACGATGACCCCACCATCATCCGCCACATGGAGAACCTGACCGGCGTGAACGCCCGGGAGATTCCGCTGGACGACAAGGAAACCATGTCCATTTTCACCAAGTCCCGCGTTCTGGGCTACGAGGATGACCCTTTTCTGGGGCCTACCGGCGCAGTTGCCATTCCGGAGTTCAACACCAGATTTACCCGGGGGATGCTGATGGATACCAATCCCGAACAGTTCAACACCTTGATTCGTCTGTCCGGCTTTTCCCACGGTACCGATGTGTGGCTGGGAAACGCCAGAGATCTGATTACCTCCAAAACCGCCACCGTAGACTCCACTGTGGGTTGCCGGGACGATATTATGCTGTATCTGATCTCCGTGGGCTGCGACCCGTTGAAGTCCTTTCAGGTTATGGAGGCAGTCCGTAAGGGCAAGGTGAAGAAAAACGGCTTTTCGGACGGATGGGTCGAGATGATGAAGGAGCATGATGTTCCCGACTGGTACATCGACTCTCTGGCCAAAATCGGCTATCTGTTCCCCAAGGCTCACGCTGCGGCCTATGTCATGATGGCCTTCCGGATCGCCTGGTTTAAGGTTCACCGGCCACTGGCCTTCTATTCTGCGTTCTTCTCCATCCGGGCCAAGGCCTTTGACGCCACCTGTATGTGTCTGGGGATGGAGGTCTGCCAGGACAAGATCGACGAGATCAACGCCAAGGAAAAGCCCGCCGCCGTGGAGGAGGACATGATGGTGACGCTGGAGGTGTGCTATGAATACTACCTCCGGGGCTTTACCTTCGACAAAATGGATATTTACCGCTCGGACGCGGTGAACTTCCTGCTGGATGAGGAACGCAACGCCCTGATTCCGCCCTTCGCTGCGCTGCCCGGCCTGGGGGAGAACGCCGCCCAGCAGATTTGTGAGCTGCGGGAGGGACATTCGTTTGTGTCCGTGGAGGAGTTTGCGAACACTTGCAAGGTATCCCAGGCCAGCCTGGAGCTTCTGCGGCATATGGGCGCTTTGGACGGGATGCCGGAAACCAGCCAGGTCACGCTGTTCTAGGAAACGTACAAATAGGATAGAAAACTGCGAAAATGCGGGGGAGAATTGGCCTGATTTCTGGTTGACATTCCGCCGCTTTTCCGGTATCATTGAGTAGCGCATTAGCGAGATAAAGTATTTAAGGTTAAGGATGAAAGCTGCATGAATTATATTGTCAATACGCCGGAGGGAACCCGGGACAGGCTGTTCGGGGAGTGTCGGGAACGACGGCTGGTACAGTCCGCCCTGACCCACCTGTTCCGGCAGCGGGGCTTTGCGGAGGTCATTACGCCGGAGGTGGAGTTTTACGACCTGTTCCACCAGACCAACAACACCATTCCACAGGAGCAGATGCTGAAAATCATTGACCGCTCCGGAAAGATTGTGGTGCTTCGTCCGGACTGCACCACGCCCATTGCCCGGGTCGCCGCCACCAAGCTAAAGGATTCTGTCCGCCCCCAGCGGTTGTATTACAACCAGATGGTATACCGCTCCGGGGCCGCCCATTTGGGCGACAGTACGGAGATTGCCCAGTGCGGGGTGGAGATTTTGGGAGCCGGAGGTCTGAAGCCGGAGCTGGAGGCCATCGCGTTGGCGGTGGATTCTCTCAGAGCCTGCGGGCTGGAGCGGTTCCACGTTGAAATCGGTCATGCGGGCTTTTATCAGGAGATCATCTCCAAAATGGACATCACCGAATCGGCGGCGGAACAGGTTCGCGCCTGTGTTGCGGGAAAGAACTATGCGGCGCTGAACCGCCTGCTGGAGGAGTATCGGGAGCAGCCCGCCTGTGACATCCTGCGGCGCATTTCCCGTATGTACGGCGGGGTGGAGGTTCTGGACGAGGCTGAGGCGCTGTCCGGCGGCAGCGAAACGATCTCCTATCTGCGGGAGCTGTACAGTCTGCTGGAGAAGGCGGGCTACGGCTCCTTCCTGCGGTTCGATTTGGGCATGGTTTCACACATGGATTACTACACCGGTGTGATTTTTCACGGCTATGTGGAGGGCGCGGCCAACGAGGTTGTTTCCGGCGGACGGTATGACAATCTGGTATCCAATTTTGGCCGGGAGGCTCACGCCATCGGCTTTGCGGTGAACGTAGACGCTGTGGCCAGGTGCCTGCCCCCGGTAGAGCTGCCTGTGCCGGAGGCAGTGGTTCACTTCGCGCCGGAGTATTTGCGGGATGCACTGAACCTGATAGACAGCCACCCCGCCGGGGCCTGGCAGCTTTCTCCCTGTAACCGGGTGGAGAGCAGCCTGAACCTGGCCCGGGAAAAGGGCATTGGCAAGGTCATTGTGGTGGATGAAAACGGACAACGGGAGCTGGAGGTGACTGACCATGCGTGAACGACTGCGAATCGCATTGACAAAGGGACGGCTCCAGGACAATTCCGTGGCGCTGTTCGAGGCCATGGGTATTGACTGTACCCCCATCAAGTCCCCCGGACGGCGGCTGATTCACTCCATTCCCAACTACCCCATGGATGCGGTTCTCAGTAAGGCCCCGGATGTCATCACCTATGTGTCCCACGGCGTCTGCGATCTGGGTATTGTGGGCAAGGACACCCTGATGGAGCATATCGAGAACATGGGGCGGTATTACGAGGTGCTGGATCTGGGCTTTGGCAAATGCCGCTTCGCCCTGGCAGTCAAGCAGGGGACGGATTTTTACGGCACCTACAAGCTGCGCCGCATCGCCTCCAAATATCCGGAGGTAACCCGCAGCTTTTTCGCCCAAAAGGGCATGGATGTGGATATTATCAAGATCGAAGGCTCGGTGGAACTGGCACCGCTGGTGGAGTTGGCGGACGCGATTGTGGACATTGTGGAAACCGGGTCTACCCTAAAGGCAAACGGACTGGTGGCCATCGAGACGGTGGCACTGGTCAGTGCAAGATTGATTGTGAATCCTGCCAGCATGAAGCTGTACAAGCAGGAAATGGTGGACTTCATCTCAAAGGTTGAAGCGGAATTGAGGAGACAGATATGATTGATGTGATAAAAGCCGACGGTGTCAGGGAAATGGAGCAGATTGCCTCCATGCGCTCCCGGGCTGCCGCCGCAAATCAGAGCATTAACGAGGCCGCCGGTGCGATTATGGCCGATGTACAGGCCAGAGGCTATGAGGCGGTGCGGGAGTATTCCCTGCGGTTCGACAAGGCAGAGCCGCGGGAAATTGCCCCGGAGGAATTACAGGCGGCTTACGACGCCTGTCCCAGGGATTTGATTGCCGCCATGGAGCGCTCGGCCAGGAATATCCGGGACTACAACGAGCATCTGCTGTCCCAGAGCAAGGAGTGGCGCAGCCCTGACGGGGGCACCGTGGGGCGTATCGTCCGCGGACTGACGAAGGTGGGAATCTATGTGCCCGGCGGTACGGCGGCCTATCCCTCCTCTGTGCTGATGACGGCGGTTCCCGCCAAGGTAGCCGGTGTGAAGGAGATCATTATGCTGACGCCACCCACCAGCAATCTGAACCAGGCGGTGCTGGCTGCGGCCAAAATCGCCGGGGTGGATCGGGTGATTGGCGTTGGCGGCGCACAGGCTGTGGCTGCCGTGACCTATGGCGCGGGCTTTATCCCCAGAGTGGACAAGCTGGTGGGGCCGGGCAACGCATTTGTAGCCGCCGCCAAGCGTATGGCCTATGGCACCCTGGACATTGATATGGTGGCCGGGCCCTCTGACATTTTGGTGCTGGCGGACGCGACGGCAAATCCCACCTATGTGGCGGCAGACCTGATCGGTCAGGCGGAGCATGACCGGCTGGCCTCGGCGGTGCTGGTGACCACCAGCGAAGAATTGGCCATTCAGGTAAAGGCGGAAATTCAGCGCCAGACCGCTTATCTTGCCCGGAAGGAGATCATCGAAGAATCTCTGAACAACTACGGGGCCATTCTGGTGTGCGATACTCTGGAGCGGGCAGCAGAGCTGGCAAACGAGATCGCGCCGGAGCATATGGAAATCTGCACGGAGCGTCCCCGGGACATTCTTCCTCTGATTCAAAACGCCGGAGCGATGTTTTTGGGTTCCTGGACGCCGGAGCCCTTGGGCGACTATCTGGCCGGCCCGGATCACGTCCTGCCTACCTCCGGAACGGCCCGGTTCTTCAGCCCCCTGTCGGTAGACTCCTTCCTGAAAACCATGAGCGTGCTGGAGTTTGACCGCGCCTCGTTGGAGCCGATTCATCAGGAAATCACTACGTTTGCGGAGGCCGAGCATCTGACCGCCCACGCGAACTGCATCAAGGTGCGCTTTGGGGAAGTGTAACCCCGTGCATCCGGATTTACTTGCCGCATAGTGCGGCGGAATGGAGGACTGAAATGGCAAGAACAGCCGCCATTGAGCGCAATACCAAGGAGACAAAGATATCCCTGTCCCTGAATCTGGACGGGGGGCCGGTGGAGCTTCAAACCGGAATCGGCTTTTTTGACCATATGCTCACCGCATGGGCCTTTTATGCGGGCTTCGGCCTGACTCTGCGGGTGGAGGGCGATTTGTATGTGGACGGACATCACACCGTAGAGGACACGGGAATCTGTCTGGGAATGGCAATCAAAGAGGCGGTGGGCGATCGGAAGGGGATTCGCCGCTTTGCCTCCAGCTATGTTCCCATGGACGAGGCGCTGTGCTTTACCGCCCTGGACTTTTCCAACCGGCCCTATCTGGTCTTTGACGCGGAAATGCCCCAGGAGCGAATCGGCGCATACGATTCCTGCCTGACGGTGGAGTTTATGCGTGCCCTTGCTGATAACGCGGGAATCACCCTGCACCAGAAATGTCTGTACGGCGCGAACGCCCATCACATTACGGAGGGCCTGTTCAAGTCTCTGGGCCTTGCCATGAAGGAGGCCTTGACCGTGGAGGGGAACCGGGTGGTTTCCACCAAGGGGGTGCTTTGATGGGCTATACGGCCATTGTGGACTATGGCGTAGGGAACCTGATGAGCGTCTCCAACGCCCTGAAATATTTGGGCTGCGACTCCCGCATCACCAGCAGCCCGGAGGAGCTGGCCGGAGCGGACGCGATTATTCTGCCCGGCGTCGGGGCCTTCCCCGACGCGGCGGAAAAGCTCCGCGCCCCCGGACTGGATAAAATCCTGATTGAGCAATCCCGGCAAAAGCCGATTTTGGGCATCTGCTTGGGGATGCAGCTTTTGTTTCAGCGGGGCGAGGAGGTTCGCCCCTGTCAGGGGCTGGGCTTCGTCTGGGGAACGGTGAAGCGCATCGAAACCAACAAAAAGCTGCCCCATATCGGATGGAACAGTCTGCGCTTTTTCAATGACTCCCCGCTGTTTCGGGGGCTGGACGAGGGCAGCTATGTCTATTTTGTCCACTCCTTTTGCGGCGTGGCGGAGGACCCCGCCCAGGTGATCGCCCGCACCGACTACGGCGTACCCGTGGTGGCGGCGGTTCAGGCCGGAAACGTATACGGCACCCAGTTTCACCCGGAAAAAAGCGGCGAGGTTGGGCTGCAAATTTTGCGAAACTTTACAGAGCTGAACTGTGGATAGGGGAGAGGCACGATGATTATTTTACCCGCGATTGACCTGAAGGACGGTAAGGTGGTTCGCCTTTACAAGGGTGATTTCAGCACGGTTCATCAGGTCGCCCAGGACCCGGTGGCAACGGCCGGGCTTTTTGCCGCCGCCGGAGCCAAACAGATTCATATGGTAGATTTGGACGGAGCCAAATCCGGCACACGGGTGAACTCCGCCATTGTCCGCCAGGTGGCGGAGCAGACCGGCCTTCGTATCGAGCTGGGGGGCGGAATTCGCTCCATGGCCGATTTAAAGGCGGTGGACGCCATGGGCGTGTCCCGGATGGTCATTGGCTCTGCCGCGGTCACAGACCCGGATTTTGTGGCGGAGGCGGTTCAATGCTACGGCGACCGCATTGCGGTGGGGGTAGATACCCAGAACGGGCAGGTAAAGACCGCCGGATGGGTGGAGAACTCCGGGATTGATTATCTGGTATTTTCTCAGTCTATGGAAAAGCTAGGTGTAAAGACGTTGATCTTTACAGATATCGACACGGATGGCGCACTGACTGGCCCGTCCTTTCAGCGACTGGAGGCCCTGCAAAATGCGGTCAGCTGCCGCATCATCGCCTCCGGCGGGGTCAGCTGTAACGAGGACAACCGCCGTTTGGCGGCGATGGGCCTGTACGGGGCCATCATCGGAAAGGCATATTATGCGGGAGCTATTGACCTGGCCCAGGCGGTTCGAGACGCCGGCCCACAGGAATAGGGGAGAGGCACAATGTTAGCAAAACGAATTATTCCCTGCCTGGACGTGCGGGACGGGCGCGTGGTCAAGGGCGTGAATTTTGTCAATATCCGGGACGCAGGCGACCCGGTGGAGCTTGCGACCTATTACAGCCAACAGGGGGCGGATGAGATCGTCTTTTTGGACATTACCGCCACCTACGAGGCCCGAAAGACCGTGGCGGACGTGGTAGCCAGAACCGTGAAGCAGGTGTTTGTTCCGGTCACGGTGGGGGGCGGCATTCGCACTCTGGAGGATTTTCGCCAGCTGCTGCGAGCAGGGGCGGATAAAATCTCGGTCAACTCTGCGGCGGTAAAAGACCCCACGCTCATCAACCGGGCGGCAGAGCGCTTTGGCAGTCAGTGCGTGGTGCTGGCCATTGACGCCCGACACCGGGGAGACGGAACCTATGAGGTGGTGGTGGCCGGTGGCCGAACCCCCACCGGGAAGGACGCGGTGGAATGGGCCAAAGAGGGCGAGGCCCGGGGCGCAGGCGAGATTCTGCTGACCAGCATGGATGCCGACGGCACCAAAAAGGGCTTTGACCTGGCAATGACAAGAGCCATCACCGAAGCGGTGAATATTCCCGTCATCGCCTCCGGGGGCTGCGGCGCACTGGAGCATTTCGCCGAGGTATTTGAGCAGGCGGACGCGGCCCTGGCGGCCTCGCTGTTCCATTTTGGCGAGCTGACCGTTCCCCAGGTAAAGGACTATTTGCGGGGAAGGGGTATCCCCGTCCGCAATCGGGATTAACCGGGAGGGAAAAGCGAATGGACAATTTTTCGATTGATATGCTGTTTCAGAAATCGGAGCTGATTCCGGTCATCATTCAGGATCGGGCCACCAAGGATATTCTGATGCTGGGCTTTACGAACCGGGAGGCGGTGGAGCTGACCTTGCAGACCAAAACCGCCTGGTTCTGGTCGCGCTCCCGGCAAAAGCTGTGGAACAAGGGAGAAAGCTCCGGGAATTTTCTGTATGTGCGGAAAATCGTCACGGATTGTGATACCGACACCCTGCTGTACATCTGTGACCCGAAGGGGCCGACCTGCCACACCGGGGCGCGGAGCTGCTTTTTCCGGGATATCTGGGAGGAGGAGCCATGAGTCTGCACACTGCTGTCTATGACCAATATGAGGTGGCGCTGGATCGGCGGAACAATGGGGGAGAGGACAGCTCCTATACCGCCTATCTGTACCGCCAGGGACTGGATAAGATTCTGAAAAAGTGCGGGGAAGAAACCTTTGAGGTGGTGATTGCCGCCAAGGGAGACGACCTGCAGGAGACGCTGGGCGAGCTGAACGATGTGCTGTACCATGTGACGGTGCTGTTGTGCGAGCTGGATGTCACGCTGGATGCGGTGCTGGAGGCTCTGAACCACCGGTGCGCGGTGGAGGGGAACACGCTGGATGAGCTGTTCCAAATCATTCTGGAACGCCGCAGTTCTCAGGAGGAAGGCTCCTATACCCGATACTTGTATGAACAGGGGATAGATAAAATCCTGAAAAAGGTGGGGGAGGCCCTCAGCCTGCTCCTGCTGGCCGCAAAGAATGGCGATAAGGCGCAAACTGTGGAGGAAACGGCAAATCTGCTGTACCATCTGATGGTGATGATGGCGGACAGAGGTCTGTCTCCTGCCGCGCTGGAGGCGGAGCTGGACAAACGAAGCCAGAAAAAGGGGAATTTAAAGAAATTCCACACCACGGACGTCAATACATAACCGATTGTCCCGTGGGATTCTCCGCGTAAAACTGGATTATTTCCCAAAAAGCTCTTGCAAAAAGAGCGTACAGACGGTATAATGAAGCCATTCTGTTGAATACTAATCCAAAAGAAACAAACGGAGGATACAAATATGGCTACCATTACGAAGGACACGATCATCGGTGATATTCTGGACATCGCGCCTGAAACTGCGCCCGTTTTCTTCTCCATCGGGATGCACTGCCTGGGCTGCCCCGCTTCCCGGGCTGAGACTGTGGAGGAGGCCTGCATGGTTCATGGCGTTGATACGGATGAGATTTTGGAGAAGGTCAACTCCATGATTCAGTAATGACCGCACACTCCGGAACAGGAGAGGGCCGCAAGGCGTCTCCTGTTCCTTTTTGCGGTCTGGGAACAATGCAATGAGAGAAATGCAGTTGAACGCCCGGCTGTGGGCCGTTGCGGAAAAAATTCCGCCTGACTGTCGCCTGTTGGACGTGGGAACCGACCACGCCCGGCTGCCGATCTGGCTTTTGCAGCACGGGCGGGTGCGATCTGTGATTGCCAGCGACCTGCGAAAGGGGCCGCTGGAGCAGGCCAGGAAGAACCTTCTGAAATACCGAATCGGGGAGCGAATCCAGCTGCGCCAGTGCGCCGGACTGACAGGCGTTTCTCCGGAGGAGACAGATGTGATTTCCATCTGCGGCATGGGGGGAGAGACGATCCTGCATATTTTGGAGGATTCGCCCTGGGCCAGAGAGAAGCGCCTGATTTTACAGCCCCAGTCCAATCTGGCTCTGCTGCGCCGGTTTTTGCAGGAAAACGGGTACGCCATCACGGAGGAATTGCTGTGTCAGGATCGGGGCTATTTTTATGTGGTCTGGATGGTCAGCGCCGGTGAAATGCCGCCCCTGTCGCCGGGAGAGGCGCATGGCGGTCGGCTGGAGGCCTGGGTTCCGGATGCCTGCTGGCGGGATTATCTGGAGCAGCTCACGGGCAAAATGGCCTATGAGGTTGGCTTTCTGGAACGTTCTGTCCAGGAAAAGGACTTCCTGCGGCGGGATGATTTGAGCGCGGCTTTGTCTGAGCTGCGGCAACGGAAGGAGAATCTGCCATGGTGACGGTACAGGATATTTACCGGCTGATGGATGAAAAGGCTCCCTTTTCCAGCCAAATGTCCTTTGACAATTCGGGTCATTTGGTGGGGGAGATGACCCAGCCGGTGACGCGGCTGCTGGTAGCGCTGGATATCACCGAGGAGGTGGTCGCAGAGGCAGCAGAGCTGCACTGTCAGCTGATTGTATCCCACCATCCGGTGATTTTCAATCCGGTCAAGAGCCTGACCACGGACACCCCCACGGGACGGATTTTGCTCAGTCTGGTGCGGAATCAAATCTCCGCAATCTGCTGTCATACCAACGTGGATATGGCGAACGGCGGCGTGAATGACTGCCTGGCCGAGGCGGTTGGTCTGGAAAATCTGGAACTGCTGGCACAGGAAGGCGTTTATGCCGACGGCACCCCCTACGGCATTGGCCGGGTTGGGACGCGGAAGGGTGGCCCCTGCTCCTTGCAGGACTATCTGGCCCTCGTGACGGAGCAGCTAAAGCCCAACGGGATTCGCTTTGTGGACGCTGGAAAGCCGGTTTTCCGGGTGGCAGTCGGCGGCGGAGCCTGTGGAGAATACATGGATACGGCCATTGCCCTGGGCTGCGACACCTTCCTGACCTCTGACCTGAAATATCACGGTTTTTTGGACGGGAAGGATAAGGGCATCAACCTGATCGACGCGGGACATTATCCCACGGAGAATCTGGTGTGCCCGAGGATGGCCCAGTGGATTTCTCAGGCGTTCCCGGCGCTAGAGGTGCGTCTGAGCCAGGTGCATCAGGAGGTATTTTCCTATTATCTCCCCTGAAAAAGTATGAATTTTTGTATATTTCGGGAAAACAGCAAACCGGCACTTGCCATAGAATCGGAACTGTGTTAAAATAACTTGTTAACTGATATAATTACATGAAGGGATGATATACTATGTCCGGACATTCCAAGTGGCATAACATACAAAAAACCAAGGGTGCGGCCGATGCAAAGCGCTCCGCCGCATTCACCAAAATCGCCAAGGAGATTATTGTGGCGGTGAAGCAGGGCGGCTCCGGCGACCCCGCAAACAACTCCCGTCTGGCGACGGTCATTGTCAAGGCCAAGGCGGCCAATATGCCCAACGACAACATCAAGCGCACCATTGCCAAGGCCCTCGGTTCCGGCAATGCGGACAGCTATGAGTCTGTCACCTACGAGGGATATGGCCCCTCCGGCGTGGCTGTGATTGTGGAGGCACTGACCGACAACCGGAACCGCACCGCCCCCGCAGTACGGCATCTGTTCGACAAATACGGCGGAAACCTGGGTGCAACCGGCTGTGTGTCCTGGAACTTCTCTCAGAAGGGCGTTATCGTCATCAACAACGAGGACGAGGATCTGGACGAGGAAACCGTTATGATGGACGCGCTGGAGGCCGGCGCAACCGATATGGAGACGGAGGACGATGTGTTCACGGTCTACACCGAGCCTGACGCCTGCACCGCCGTAGCGGAGGCCCTGGAGAAGGCAGGCTATGTCTTTGAATCCGCTCAGGTCGAGATGGTTCCCAACGACTATATCAAGCTCACCGACGAAAAGGATATCCAGAACATGGAGAAGATGCTTGACCTGCTGGAGGAGGACGAGGACGTTCAAAACGTCTGGCACAACTGGGAGCAGGAGTAAAGCTGCCTAAATGCGATAAAATTCAGGCAAACAGAGTAAATAACGAACAAATCAAGAGATTGACTTCAGTTGAATAAAGAAAAACGCTGCGAGTTGTGATATACATAGGGGCTTCAGTTGTGATATACAACGGGGGCGGTATTATGCAGATCGCGGCGGCAGTAAAAGATTATTTATTAGAGATTGAGATTCGGCAGTATACCCCGAAAACAGTGCGGGGATACCGTGGGAACCTCAATCTCTTTTTGCGTTTCTGTGAGGAAAATATTGGAATTTACGAGATAAGCGAGATTGATTTTACAACAATCAAAAGATTTACTAAATACATGACAGACAGGGGCACATCCGCTCTGCACTTCTCCAAAAATTGTAAGATTTCCATGTTTACAACGAGGGTTGGATGATGTATAATAGCTGTGTCAGATTGACAAATCGGAATATGTTTCAAAGTAAGATTTGTACCGCCGACTTGACGGCAGGAGGATTATATGATAATTAATGAAGAAATTGCGGTAACATATCTGAATCGACAGGATGTCAACAAGTATTGTAATGAATGGTATTTCGGGGAAACGGAAACTGCAAAGGTAACAGGTGGGAACATTTTTACATCACCGAATGTAGACGATGATGCATACAAAAAGGTTCAGAGTGTCTATGACGCAATTCACGCCACAGTGCAAAACTTTCAGCCCGTCAATGTCCGGATATGGAATTTACTCTTTCCTAGCTGGAAAAAGGAACTGGAAAATACGAGTGTTGACCTGATTGTTGGGTTTCCGGAGCCAAACGATGCAAGCGTAGAATATGACGGGGATGGACGTTGCCACGTTATTTTCGATTTGGTTTGCTGGGCAAAATATATCGGCAACTGCGATATTGCACAGGTTGCCCGGAATCTTTTGTCGCATGAACTGTGCCATGTGCTGCTTCATTCTCATTTAGCAGGTTTAACAGAAGTCCTGGAAGGGACGGATTACCGAGAGACTCTGGATGCCATTACATTCGATGAGGGGTTTGCACACTTGCTTTCATACGAGGCAAAGGATATTGACACGGTGGACTGGCGGAGCAAAGAGCTTTTGACTGTGTTTGACCGAAGCAGAGAAAAACTCAAGTCCGCACTTGCCGAGCAGGATACCACGAAACAGGGACAATTTATGTACGAGGCGGTTTACGGAAATTACTATGACAAATTTGCCTGTATGTGCGGGATGCTTTACCTTGCAAGTCTGTGGCTGGAAGGCGGAGATATCGCGCTTAAAACGGCAATGGATAACGGTTATATAGATTTTGCCAGCAAAGCAGTCGGTCAATGAGATAACCAGCCAGTCTTGGAGACAACAGTGACAAATGGGTGTGTCAAATTGATAAACAGAATATCTGTACTCGATTAGAAGGAGGAAACAAAAAGATGAAGGCCGTTTTTTTACACGGGTTAGGACAAACAGCAAAAGACTGGCAAACAGTTGTTGAGAATACATCACTGTCTGATGTGGACTGTCCGAACCTTTTTTCGCTGACAACAGGGGATTGTACCTATTCGAGCATTTTGTCGGGACTTGAGAAATTGTATGAAAATGAAACGGAGCCGTTTATCCTTTGTGGGCTTTCGTTAGGTGGCGTTCTGGCACTTGATTACACGATTAGAAACAGGGATATGGTAGCTTCTCTTGTATTAGTTAGCGCACAGTATAAGGTTCCAACCTTGCTTATAGATTTCCAAAACCTTATGTTTCGTATGATGCCCGACAAATCATTTGAAAGTATGGGGCTATCAAAAAGTAACACAATAAAATTAACCCATTCCATGCGTTCATTGGATTTTAGCAATAAACTATGCGAAATAGTTTGCCCGGTAACAATTATTTGCGGAGAAGATGATAAAGCAAATTTGAAAGCATCTAAGCAATTAAAAGGCTTATTGCCGCAATCAAAGTTACATATCATTCCCGATGGAGGACACGAAATCAATAAATCTTCTCCGGAAGCGATTTCCTCTATAATTAATAGTCTTTAAGTCGGACTGCCATCTATCCAATGAAAGCTGGACGATGTATAATAGCTGTGTCTGATTGACAAATCGGAATTTTACAGAGGTGTATATTATGAAAATCGCTAACATAACATTGATTCTTGTGGGCTTGGTTATTCTTGTATTTGCTGTGATTGCACCAGTTCTCCACAGTATTACATGGAGAACTGTAATCGGTTTACTCGGTTTACTTGGATGTTTTTCTATTGTTGCAGGTATTTGCAAACTCTTTATCAAAAAGAACTAATTTTTCAAAATTCCAGTTTATCGAGCTGAAAATTGAATACCCGATAACTCCCAGAACGCCCAGGCACTCAACAGCGAGCGCCTGGGCGTTCTGCTGTTACCGGCAAGACGCCTGATTTTGCCGGACAAGACATCATTTCTTTAAATTGTTCCGGTTCACTTGCAACCTGCATTGTTTTATGCTACAATACCCCAGAATGGTTTTTTGTACCCGAAGTGATTTGAGGTTGCGTCCAGGAAAACGGACGTTGGGCCTGGTTTGGATGACCTTTGCCTGTTGGAAACCTTAAGTCAGGCAATGATAATCTGAATGGAAAGGACCAAGTAAACCAATATGGAAATAAACGGAACGGAAGTGGAACAGGTGGTTCGCTATGCGGACCTGAACCTGTCGGACGAGATTATGCACGCTATTGCCGACAAGGGCTATGAGGTTGCCACCGAAATTCAGGGCGGCACCATCCCTTATTTTATGGACTGGCAGGACGTAGTGGCGAAAGCACCCACCGGCACCGGCAAGACGTTCGCCTTTGGAATTCCCATGGTGGAGCACGCAGACCCCAGCGCCACGGTGGTACAGGGGTTGATTCTGGCCCCGACCCGGGAGCTGGCGATACAGATTCGGGATGAGCTGCGGCTGCTCTGCACCTATAAAGAGGGCGTGCGGGTGGTGTGCCTCTACGGGGGACAGCCCATCGACAAGCAGATCACCCAGCTCAAGCGCAAGCCCCAAATCGTGGTGGCTACCCCCGGACGGCTGCGCGACCATTTAAAACGTCACACTGTCCGTCTGGACAAGGTGGAGACGGTGGTGCTGGATGAGGCGGATCGGATGCTGGACATGGGCTTTATTCAGGAGGTCACGCACATTCTGGACATGATGCCCCAGCGGAAGAATCTGGGCCTGTTTTCCGCCACCATTTCCCGGGAGGTCATGGATATCTCCTGGGTGTATCAGCGTGACCCAGTGGAAATCATTGTGCGGCCTGTGCAGGACTCCAAGCCCGACATACAGCAGTATCGAATCGACCTGGATGGACGGGACCAGAAGCTCAGCACCCTGACCGCGCTGCTGTATGCCGGAGAATATGAGCGGGCCATCGCCTTCTGCAACACCAAAAACATGGCGGATCGACTGTGTGCGCTGCTGCAAATGCAGGGCGTATCTGTAGAGGCCATTCACGGCGACATCTCCCAAAATCTGCGGGAGCGCACCTTAAAGCGGTTCCGGGAGGGAAAGCTCCAGGTTCTGGTAGCAACCGACGTGGCGGCCCGGGGACTGGATATTGACGATGTGGACGTTGTGTTCAACTATGACGTGCCCGACGAGCAGGAGTATTATATTCATCGCATTGGGCGCACCGGCCGGGCGAAAAAGCACGGCGTGTCCTATACGCTTGTGTCCAATATCACCGAGGGAATCCGCATGGATGAGATCGCGGCGTCCCAGAGGCTGCAAATCCACCGCCTGAAATACGACGAGGACGGCTGCCTGATGCTGCTGGACGAGGAACAGGCGGGAGCCTGAGCGAGCTTCCAGAGCGATATGGAACATTAGCCTGCTCAAGCGACGAGAGAAAGGAAGCTTCTTTATTTATGATCGAGTTTAGAAACCCGGAGCTGTCAGACCGCCCATGGGTGGACGAGCTGTTTTTTGCGAAAAACAACCGGGGCTGTGAATACTCCTTTACCAATCTGTACTGCTGGAAGGACGCCTATCAGCAAAAGGTGGCCCGGGTCAACGACTATGTGGTGCAGTACCTTTCCGGCTCCATCGGGCCTTGCTATCCCTTCCCGGTGGGTAGGGGAGAGCTAAAGCCGGTGCTGGAGGCGCTGATGGAGGATGCCCGGCGGCAGAACCATCCCTTCCGGCTGATTTGCGTCACCAACGAGGAAATTCAACAGCTGGAGGCGCTGTATCCCGGACAGTTCACCTACTCGGAGGATCGCCACGGCTTTGACTACCTCTATGAGATCGACAAGCTGGCGGATTTGAAGGGAAAAAAGCTCCACGGCAAGCGGAACCACATTCACCGCTTTGAGGAGAACTATCCCGACTGGGCTGCCGAGCCGGTGACGGAGGACAACCTGGCGGAATGTCTCGCTATGGATGTGGAGTGGTATCGTCTGAACCGGGGCTACAGCGACGACGAGGAGGAAATCAACCTGGGCGCAGAGGGCGTGGCGCTCCGCCTGGCGATTCGCCATTTCACCGCCCTGAGCCTGGAGGGACTGTTGATTCGGGCCGGGGGAAAGGTGGTCGCCTTTACATTGGGGCGGAAGCTCAGCGAGGACACCTTTGATATCAACTTTGAAAAGGCGTACAGCGAAATACAGGGGGCCTATCCCATCGTCAACCGGGAATTTGCCCGGCAGATTCGGCAGGCCCATCCGGAAATCCGCTATCTGAACCGGGAGGACGACATGGGCGTAGAGGGCCTGCGGAAGGCTAAGGAATCTTATTATCCGGATCTGATGGTGGTAAAACATTCCGCCATACTGAAATAATTGGGTGAAAAGGAAATCTTCAGCGAGTCGGAACCGTTTCCATTTCCTATAATTGGTTTAAAATGAAACTTTGACTTTGAATTCCCAAATTTTATGGTCGATTGTAAAATGAAGTTGAACACCTAAAAAATCCATAGCGATT
>JAJQBJ010000137.1 GCA_021203345.1 Oscillospiraceae bacterium
CTTGGTGCTCACATTCTGGGGGCCTTTTGCGCTACTTTCATTTTACCGAAAACAATGTTTGAGGGCTCTGTAACTGACAGTCGTTCAAGTGGAAACGAAAACGAATTTACTTACGGATGTTATGACATTACCGCCGAGGAAAAAAACTATGATGTTGATTCCCTGGATGATATTGTAGAGTTTTTTGCAAATGAAGTTCCGGAGAAACTTGCTCAATATGAAACTGATACGACTGACAATGAAGAAATAGAGGTGGAGTTAGATGTTTCTGGTGAACTTTCTAGTGATAAACTATATTTCACAATAGAAACAAATTTGCCGGACGGAATGGTTCTTACATTGAAGTTGACTGATGGAGATTACACTGCACAGTCACAGGTAACAGTGAATAATGGAATTGCCGCTAGTGAAGGATTTGGCCGAACGAGTGGAGAATTTAGTGGAACCTACACATTGGTGATAGGGTCTACAGTAGCAAGCCTACAGGATGAATCTGTCATAGATGTAATCGGGGCACAGGGCGAGTATCTTACTGGAAAATATGTGAGTGAATCGTCTCTGAGTGGAAGTAACGTTATTTCTGCAACGTTTGAATTTGATATCTAGAAAGGAGTTCCTCTCTCTGTCTGGTGTTGAAAAAATACGGTGATGAAAAACACCGAAAACGTTTTCAAAACTTTCCCCAATCCGCTTGACACCCCCTCCAAAAAAGGCTATGATGAGCCTGACGAGCTGTGCCGAAGGCACACGCACAGCCATAACAATATCATATCATGTAACCGGAACAGGAGGGATTCTCTATGGAAAAAACGGTAAAGCGCATTGGCGTGCTGACCAGCGGCGGCGACTGCCCCGGCATGAATGCCGCAGTCCGGGCTGTGGTGCGAACCGGCATCTATTGCGGCATTGAGGTGATCGGCATCCGTCGGGGCTGGAACGGCCTGATCAACGGCGATGTGGTACGCATGGATGTGGATTCCGTGGCCCACATCATCAACCAGGGCGGAACCATTCTCTACACCGCCAGAAGCGACGAGTTCCGCACCGAGGCGGGCCAGCAGAAGGCGGCGGCCACCTGCAAGCTGCTTGGCATCGAGGGGATCGTGGCAATCGGCGGCGACGGCACCTTCCGGGGCTGTCTTGCCCTGGCGAAGCACGGTGTTTCCGTGGTGGGAATCCCCGGCACCATAGACAACGACATCGGCTGCACCCATTACTCGATTGGCTACGACACCGCCGCCAACACTGCGGTAGAGGCCATCGACCGCCTGCGGGACACCATGCAGTCCCACGAGCGCTGTTCCGTGGTGGAGGTCATGGGCCACCGGGCCGGGAATCTGGCCCAGTATGTGGGCATTGCCACCGGCGCTACCGCCGTGCTGGTTCCGGAGGTGGCCTGGGATTTTCAGCGCGATGTGGCAGAACGCATACGCTCCGCCCGCCTCAGCGGACGCAACCACTTTATGATTATCGTGGCAGAGGGTGCATTCAATGATGATGAAATCATGAAGTACCCAGGCTCCGCCAACAAAATCGCGGAAATGATTCGGGACGAGCTGGGCATCGAGCCTCGCGTGACGGTGCTGGGCCACATCCAGCGGGGCGGAAGTCCCACGGCGCGGGATCGGGTCACGGCGACCCGGATGGGCTATGCTGCTGTGGAGGCGCTGGTTGCAGGCAAGACCAACCGCGTTATCTGTCACCAGAACGGAGCCATCACGGACATGGATATGGAGGAGGCCCTGCAGGTTCCCCATTATCTCAGTATGCACCAGGAGGAAGTTCTCCAGGCGATGACCGGCATCGTGGAGTAAAATTATCATACATCAGATTATAGCAACTGCCGCCCGTATCAACGTCGATACGGGCGGCAGCTTTTGCATCTGTATTTCAGGTCAAATTTGATTATATCTCCGTTCCCTCTGCGGAGCCTGTTTCCGTGGCCTCTGCGCTTTCACTTCCCGCAGTCTGAGCCGTTTCTCCCGTGGGAGATTCCTCAGTGGCGGTAGAGATTTCGGGCGTTTCCGATTCCTCCGGGGTTTCGGAGGCTTCCGACTCGGTCTGCGCCGAACCCTCGGAAACGGAGGCGTCTGTGCCAAAGCCAAAGATTGTACTCAAACCGTCATATACGGTAGCCAGCCTGTCCCGGCCCGGATAGGTGTCGTCATACCACTGATCCAGCTGGGCGAAATAGCTCCCGTTCACCAGACCGGAGAAGGAGAGGGCAGGCTTTTCCGTCAGCGTCCGATTTTCCGCCTCGGAGAAGGTTGTCCGGAAATTGCCGAACAGTCCCGCCAGACCGAACGCCGCCAGCAGAACAAAGAACAGCCAATACTGCACCGTGCGGGAACGCTTCAACGCCCGCTTGTGGGCCTGGGGGGTCGGCGGAACCACCGGCTTCGGCGCGGGAGGCTCCGGTTCGGATTCCGGCTCCGGCTCCCTCACCCGGGAACCGCCCTGTGCGCGGGAATGATGGCGGGCCGGGCGCTCCGGTTCTTCCTCGGGGGCTGGCTCCGCTTTTCGCTGAAATTCCGGCGCAGGCTGCGGCTCCTGCTCGTCCGGCTCTTCTGCCGGCTCGTCGGCCTGGGCTGGAGCATCTTCCGACGCGGCGGGGGATGCCTCAACGTCGTTTTCTGGCAGGGGAACGTCAATGGAGCTTTCCTCCGTCGGTTCAGCGGCTGCCGGTTGTTCTGCCTCCGCCGTTTCGGTGTGGGGGGCGGAAATCACCTGTCCATCCTCGTCAATCAGGGTGGTGTGTTCCAGCTGCATCGGCGTGCCCGCTTTTCCCTTGGAGGGGGCGTTTTCCAGCGTGTAGAACACAAACTTGGGTCGGCTCCCATCGGGATTCAGCACCTCGTCCGCCCGCTGGATGCGCTCAGCTTTGCGGGTGGCGGCTTCATCCATGATTTGGTCAGTTTCCCGCTGCTGATCGGCGATACCGCTGACGATTTCATCGGAGCGGCGGAGCATTTTCGCCGCCAGACTGTCGTTTTCCGGGTCGGCGGCCATGTCGTTGAAGCGATCCGTCATATCGTCCCGCCAATCCAAAACCTGGTCGCTCAAGTCCTGGGCGGCGTCCTGGAGCCGCGTCAACCAGTTGTCCTTTTTGCGGGCAGGGGCAGCGGGGGCTTCGTCCGATTCTGTCGGCTCCTCCGGGGGAGTTGTTACAAGGTCAAGCTCGTCGTCCGCCTCGGAGGGCAGCATACGCTTACCCCGGTATTCGGGGTGCTCCTGACCGGATTCCACCAGCCGCCTTCCGCCGGCCTTTTTCGTGTTTTCCTGCTCTTCGTCCATCCGGGACGGCGCTTTCCGTTCATCAGTCATCATTTCATCCCCCTTTCGTTAAAACTGGAAGAAGGCAAAGCCGGGCAGCTGATCGCCCACCATTGCCATCACAGACAGCACCAGCAAAACGGCGGGGCAGATCGCATCCACCGCAGATTTGACATAGAGCCACCGCTCGTCTGCCTTGGCCTGTTCCTTCATATATGCCCCAACGATTTTGGTCAGGGGCGTGGATGCTATCACCGCAATCACCAACAGAAGCAGGTGACGGATGAAAATTTGACCGGTGGCGGCGTTGGCGAAGCCTGCCCCGTTCAGACCAATCAGGCCCTTCAGCGCCACGGCCAGCATCCCCAAATCGGAATACCGGTAGAGGATAAAGCCCAGGAACATGGTCAGCAATACCCAGATATGCCCCACGGCGGCGGGCAGCTCCTCCAGCTTATGCAGGAACAGCCGCTCCACCAGAAGCAGAACCACGCAATACAGCGCCCAAATCATGAAATTGGCTCTGCCGCCGTTCCACAGACCGAACAGCAGCCAGGCGATCACCAGATTCAGCGCCTCAATCACGGCCCCGTGGCGGGTGCCCCCCAGCGGGAGATACACATAGTCGTTGAAGAAGGCGATCACCGTCTTGTTCCAGCGGGCCCAGAAATCCCGGAGGCTGGCGGCCACATAGGGATAGTCAAAGTTCTCCGGAAAGCAGAAGCCGCACATCAGGCCCAGGCCGATTGCCATATCCGCATAGGAGGACAAATCCAAAAACAGCTGGAGCATGAAGAAAATGCTCCCCAGCCACACGGACAACACCGGCGCGGAGGCCAGAGCGTTGATGCTCTCACCCAAAAGCGCATCCACCACCGCCCCACAGGAGTCCGCCAGCAGCACCTTTTTCGCCAAGCCGCAGGAGAACCGCATGATGCCCCGGCTCATGGAGGCGGAGCGAACCTTGCGGTTTTTCAGCGCGGGGCGAATTTCGGCATAGCGCACCACAGGGCCGCCGGAGGACTGGGAGAACAGGGAGGCGTACAGCAGAAGGGTGGAAAATCTCCGCTGAGGGGCCACGTTGCTGCGGTATACATCCACCAGATAGCTGATGAGCTGAATGGTGTAAAAGGCAAAGCCCATGGGGATGGCATAGCGGCTGATAACCGTGCGCTCACCAGCCCAGGGGAACAGCTCCCAGAAGCGAAGCAGGGCGAAAATTGCCACGTTGATTCCCACCGCTACGCCCAGCAGAAGCCGCCGCCGGGAGCGGTTGACCTGATCCGCGATCCGCAGGGCGGCATACCAGTCAATCGCCGTGATCGCCAACAGCAAAAGCAGGCTGGCGATTCCGCCCCACAAATAGAAAATCAGGGAAAAGATCAGCAGAACCAGATTCTTTGTCTTGGTGCTGGGGCAAAAATGCTGAATCGCCAGACAAAGAAACAGGAACAGCAAAAAGATAAGACTTGAAAAGACCATAAAACCCCTCCAAACGAATCAAGTATCCTCCACTTGGAAGGAGACTTCATCTTGACAACCTATTATAGAGGATTTTTCGGCGTGTTTCCAGTCTATTTCCCGATTTTTTCAAAAAAATAAGAGAATTTGTCGATTAGCCCTGAAATTACGCCATTCCTGAATTGAAAAAAGCAAATTTCAGTCCTACCTTATTTAACCCAGAAGTTACTATTGCAAAATCAATGGTGGTGAAGTGCCCCCTGTCAAGTAGACAGTGAAAAAACAAAAAAGTCTTTCCATGA
>JAJQBJ010000092.1 GCA_021203345.1 Oscillospiraceae bacterium
TTCATGGAAAGACTTTTTTGTTTTTTCACTGTCTACTTGACAGGGGGCACTTCACGCATTTGGGGCGAATCTGCGGCTCCTCTCCGCACTGCAGGCGGTGTCTTTTCTAATGCAACAGTGTCGCCTCCGCCGTCAAGCGGCACTTCCGCTACGCTCCCTGCCTGTGTTTTTTGCCGGTACGGAAGGTGAATTGCCCAGAAGAGCAAGAGAAGCCGCTCTGGGGCGCGCCCGGCTAAAAAGATAGATTTGACTTTGTTTTGTCGCTACCGCAACAAAACTCCTGCGGAGGGCTTTCTGATCTTTTCGTCTGGTTTTCTTTTTGTAGATAGACTTTTTGACAGACTGACCCGCCCGTCCGGAATCCCGGACGGGCGGTTTCTTGTTGACAAACCCTGTCACAAGCAGCTTTTCCGCCAAAAAAACGGCTTGTGCCTCGTCCGGGTTAGACGAGCTTTGCCCGTCCCGGGTGCTACAATGGGCCTGTGAGGTGAGGCAGGTGACGGTGTACGCAGACACGCTGTTCATAACCAACGGGCTGGTGGACTATCTGCTCCTTCTGCTGGCCGGTCGGGTGATGGGGGCGCAGCTGAACCGCTGGCGGCTGCTGGTCGGCGGCGGGGCGGGCGGCCTGTACGCCGTGGCCTGTTTTCTGCCCTTCGGCGGTGCGTTGGCCCGGTGGCCGGTGAAGCTGGCTGTGGGCGTGCTGCTGGTGCTGATCGCCTACGGAGGACACCGGCGATTGCTGCGGCTGACCCTGATTTTCTTCGGCCTGGCCTGCGGGCTGGGCGGCGGGGTGTACGCCATCGCCCTGTGGGGCGGTGGGCTGTCCCTGGAACGGGGCGTGCTGCTGACCGCCCCAGACCTGAAGGCGGTGCTGCTGGCAGCGGCGGTGTGCTGGTGCGGGCTGTCCCTGGCCTTTCGGGGCATGGCCCGGCACAGCCGCCTGACCGGGGAGGTCATTCCGTTGGAGATCACCCTGGGCCATCGGCGCATCCGGGTTTCCGCGCTGGTGGACACGGGGAACAGCCTGCATGACCCAACGGACGGAAGCCCGGCGGTGCTGCTGGAATGGCAGGAGGCGCTGCCGCTGCTCCCAGAGCTGACTGCGGAGGATGTCAGCGTCCCGGCGACGGGCATGGCCCGGCTGGGGGCGCGGGGACGGTTCCGGCTGCTGCCCTACCGGGCGGTGGGCGTATCCGAGGGGCTGTTGCTGGCTTTTCGGGCGGACAAAATCACCTCGGCGGGAAAAAACAGGACGGAGACGCTGGTAGCTCTGACAGAGCAACCGGTGTCCCGGGGCGGGGGCTACACCGCCCTGGCGGGAACGGACGGAAAGTGAGGAACAGCCAATGTTTGCGTGGAAAAAGTGGATGAAGTGGCTTCGGGAACAGCTGGGGCTGAACCAACCGGAGGGCGTTTTTTACATCGGGGGCAGCGAGGTGCTGCCTCCGCCGCTGGATCGAACCCAGGAGGCGCAGGTCATCGCCCGGATGGAGGCGGGGGATTTGGCGGCAAAGAACACGCTGATCGAACACAATCTGCGTCTGGTGGTGTATATCGCCCGGCGCTTTGACAACACGGGCATCAATCTGGAGGATTTGATTTCCATCGGCACCATCGGCCTGATTAAGGCTGTGAACACCTACCGTTCCGAGAAAAAGATACGGCTGGCCACCTATGCCTCCCGCTGCATCGAGAACGAGATTCTGATGCATCTGCGGAAGGTGTCCGGCCAGCGGGCGGAGGTTTCCATTGACGAGCCGTTGAATACGGATTGGGACGGAAACGAGCTGCTGCTGTCCGACATTCTGGGGACAGACGCGGATATCGTCATGCGGCCCATCGAGGAGGACGTGGATCGGGCGCTGCTGGCCGCCGCCCTGAGCCGCCTGAATGACCGGGAGCGGCGCATCATCTCCATGCGCTTCGGCCTGGGTGGTCGGCGGGTGTACACCCAGAAGGAGGTGGCGGACAGCATGGGTATCTCCCAGTCCTATATCTCCCGGCTGGAGAAACGCATCATCTCCCGCCTGAAACGGGATATCCTGTGTATGAGCTAAGAAGCTCCTAAAACAGCATAAAATAACACCGGACGGCGCCTGTACGCAGGTACCGTCCGGTGTTTTTAGTTGTGCCAGTCAATTTCCACCGCGCCGTGAGCGGTCAGGAAGTCGTTGACCTGACTGAACGGGCGGCTGCCGAAAAAGCCCCGATAGGCGGAAAGCGGACTGGGGTGAGCGCTTTTCACCACCAGCCGGGGGTAGGGCGAGGCGGTCAGCGGCTCCTTTTTCCAGGCCTGTGCGCCCCAAAGAAGAAAGACGATGGGCTGCTCCAGCTCTGTCAGTGCAGACACCACCCCGTCGGTGAACCACTGCCAGCCAAATTTGCTGTGGGCGTTGGCCCGGCCCTGCTCCACCGTCAGGACTGTATTCAGCAGCAGCACGCCCTGCTGCGCCCAGGCGGTCAAATCCCCGTGGGAGCTGGGGGGAATCCCCATATCCTGCTGCCTCTCCTGATAGATGTTCCGCAGGGAGGGAGGAATCTTCACGCCGCGGGGAACAGAAAAAGCCAGCCCCTGGGCCTGGCCCTCCTCGTGATAGGGATCCTGGCCCAAAATGACCGCCCGTACCTCCTCCGGCGGGGTCAGGGCAAAGGCGGAAAATTGCAGCGCCTTCGGCGGGTAGACCACGGCGGCAGCCCGGGCCGCATCCACCCGGTCGGACAATGCGGCAAAGCGGGCGTCCTCCAGCAGCGGGGTCAACAGGGGTTCCCAGCGGGAAAGTCCGGCGGTATTCATAGGGCAGGCTCCTTTGCGGTTTGGTGGTGCCATTATACCAGAGACGGGCCGTGCCGTCCAGTCGGCGGCGGAAAAAAACAACAAAAAGAGTTTACACCGCCCCGGAAATTTGGTATACTGAATCACGTCTGAGCGCCTGTGAAATCTGATTCAGGAGGGGGAACGACCCATGTTAAAAGGTAAAACGGTGCTGTTGGCTGTCACCGGCGGCATTGCGGCATATAAAATTCCCAATCTGGCCTCTGCGCTGGTGAAAAAGCACTGTAACGTCCATGTGCTGATGACGGAAAACGCCTGTCAATTCATTACCCCCGTGACCTTCGAGACGTTGACGGGCAACAAGTGCTGTGTGGATACCTTTGACCGGAATTTTGAGTTCCAGGTGGAACACGTCTCTCTGGCGGAGCAGGCAGATCTGGTGCTGGTGGCCCCGGCCACAGCCAACGTCATTGCAAAGCTGGCCCACGGCATGGCGGACGATATGCTGACCACCACCATTCTGGCCTGTAACTGTCCCAAGCTCTGCGCCCCGGCGATGAACACCCGGATGTACGAAAATCCTGTGACCCAGGACAATCTGGCGCTGCTGCGCCGCTACGGGTGGGAGGTGCTGGAGCCGGCCTCCGGATACCTGGCCTGTGGAACCACCGGAAAGGGCAAAATGCCGGAGCCGGTGGACCTGGAGGAGGCTATTCTCCACACCATCGTCCACGAAAAAGACCTGGCGGGACAGCGGGTTCTGGTCACAGCCGGCCCCACGCGGGAGAAAATCGACCCGGTGCGCTATCTGTCCAACCGCTCCACCGGCAAGATGGGTTATTCCATCGCCAAAGCCGCCGCCGCCCGGGGCGCGGAGGTGACCCTTGTCACCGGCCCCACGGCGCTGAAGCGTCCAGCCTATATGACCATTGTGGAGGTGGAATCCGCCGCCGACATGTACGAGGCCGTGACAGGCCGGGCCGGGGAGCAGGACATCATCATCAAGGCCGCTGCGGTGGCGGATTACCGGCCCGCCGCCGTTGCCGACAACAAAATCAAAAAGGGCGAAGGGGATATGTCCATTCCCCTGACCCGCACCCGGGACATTCTGGCCTATCTGGGCGAGCATAAGCGGCCGGGACAGTTTCTGTGCGGCTTTTCCATGGAGACACAGAATCTGCTGGAGAACTCCCGGAAAAAGCTGGAGAAAAAGCATCTGGATATGGTGGCCGCCAACAATGTCAAGGTGGCCGGCGCAGGGTTCGGTGTGGATACCAATGTGCTGACCCTGATCACACGGGACGAGGAGATCGACCTGCCCCTGGTCAGCAAGGATCAGGCGGCGGATCTGCTGCTGGATCAGATTGTCCGGTTACACAAAACAATTTGAAAGGAGCGCTTTCACGATGGATGACAACAAGAACCTGACCCCCGAGGAGCTGGAGGAACAGCCCGAAATTCTAATCCTCACCGACGAGGACGGAAACGAGGAGGCCTATGAATACCTGACCATCATCCCCTATGAAGGGGAGGAGTATATTATCCTCATGCCCGTCGGCGGCGAGGAGGACGGCGAGGTGGTGATTCTCCGCATCGAGCCCATTCCCGGCAACGACGAGGAGGAAAACTATGTGGACGTGGAGGACGACGCCATTCTGGAGGCGGTGTTCAACCTGTTCAAGGAGTGGTACGCCGACGAGTACGACTTCGAGTGAGCCAATGCCGATTTGCGCCGCAGAGCTTAGTTGCTCTGCGGCGTTTTGCTGTTCTCTGTACCTCGTTCAAAGAGCCTCCACCCTGAAAAATGTCCCCACCAATTTTTCCACCCTTTGTTGACACCCCAAAACCCCGCCGCTATAATAGGGACGTGAGAATTGCGGCGAAAGGGGAGAGCGCTTTGCTGCACCTGAGAGAGTATGCGCGTCCATCCGACCTGGAGGAAGCATGGACGCTGAACCAAAAGAAAACAAGCCGGATTCTGGGCGGAACCTGCTGGCTCCGGCTGGGGGAGCGCACCATCGGCACGGGCATCGACCTGTCCGGCCTGGGCCTTGACCAAATTACCGAGGACGAGGAAGCCTTTCAAATCGGAGCCATGGTCACGCTGCGCCAGCTGGAGCTGCACCCCGGCGTTCAGGCGTGGACACAGGGCGCTGTTCGGGAGAGCCTGCGGCATATCGTGGGCGTACAGTTCCGCAACTGCGCCACGGTGGGCGGCACCGTTTGGGGGCGGTTCGGCTTTTCCGACCCGCTGACCTGCCTGCTGGCCCTGGATACCCAGGTGAAGCTGTACCGGGGCGGGGTCATCCCTCTGACGGAATTTATCCAGCGTGCCCCGGACAAGGATATTTTGGAGGCGGTGATCCTCCGCAAAACCCGGTGGAGAACCGCCTATCAGAGCTTCCGCAACACGGAAACGGACTTCCCGGTGCTGGCGGTGTGCGTCTCCGCCGGGGCGGACGGGTTTCGCTGTGCCGTGGGAGCCAGACCCGGCCGGGCCGCGCTGGTGACATCTGCCGACCCGGCGGCGCTGAAAGTGCTGGCCGCTGACCTTCCCTACGGGGACAACAGCCGGGCCAGCGCCGCCTATCGCCGGTATCTCTCCGGCGTGCTGATCGGGCGCTGTCTGAAGAAATTGGAGGTGGACGGGCCATGCTGATTCAACTGACGCTGAACGGAAAACGGCTTGCCGCCGAAGCAGCGCCGGACAAGCCCCTGTTGGAATTCCTGCGGGAGCAGGGCTGCTATTCCGTCAAGCGGGGGTGCGAAACCTCCAACTGCGGCCTGTGTACCGTCTGGCTGGATGGAACGCCGGTGCTGTCCTGTACGGTACTGGCGGTGCGGGCCAATGGGCACAGTATCACCACGCTGGAGGGCCTGCAAAAGGAGGCCGCAGAGTTCGGCGGTTTTATGGCAGATCAGGGCGCCGACCAGTGCGGCTTTTGCAACCCCGGCTTTGTGATGAACGTGCTGGCTATGGAGCGGGAGCTGGAAAACCCCACCGAGGCGGAGATTCGGGAATACTTGGCGGGGAACCTGTGCCGCTGCACCGGATACGCCAGTCAGCTTCGGGCGGTGCAGCAATATCTGGCCTGGAAACGGGGGAGGAACCATGAGCAAGCAGAATAAGGATGTCAGCCGGGGCGTCCGAAAGGTGGACTCCATGGCGCTGGTGACGGGACAGCCCGTTTACACCGACGATATGGCCCCCAAGGATTGCCTCATCGTCAAGCTGTTGCGCTCGCCCCATGCAAATGCAAAAATTACCGGGATTCGGACGGAAACGGCGAAGCGGGTGCCCGGTATCGCATGTGTGCTGACCTATGCGGATGTGCCCCATATCCGGTACACCCACGCGGGCCAGACCTATCCGGAAACCTCCCCCTATGACCGGTATATTTTAGAAGATCGGGTGCGGTTTGTGGGGGACGCGGTGGCTATCGTGGCGGGAGAGACGGAGGAGGCTGTAGACCGGGCCTTAAAGCTGATTCAGGTGGATTATCAGGTTCTGCCCGCCGTGCTGGACTTTCACACGGCCAAGGACAACCCCATTCTGGTTCACCCGGAGGAGGACTGGCTGACCCATGCCCCCTTCACCGGGGCGGACAACCGGCGGAACCTGCTGGCCCATGACGAGTGCTTTGACGGGGACGTGGAGGCGGTACTCCAAACCTGCGACGAGGTGATCGACCAGACCTATCGGGTGCAGGCGGCACAGCAGGTCATGATGGAAACCTTCCGCACCTATTGCTACAAAGACCCCTACGGGCGGCTGGTGATGACCTCCTCCACCCAGGTTCCCTTCCATGTGCGGCGCATCATCTCCACCGCCCTGGGCATCCCCAAGAGCAAGGTGCGGGTCATCAAGCCCCGCATCGGCGGCGGCTTCGGGGCCAAGCAAACCGTTGTCAGCGAGCCGTATCCCGCCATTGTCACCTGGCTGACGGGAAAGCCCGCTAAAATCGTATACAGCCGGTATGAGGCCCAGACCAGCGGCAGCCCCCGGCACCAGATGGAGATGCACGTCCGGCTGGGCGCCATGCGGGACGGCACCATTCGGGGCATCTATCTGCACACCCTGTCCGACGGCGGGGCCTACGGGGAACACAGCTGGGCCACGGTGGGCCTGTCCGGTCACAAGTCCATTCCCCTGTACGGGGGGAACTGCGAGGCGTTCCGCTTTGACGACGACGTGGTGTACACCAATCACCAGGCCAGCGGCGCATACCGGGGCTTTGGCGCGACCCAGGGCATCTTTGCGGTGGAATCGGCGGTGAACGAGCTGAGCCGCCGTCTGGGCATCGACCCCACGGTGATCCGCTCGAAAAACATGGTGCGGGAGGGGCAGACCATGCCCGCCTATTACAATGAGCCGCTGACCAGCTGCACGCTGGACCGGTGCATGGAGCGCTGCAAGGAAATGGCGGACTGGGAACACAAATACCCCTACCGCGTGCTGGAGGACGGCACCATCCGGGCCGTGGGCGTGGCTATGGCCATGCAAGGCTCCGGTATCTCCGGGGTGGACGTGGGAACCGTCACCCTGCGGGTGAACGACGACGGCATCTACACCCTGATGGTGGGCTGCTCCGACATGGGAACGGGCTGTGACACCATTCTGTCCCAAATCGCAGCGGACTGTCTGGACTGTGACATGAGCCAAATCACCGTCCACGGGGTAGATACCGACGTGTCCCCCTACGACTCCGGCTCCTACGCCTCCTCCACCACCTATGTCACCGGCCGGGCGGTGGTGGACACCTGCGCCGCGCTGGAGGAAACCATCATCCGGGAGGCGGCCCGGCAAATGGGCTGCGCCCCGGAGAACTTGTCCTTCGACTGGCATACGGCGGTGAATCTGGAGACGGGACAGCAAAAATCCCTGGGGGAGATCGCCAACGACAGCCAGAACGCCGGGAACTTCCTGACCGCCACCAAAAGCTATTCCTCCCCCACGTCGCCGACCCCCTTTATGGTGGGGATCGCCGAGGTGGACATAGACCCGGAGACGGGCAAGGTCACGCCGGTGAACTATTACGGCTGTATCGACTGCGGCACGGTCATCAACCCCAATCTGGCGCGGGTGCAGGCGGAGGGCGGCATTGTGCAGGCCATCGGCATGACCCTGTACGAGGATATTACCCAGAGCGAGACGGGCAAATGCTACAGCAACTCCCTGATGCAGTATAAAATCCCCACCCGGCTGGATATGGGGAACATCTTCATCGACTTTGCAAGCAGCTATGAGCCAACCGGCCCCTTTGGCGCCAAATCCATCGGGGAGCTGGTCATCGACACCCCGGCCCCGGCCATTGCCGCCGCCGTAGCGGAGGCCTGCGGACAGCAGTTCCGCATCCTGCCCATTCGCCCGGAGCAGGTGTGCCGGGTATTTCACCCCCATGACCTGTAAGCTGGTGCTGCTGGCGGCGGGGCTGTCCCGGCGGTACGGGGCGGAGAACAAGCTCCTGACCGACTGGCGGGGCAAGCCCTTATACCGCTGGACGCTGGAGCGGCTGGCGGCGCTGCAAGGGGAGCGCCCCGACGAGCGATCTCTGGTGGTGGTGACTGCCCACCCGGAAATTGAGGCCGACTGCGCGGCTCAGGGAATCGCCTGGGTACACAACCCACGGGCGGAACAGGGCGTTTCCACCTCCCTGATTTTAGGGTTAAACTGGGGCGCACCGGCGGACTGCACCGCCTTTTTCGTGGCAGACCAGCCCCGCCTGACCGGGGAAACCATGGGCCGCTTTCTGGCGGGCTACGCCGCCAGTGGGCGGGGGCTGGGCTGTGTCTGCGGACAGAACCGACTGGGGAACCCCTGTGTGTTCGCCCGGCGCTATGAGCCGGAGCTGCTGACCCTCACCGGCGACCGGGGCGGCAAGGCGGTGCTTCGGCGGCACCTGGAGGATTGCTGGCTCTGCCCCGTGACAGACGAGTGCGAGCTGCTGGATGTGGACACGCCGGCAGATCATATACTATAAAGCAAAGGAGAACCTGTTATGAAGCTGAAAGACGGATTTGAAGTAACTCAGGAGGACAACGGCCTCTATGTGGCCCGGGCCGTAGGCGACCGGGCGGCGGAATACCCCCAGGCCATTCAGATGGGCCTGTCCGGGGCGTTCCTGTGGGATTTGCTGTCCCAGGGGGACTGCTCCAGAGCGGAGTTGATCATGCGGCTGGAGGGCCTGTTCGACACGGAGGTAAGCACCGACCAGGTGGCGGCGGACGTGGAGACATTTCTGACCTTCCTGCGTCAGCAGAATTTGCTGGAGGAGGATGTATGAAGCGAAGCATGAGCCGCAGCACCCACAATATCACCGTGACGGCCATGCTGTCCGCCGTGGCGTTTATCCTGATGTTTCTGGAGTTCCCCGCCCCGCTGATGCCCAGCTTTGTCAAGCTGGATATCTCCGACCTGCCCGCCCTGCTGGGCACCTTTGCCCTGGGGCCGGTCAGCGGCATTGTCATCGAGGGCATCAAAAACCTGCTGTTCATCCTGTTTCACGGAACCTCCTCCGCCGGGGTGGGGGAGCTGTGCAACTTTTTGCTGGGGTGCTGCTTTGTGGTGCCCTCCGGCCTGATTTACCGGCGGCGCAAGACCCGGAAACGGGCGGTGGTCGGTTCTCTGGTGGGGTGCGCTGTGATGGCGGCCTGCTCGCTGCCCATCAATCTGTTTCTGGTGTATCCGGCCTACGTCCGGTTCTACGGCCTGCCGCTGGAGAACATTATTGAAATGTATCAGGCCATCCTCCCCGGCGTCAACAGCCTGTTGGCCTGTCTGACTATCTTCAATTTGCCCTTTACCTTTATCAAGGGCCTGTTGGATGCGCTGCTGTGCTTCCTGATTTATAAGCCGTTGTCGCCCATTTTGCATCATGGGAGGGGAGACAGTTAGTATGGCGGGAGGTCGCCATACTAACTGTAAAGGGGTTGCCGCTTTTGAGACGTATTCATCACAAAGCGGGTTTTCTCGACCCCATTTCTTTCAATGGCGGAAAGAAACGGTGTCGAACCGCCTGCGACTCGCATGGCCTTGCGGCCATCGCTCCCTGCATTTGCGCGTAAGAGGAATTGGCCTAGCGGCCCGCGCTTCAAAGAAAAACGCCTCACCCATGCCCCGGTGAGAACGGGGCATGGGGATGCAACGGAACAGCAAGAAATAACGTAACCCGATTCGCACGAAACAGACCGAAATAGGCCGACGAGTAACCACGTTCGCAAGCGTGGTCAGTACAGGATGAAAACGGCATACATTACTTGCGGGTCTGGTTACGAGGTAAATTTGATGTCACGTCACGTCCCCTTGCCGCATTCTTCCTGCGGCAAGGGAAACAGGGGTTTTTCTTTGGCGGGTCGACACCGTTTCTTTTTGCCCCGTCAAAAAGAAATGGGGTTGAAAAAGCCCCCTTCGTGATAGAAAGCCAATCAGAAGTGGAACCCGCTTCGCAATTTGTACAACCCCGCAAGGAAAAAAGCGCTGTCCCGAATTCCGGAGGACAGCGCTTTTGCATCAAATTAGTGTTTCTTTTTTCTTTTTTTCGGCTTTGCGGTGGGGTGGGTCGGCTCACCGGCGGCCTCCGCCTGATGCCGCTCGTAGTCGCTGGCGCGGCCATACAGAATCCGGAAGTATACCGTCAGAATGACCGGCACGAGAATCGCGCCGAAGAAGCGCATAATTGGCATCGTAGGGTAAAAGATGTTCAGAAAAAGGGCGATACCCAGGGAAATGACCAGAAAGATCCACATCAGAATCAGCGTCACTTTCTTGTGGGTGAGAAGATACGCGTTGAAATTTTGCAAGAGAGATTCCCCCAATCAAATGGACAAAAACAAAACAGAGAATGATTTTACGACAGTATAGCACAACAAAACGCCGTGTGCAAGCGTCTTTCTCTGGATGGCGCTAGGAAATTTTTGAAAAAACCGCAATATTTACATAAATTTGTGGTTGCATTTTCTGAAAAATATAGTATAATTGATCTCTAAGGAGGTGTCTCATTTTGGGACGCCTCGAAAGGGTAACTCACTGCGGGGAATGTCCGATTCCATTGGCCCAGTCTGAGGGGAGGGGGCAGCACGGACGGCAGCCGCTCTGGATTTCCGAGAAAAATTTAGAGCTAATGAGGAGGAATTTTTGTGTTAAAGAACAAAAAATTCGCAGGATATGCAATCGCGTTCCTAATTTTAGGTATCCTATTCAACTTCATGTACTCCGGCCTGCAGAATGACCAGATCAACATCATCCAGTCGTTCTCTGCCTGGAGTGCCACCGCAACGCAGATGCCCATTACCGTGGGTAACTTCGTCTGCATCGTTCTGACCTTTGTCTACGGCACCTGCTTCATCAGATTCGGCGTGCGTAAGACCCTGATTCCCTGCATGATCGTCTGCTGCCTGGGCTGCTTGGGCATCGCTGCTGCCGGCGGTCTGGCTGTGACCTCCGGGATCGACGTACAGGGCGCCACCTCCACTGCTGAGGTCGGCAACTACACGCTGTACTTCATCTCCCTGTTCCTGGTTCGCTGCGGTTGTATGTGCTTCCAGATGTCCAGCATGCAGCTGGCTGCTTCCTGGTTCATCCGCTATCGTGGCACCGTGCTGGGCATCGTGACCCTGGGCTCCCCCCTGTTCTCCGTGGTGGGCACCTCCGTTATGACCAGCCTGATCCAAACCCAGATGGGCGCTGACTATCGTCCCTTCTATGTCGGCATCGCTGTTATCCTGGTCCTCATGGCTATCTGCGTGGGCCTGTTCCTGCGGGACAATCCCGAGGATGTTGGCCTGTTCCCCGATGGCTCCGCCACCAAGCCCAAGTCCGAGGCCTCTGATGAGGTGAATCTGACTGTCGGTCAGATTCTGAAGCAGGGCAAGAGCTGGATCATCTTCTGCAACTTCGGCGCTTATCAGTTCGTCATCAACTGCTGCATGGCTTCCATGGCTACCTGGTTCATCACCCTGTATGCCACCAATGCTGAAGTAGTCGCCGCCGGCGCTCTGGGCGCTTCGGTTGAAGCTCTGGGCGCTACCACCCTGTGGGTCGGCCAGGCCGTTAAGTGGCTGTCCGTGGGCGCTATCCTGGGCATCCCCATGAGCTTCCTGTTCGGCGTCATCGACGATAACCTGGGCACCCCCATCGCCTGCGTTATCCTGGGTATCACCTGCATCATCCCGCCTGCGGCTCTGGCTGCACAGGCTGGCGTTGTCGCCAGCACCGGCGCCTGCAGCGTGCCTCTGTTGGTTCTGTGGGGCTTCGGCGTTGCCTGCATGACCGGCGGCGTGCCCACCATGCACCCCGCCTCCATGAGCTATGCCTTTGGTCGTCGGGAGTATCAGTCCGCCAACCGTATCATCATGGCTCTGCAGCTGATCCCCAGCGCTTTTGCTGCCAGCCTGATGGTCGCCCTGATCAGTGCCGGTCACGGCGTGGGCGCTTACATCATGGTCGTCTGCGTTGCCATCTTCGGCATCCTCACCACCCTGCCCATGTTCAAGTGGACGGATCCCAATGCTGCTGACCGTATCTACGGCTCCAAGCAGTAATTACAATCATTCCTTTGGGGGCGGTTTGGCGTTCCGTCGAACCCCCGGCCGCCCCCAGCTTGCATCACATCCCCTCAAAATCAGGCGTTGTCTCCCAGAGACAGCGTCTTTTTTTGCCTGTTTGAGCATCTTGCAATCTGAACACTTTGCTGGTATACTAAAGAATGTGTTAATATGCAGCGCCGCAAGGACGCGGCGATTTCAATATATTCTATATCAAAGGAACGAACCCGTATTTATGAAATTTGAAGAACTGAACATCATCAGGCCCATCCTGAACGCCTTGGCGGAGCAGGGCTACGAAAGCCCCACGCCCATTCAGGAACAGGCCCTGCCCCCTGCGCTGGCGGGGCGGGACGTGCTGGGCTGCGCCCAGACCGGCACCGGCAAAACCTGTGCCTTTGCTGTGCCCATTTTACAGCGCCTGAACGCCAGGCCGAACAAGGAGCATCCCATCCGCGCACTGGTGCTGACCCCCACCCGGGAGCTGGCGATCCAGATTCAGGAGTGCTTCGAGGCCTATGGTAAGCATCTGCCTCTCCGCAGCACCGTGATTTTCGGCGGTGTGGGGCAGAATCCCCAGGTGGAGGCTCTGCACCGGGGCACCGATATCCTGGTGGCGACCCCGGGCCGGTTACAGGATCTCCACGATCAGGGACAGGTGAACGTGGAGCAGCTGGAGGTGCTGGTGCTGGACGAGGCCGACCGGATGCTGGACATGGGCTTTATCCATGACGTGAAGCGTATCCTGGCCTGGCTGCCAAAGCGGAAGCAAACCCTGTTTTTCTCCGCCACCATGCCGGGGGAGCTGACAAGTCTGGTGAACTCCCTGCTCCACAATCCGGTGAAGGTGGCGGTGGACCCCGTCTCCTCCCCGGTGGAGCGCATTGAGCAGCGCCTCTATTTCGTGGACAAGAACAACAAGACAAAGCTGCTGGCCGACCTGCTGGAACAGGAGCAGGCCACCTCTGCGCTGGTGTTCACCCGCACCAAGTACGGGGCCAACAAGGTGGCCGGGGACTTGAAAAAGCGGGGCGTGAACGCCGAGGCCATCCACGGCAACAAAAGTCAGACCGCCCGCCAGAATGCCCTGAACGGCTTTAAGGAGGGGACGGTTCGGGTGCTGGTGGCCACCGATATCGCCGCCCGGGGGCTGGACATCGAGGAGCTGCCCTATGTGTTCAACTATAACCTGCCCGACGTGCCGGAGACGTATGTTCACCGCATCGGGCGCACAGGCCGCGCCGGGCGGGAGGGAATTGCAATTTCCTTCTGCGACATCAGCGAGATGGATATGTTAAAGGGCATCGAGCGGCTGATTGGCCGAAAGGTGCCGGTGATAGAGGGGCATCCCTACCCCATGGTGGTGCTGGAGGCCCCCAAAAAGGATAAGCATGGCCGCCCGGTCAATCCCGACGACCAGGAGGCCCGGATGGCCGCCCGGCAAAAGCGCCAGGAGCGCACAGCCGTCCCGGCGGCAGAATCCACGGGAAAGGAGGTTCAGCCTGTGGCAGAGGATCAGAAGCAGTCTGCGGCGGGAGGCGCCGCCAAGGGCAAAAAGAAGCAGAAGAAAACTTCCCGGAGCAATCAGCCCCGGCAAAAGGCCGTGGAACCGGAATCCGCCGCCAAATACGAGGTGGCGGAGCAGGATGAGGACAGCCTGCCCACCGTGCTGCGCCCGGTGAAGCGGGAGCGGACGTACACCCGCCCGGTGCGCCAGACCAGTCTGAAGGACTTTTTGAAGGAAATCTCCGGCGACGAGGACGAGGCGGATTATTCCGACTTCCCGCTGCTGGAGCAGCAGCTCCGGGAGGAGCGGGGCGGCGACCGGTTCCTGGATGCCACCGACCGGATGTTCGCCACCCACAGCTCCCGGTATCGGGATGCCTACGGCGACAAGCGCCGGGGTGCATCGAACCAGAGCGGCTCCGGCAAAAAGAAGCAGAATCCCCAGAATCAGGGCAAATCCGCCGGGGAAAAGCCCGCCGGCGGACAGAAGTCTCAGCAGCCCCAGAAGAAGGCTCCCAAGGACGGCAAGCGCCGCCAGCCCGCACAGACGGCCAAGCCCCAGCCTGTGGAGCAGGAGCAGCAGGCGGCAGCTCCTGTCGCCCGCCCTGCGAAGAAAAAGACCGGCGGCAAGAAAAAATCCGCCGCCAAGCCCGGTGCGCCCGGCAATCAGCCCCCGGAGGGGCGGCTGCTGAACGTAAAGCCCCGGAAGAATCGCACCTATCGCACGCCCCCACCCATGGAGCGTTCACACTATGCGACACAGAAGGACTCCACCGAGCAGAAGTCCCTGATGAAGCCCTATTATATCAATAAAAAAGACAGTTGATGGAGTTGACGAAGGATGCCGTATCAGGCGGGAACCTATGATGTGGCGGTGATTGGCGCCGGACACGCCGGGATCGAGGCGGCGTTGGCCTCGGCCCGGCTGGGGTGCCGTACCCTGTGCTTTACGGTGAATCTGGACGCGGTGGGCAATATGCCCTGTAACCCCGCCATTGGCGGCACCGGGAAGGGCCATCTGGTGCGGGAGCTGGACGCGGTGGGCGGCGAAATGGCCCGCGCAGCGGACGAGGCCTGTATCCAGTACCGGATTCTGAACCGGGGCAAAGGCCCGGCGGTACACTCCCTCCGGGCGCAAAGCGACCGCCGCCGCTATCAGGAAGTCATGAAGCACACCCTGGAGCGGCAGGAAAACCTGTTTTTGAAGCAGGCGGAGGTCACGGAAATTCTGACGGAAAACCGGGCCGTTACCGGGGTCCTGACGGGGAACGGCGCGATGTATCAGGTGAAGGCCGTGGTGCTTGCCACGGGAACCTATCTGGGCGGGGCCACCATCGTCGGGGACGTGGTGCGGCAGTCCGGCCCGGACGGGCTGCAGGCGGCCACCCAGCTGACCGCCTGTTTGGAGAAGCTGGGGCTGAGTCTGCGCCGGTTCAAAACCGGCACGCCGCCCCGGGTGAACGCCCGCAGCGTGGACTTCTCCAAAATGGAGATTCAGCGGGGGGACGAGAACCCGCTGCCCTTTTCCTTCTCCACCCGGCATCCGGTGAACAATCAGGCGGTGTGCTATCTGACCTATACCAATCAGCGCACCCATGAGGTCATCCGGGCCAATCTGGATCGCTCGCCCCTGTACAACGGCACCATCGAAAGCACAGGCCCCCGGTATTGTCCCTCAATCGAGACAAAAATCGTCCGCTTTGCGGATAAGCCCCGGCACCAGCTGTTTGTGGAGCCTATGGGACTGCACACGGAGGAGCTGTATTTGCAGGGCCTGTCCTCCTCCCTGCCGGAGGACGTGCAGGTGGAGATGGTACACACCATCCCCGGACTGGAACAGGCGGAAATCACCCGTTGCGCCTACGCCATCGAGTACGACTGCATCGACCCCACCGAGCTGAAGCTGACGCTGGAGACGAAGCGAATCGCCGGGTTGTACGGCGCGGGACAGTTCAACGGCTCCTCCGGGTACGAGGAGGCGGCGGCCCAGGGCTTTGTGGCCGGGGTGAACGCCGCCCATCAGGTGCTGGGGCGGCAGCCCTTCATCCTGCGCCGGGATCAGGGCTATATTGGCGTGCTGATCGACGACCTGGTGACCAAGGGCACCAACGAGCCGTACCGCATGATGACCAGCCGGACAGAGTACCGCCTGGCCCACCGCCAGGACAACGCAGACCAACGTCTGACCCAAATCGGCTATGAGCTGGGGCTGGTCAGCGGGGAGCGTCTGCGCCAGGTGGAGGAAAAATACGCCGCCGTGGAGCGGGAGTGCAAGCGGCTGGAGCATACCGGCCACCCGCCGGACGAGCGATTGAATCAGATTTTGCAGGAGCTGGGGGAGCCGCCGGTGAGCCACGGGGTTCGGCTGGCCGACCTGCTGCGGCGAAGCAAATTTACCTATGATCATCTGCGCCGACTGGGGGCGGCGGACGAGACGCTGACCCCCGCAGAGACGGAGCAGGTGGAGATTTCCCTGAAATATCAGGGCTATATCCAGCGGCAGAACCGGCAGATGGAGGAATTTCACCGGCTGGAGCAGCGGACGCTGCCGGAGGATTTGGATTATGAGAGCCTGCTGGGGCTGCGGCTGGAGGCCAGGGAGAAGCTGACCCACATCCGTCCCGCCAATCTGGGGCAGGCCAGCCGCGTCTCCGGGGTGTCCCCGGCGGATATCGCGGCCCTGATGATTTATTTGGAAAAGCAGACGAACGGAGATGGGAACCCATGAGAATGGTGGACTTGACGCGGCCAATCAAAGGCGGCATGGAGGTATACCCCGGCGACCCGGAGGTGCGGCTAACTCCCGTGGCGGAAATGCCGGGGGAGCCGTGCCGCGTCACACGGCTGACCTTTGGTTCCCACACCGGCACCCATATTGACGCGCCCTCCCATGTGCTGCGGGAGGGCAGCACCCTGGACGAGATGCCGCCGGAGGGCTTTTTTGGCCGGGCGCAGGTGTTCCCCGGGGACACGGATTTTAATTTGGTGGATTTCCGGGGGCTGGACTTTGTGCTGCTGAATTTCAACTGGGCCGGGCAGTGGGGGAAGAATCGCTTTTATCAGGATTATCCGATCATTGACAGCCACACGGCGGCGATCCTGTCCATCACGGGTCTGCGGGGCGTGGGGATGGATACCCCCTCCGTGGACAATCACGAAAGCGAGCTGGACAACCACCACATTCTTCTGGCCAGCGGGATGCTGGTCATCGAGAATTTAATCAATTTGGACAAGGTGGGGAACCGGCCCTTTACGCTGGTGGCCCTGCCCCTGAAATGAAAAGACGCGGACGGCGCCCCCTGTCGGGCGGTGGCCGTCCTGGAGGACTGAGCCGTGTCCCGGCGGGACGCCGAGGGCGGCAGCACCCAAATGGAGCTGCGGCAGGCCCGGGGGAACACCTGGTATCTGGCGGACTGGCAGCTGATCCCCCTGTATCGGGTGGGCGAGCATCAGTGTATCCTGCTGGACACCGGACTGCTGGGCCAGCGGGAGGGGCTGGAGGCCGCGCTGCTGGCGGCGGGCCTGACCCCCATCGGCATTTTCGGCAGCCATGCCCACACCGACCACTCCCCTAACCACCGCTACTTTCAGGAGAAGTACCACATTCCGGTGGTGCTGCCCCTGGGGGAGGCGGGCCTTTGCGCCAATCGGCTGAGTTTGAAGGCGTATTTCTTTATGCTGTCCCCCCAACAGGCGGCGACGGAGCAGGATGTGGCCCAGATGGAGCTGATTGCAGACCAGACCGTTGGCCCGGAGGAAACCGAGGTGACGTTTTGCGGCGTGACCTTCGGCGTGGTTCACACGCCGGGCCACTCCCCCGACCATATCTCCATCCGCACCCCGGACGATGTGCTGTATCTGGGGGATGCGCTGCTGACCGGTACAGAGCTGGAAACAGCCAAGCTGCCCTATTTCTTTTCCCATCAGGACGCTATCGCCTCCATGGAGCGACTGCGGAACGAGAGGGCCGCCCTGTACCTTGCCGCCCATCGGGGCGTGTACACGGAGATCGGCGGGCTGATCGACGAAAATATCGCCGTGATTCAGGATCGCGCCCGTCAGATTCTGGCGCTGATTGACCGGCCCCTGACGATGGGAGAGATCGAGGCCCGGACGTGCCGGCACTTCCATTTGCTCAGTGAGAACGTCAGCCGGGCCGCGCTGTACGAGAGGAATGTGCGTATTTATGTGGAATACCTCCGGGACACGAACCAGGTGACGGTAACGGCCCGGCAGGGCATCGTTTACTACGGGCCGGGGAACCCGGCCTGAGAGGAGGACAAACCGATGAAGCTGATTTCCTGGAATGTGAACGGCCTGCGGGCCTGTCTGAAAAAGGGATTTGAGGACGTATTTCAGACGCTGGACGCGGACTTTTTCTGCTTGCAGGAGACGAAGATGCAGCCCGGTCAGGCGGAGGTCAACGCCCCCGGCTACTGGCAGTATTGGAACTCCGCCGAAAAGAAGGGCTATTCCGGTACGGCGGTATTCGCCCGGCGGGAGCCGATTCAGGTGACCTACGGCATGGGCATCGACGAGCATGACCACGAGGGGCGGCTGATTACCTTGGAGTACGAGAAGTTCTTCCTGGTGTGCTGCTACACCCCCAACGCTCAGAACGGCCTGCTGCGGATCGACTATCGGATGCGCTGGGAGGATGCGCTACGGGATTATCTGTCAGAGCTGGACGCAGTTAAGCCCGTCATTTACTGCGGCGATTTGAATGTGGCGCATCAGGAGATCGACCTGAAAAATCCCAAGACCAACCGGGGGAACGCGGGTTTCTCCGACGAGGAGCGGGGAAAAATGACCGAGCTGCTGGACGCCGGGTTTACGGACAGCTTCCGGTATCTGTACCCCGATGTGACCGGCGTTTATTCCTGGTGGAGCTACCGCTATCACGCCAGAGAGAACAACGCAGGCTGGCGTATCGACTACTTTATCGTCTCCGACCGGGTGAAGCAGGCCATCCAGGAGGCTAAAATCCATACCGATATTTTTGGCAGCGACCATTGCCCCGTGGAGCTGGATATTGATTTGGGGTGAGCCTGTTAAAATTGACAGAGAACGGGAAAATGTTTGAGCAAACGAACAAGCCTTTTCCCTGCCGATTGCTGATATGATAAAAGATGCGGGAACCCCGGCGCAGAATGGGCCGCCGACGGGCCGATTGGCGAAAATTCAAAATAAATTCACAACTTTTCTTTTCAGAGGGCGCTGGAATCTCGCAGAATCTCTTGCACTTTTTTAAATAATGTGCTAAACTAAGGGTATGAGCTATCAGATGGTTGGTGGAAATTGACCATCTCCTACCTTAAACAATATTCAAAAATTATTTTTTGAAAGGAAGTTTTTATCATGGCTAACTACAAGATTCAGAGAGCCAAGGGCGTTGAGGGTAGCACGATCTACACCTACACTGCTCCCGGCCACAACGAGTGTGTTCCCACCCGTCTGTTTGACGTTGAGGGCGGCCCCAACGGCATTGATGGCGGCAAGATGATCATGGGCATCACCTACTTCGTGCCCGGCGGCGGCTGCGACTACGGCGCCAACCCCCTGGAGTCCATCTATTACATCCTGACCGGCGAGATGACCCTGAAGACCGAGGACGGCGAGACTGTCCTGCACGCAGGCGATTCCTTCCACTGCGCCGGCGGCGTTGCCAAGAGCGTTACCAACAACGGCACTGAGGTCACTCAGATGCTGGTCTGCCTGCTGCCTCCCCAGAAGCAGGACTAATCCCTTCGTTTGATTCAAAATTCCGGATTTCCGGGTTCTGAATAAATACTTTATTTACAATCTACTGTAAAGGAGATCGATTATTATGCCCAAGGTTTATTCTGGCGATCTGACCAAGATGTTTGACATCTCTGGTAAGAAAGCAATGATTTTCGGCGGCGCTGGTGGCTTCGGTGAGGCCATTGCCGCAGGCTATGCTGCAAACGGCTGCTCCGTCTGCATTTCTTCCCGTAGCGAGGCCAAGCTGCAGGCTGCCAAGGCCAAGATCGAGGCCGAGGCTGCTCCTGGCGTCAAGGTCATGTACATTGCCGGCGACGCCGGTGATGAGGAGTTCGTGAAGAAGGCTGTTGAAGTCGTCACCGGTCCCGACGGTCTGGGCGGCTGCGACATCCTGGTGAACGCTCAGGGCATCAACAAGAAGATGTGGTCCTGGGAGATCGACACCGACTTCTTCGAGAAGATGCTGCACACCAACATCACCTCCCTGATGCTGACTTGCAAGTACTTCGGCAACTGGATGAAGTCCAACAACATCGAGGGCGCTGAGCAGGTTCCTCAGGATCAGTTCGAGGCTGGCAAGGCTAACCCCAACCAGGGCTATGGCAAGATCATCAACTTCGGCTCCGTCCGTGGTATCCGCGCTGTCGCCAACGGCGGCAACGGCAACGTGCCCTACAACACCACCAAGGGCGCTGTCGAGATGCTGACTAAGGCTTATGCTGCTGACCTGCGTCCCAACATCCAGGTCAACGCCATCGGCCCCACCATCACCTACACCCCGATGATGGTCGGTCTGCTGCCCCCCGATGAGACGACCCGTAACAACATCGCTGGCTCCCTGCCCGCACAGCGTATCGGCTATGAGATCGACGTGGTTGGCCCCGCCATCTTCCTGGCCTCCGCTGCCTCCGACATGGTCACCGCTACCACCATCTATCCCGATGGCGGTCTGGTTGCTACCTCCTAATTCCATCGCAGCTCTTATCTCCCCCGTCTCCGACGGGGGAGATTTTGCTTTTGTCGGAAAACGATGAAACTCATCCCAAGTGTGGGCATTTGGGGAGAATATGCGGATAGTCTCCGCGCGGCAACGTACTAAAAGAGATTTACAGGTCAATTTGCAACGTGATTGCCATTTTTGATTGGGAATTTATCTCGCAGTGGGTTTTTCAACCCCATTTCTTTTTGACGGGGCAAAAAGAAACGGTGTCGACCCGCCAAAGAAAAACCCCTGTTTCCCTTGCCGCAGGAAGAATGCGGCAAGGGGACGCAACGTAGCATCAAGTTTACCTCGTAACCAGGCCCGCATACAACGTAGACTGTTTTGTTATGTGCTGCCCCGCTTGCGAGCGTGGTTGCTCGTTCTTTCAATCCCCTTCTTTCCACTATAGAAAGAAATAGGGTTGAAAAAGCCCACTGCGAGATGGCTACCCTATCAAGAAAGGTAGCCACTTCGCAGTTTGAGCAGTCTGGCGTTCCCCGTCTCCGACGGGGGAGATTTTTTATTCGGAGGCACGGGTGCGAAAACGAAAAAATCCTCCCAAAAAATTGGAATAGTTGTTGAAAAGCGACTACAGTTTTGTTACAATTAGATTGGTCGATTGTAAAATGAAGTTGAACACCTAAAAAATCCATAGCGATTGAAT
>JAJQBJ010000011.1 GCA_021203345.1 Oscillospiraceae bacterium
TCATGGAAAGACTTTTTTGTTTTTTCACTGTCTACTTGACAGGGGGCACTTCATAACGGCCGGGGAACTCAATCAACATTTAAACAATTATTATTCAAAAAATGCATCGCTCAGCGCCAGTTTAGCTGTAAAACAACTTTCCGCAGCAATAAGGAGGCAATAAGTGTCACTACCTCCAGGCACGGGAGCAGGACTGTTGCAAAACCGCTGCCTATGAACGAAGGAGCAGGATATTAACCATCTCCAATAGATACACCAAGCCAGTAAGAACCGCTGTTACAATTGCCAGCACAATGTTCCTCGCCAAACATAGTCCCGGAGCAGGTTACCTCCATCGGTCAGGCGGTACAACGTTCAGAACGCCATCTCTACTACACTTACGTCAACTGGAACTGCCCTGTATAGAGCTGATAATATCGTCCCTGCTGCTCCAGCAGCTCCTCGTGGCTGCCCTTTTCGATGATTTCTCCGCCCTCGATGACCGCAATTGCCTTGGAATTTCGGACGGTGGAAAGCCGGTGGGCAATGACAAAGACCGTGCGGTTCTCCATCAGGGTGTCCATGCCCTTGCTGATCAGGGCCTCAGTTCTGGTATCAATGGAGGACGTGGCCTCATCCAGCACCATAACCGGGGGATCTGCCACGGCGGCCCGGGCGATAGCCAAAAGCTGCCGCTGGCCCTGGCTCAGGTTTGCGCCGTCTCCTGTAACCATGGTCTGGTATCCGTTGGGCAGCCGCCGGATAAACCCGTGCGCGTTGGCGGACTTTGCCGCAGCAATACATTCCTCGTCCGTTGCATCCAGCCGCCCGTAGCGAATGTTGTCCATGACGGTTCCGGTGAACAGATGGGTATCCTGAAGCACCGCGCCCAGGGAGCGCCGCAGAGAATCCTTTTCGATGTCCCGCACGTCGATTCCATCATAGGTGATGGTGCCGGACTGAATCTCGTAAAACCGGTTAATCAGGTTGGTAATGGTGGTCTTGCCTGCGCCGGTGGAGCCGACAAAGGCGATTTTCTGTCCCGGCTTGGCGTAAATGCTGATGTGATGGAGAATCTCCTTCTCCGGCACATATCCAAAACATACGTCGTGGAACCGCACGTCGCCCCGCAGGTCTACCAGCGCGGGCTTGCCGTCCTTCTGCGGAACCTTCCACGCCCAATGCTGCCGCTTGCCTTCCCCTTCGGGGCCTTCCCGTAGCTCGCTGCCCTCCCAATGGGCCTGTACCAGCGTAACGATGCCTTGGTCGATTTCCGGCTCCGCATCCATGACCTCAAAGATACGCTCCGCGCCTGCCAGGGCAGAGAGGACGGTCGTCATCTGCATGGAGATCTGGTTGACCGGCTGAGAAATCTGCTTGGAATAGGTCAGGAAGGACACCAGACCGCCCACGTCAAAGCCGCGGGTGATGCTTAAAATACCGCCGGCCATGGCAGTCACCGCATAGGCCGCATTTGTCAGCTGCCCGGAGATCGGCATAATCATCTGGGAATAGGTGGTTGCGGAGGAGGCCGCAACTCTGTAATTTTCGTTGAGGCGTTCAAATTCGGCGCGTACCTCGTCCTCGTGGCTAAAGGCCTTCACGACCTTCAGACCCTCGATGACCTCCTGCACCTCTCCGTTGACGGCGCCCAGCGCCTTCTGCTGCTTGCGGTAGTAGTCACGGCTCAGGCCGCCCAGCTTTCGGAACACCAGCAGCACCAGCACCAGCAGCACAATTGTAATCATGAATAGCGTGGGGCTGAGGTAAATCATCATCACCACAGTGGCGACAAAGGTGATCGCGCTGCTGAGCAGCTGAACGACGCTTTGTTCCAGCGCCATCTGTACGTTATCCGCGTCATTGGTGAAGCGGCTCATCAGCTCGCCGTGGGTGTGCTGGTCAAAATAGCTCAGGGGAAGCTCCTGCAGCTTGTCAAACAGGTCTTTCCGCATGGCGTTACAGCCCTTCTGGGCAATCTGCGCCATCAGATTGGACTGGAGGTAAGCGCACACCGCCATGATGATATAAACAAGCACCATCAGCAGGATACCGGAAACCAGGCCCTCAAAAACCCCTTCGCCGTTCTGAACCGCACTGGTCAGGCCGTTGATGATGGGCCGCAGGGCATAGGTGCCCGCGACGCTGGCCAGACTGGACAGCGCAACACTGACCAGCGCGGCAATCAGCATAACAGGCCGCCGTGTTAAATAGCTGGCAGTCCGCAAAATGGTCGCCCGCAGATTTTTGGGTCTGCCATAGCTGACCCGCGGGCCGCCCGGCCCGCCGCCGTTCTGATTTGCCTTTGGCTTTGTTTCGGCCATTATCCATCCACTCCTTCCTGCTGTGACCAGTAGATCTCCTGATAAATTTCATTGTTCTCCATCAGCTGTTCGTGGGTGCCCTGTCCGGCAATCACGCCGTCGTCCAGCACCAGAATCTGGTCGGCCTCCCGCACAGAGCTGATGCGCTGCGCGATGATAATAACGGTGGTATTCCGCAGGTTTTCCCGGAAGGACTGGCGAATCAGCGCCTCGGTTGCGGAGTCCACCGCCGAGGTGGAGTCGTCCAGAATCAGCACCTCCGGCTTGCGGAGCATGGCCCGGGCGATACACAGCCGCTGCTTTTGTCCGCCGGAAACGTTGACGCCACCCTGCTCCAGGTGCGTGTCAAACCCGTCCGGGAAGCTCATGATAAAGTCATAGGCCTGCGCGTCCTTAGCCGCCTGTATGATTTCCTCCTCCGTGGCGTTTCCATCGCCCCAGAGCAGATTCTCCCGAATCGTGCCGGAGAACAGCACGTTGTTTTGCAGCACCATACCGATGCGCTGCCGCAGATCCTCCACGGGATATTCCCGCACGTCGATATCATCCAGCAGAACGGAACCGCCGGTCACATCGTAGAAACGGGGAATCAGATTGACCAGAGAGGATTTGCCCGTACCGGTGCCGCCGACGATAGCCACCACCTGACCGGGCTGGGCCACAAAATTGATGTCGCTCAACACGTCGTCGCCGGAACCGGCGGCCTGATATTTGAACCGGACATTCCGGAACTCCACCTTGCCCTTCGGAGCAGTGGTTTCAGAAGCCTGTCCATCTCCGTCCTGAATGGCGGGCTTTGTGTCAATGACCTCAAAGATACGCCCGGCGCAGGCGCTGGCCCGGACGTACTGGAGCAGCACCATAGCCAGCATCATAACAGACATCATAATGTTAAAGATATAGGTGACAATGGAGGACAGATTGCCGACCTCCAGGGTGCCGCCCAGAACCATGTGACCACCGAAATACAGCACCAGGGCCGTGACGATGGTAATGCCGATCATCATGATGGGGGTTTGCAGGATGATGGTCAGCACGGCCTTCAAGCCCGCATGGGTGAACTCGTCATTGGCGGTCTGGAATTTCTCCTCCTCATGCTCCTCCCGGACATAGGCCTTGACCACCCGGATACCGACCAGATTCTCCTGCACCTTTTCGTTCATCGCGTCGATTTTGTTCTGCATCGTCTGGAACAGCGGGTGGCACTTGTACATCAGAATACCGATGGCCGCGCCGATGACTGGGATAGCCGCCACCAGAATCAGGGCCAGCTGCCATTTGAGATAGAACAGCACCACCAGCGAGACAACGATCTGTGCCAGAGTACGGAAAAGCATCCGAATCATCATCATGACAAAGTTCTGAATGTTGGTAATATCATTGGTGAGCCGCGTGATCAGGCTGGCCGAGGAAAAGTAGTCGATATCCGCAAAGGAAAAGCGGCTGATGCTGTCAAATTCCGCCTTCCGCAAATTTGCGCCGATGCCGATGGAGCCATAAGCGCCCGCTTTTGCGCCAAATGCGCCAAAAAAGATCGAGAAGATGGCCATAATAATCATATACACGCCCATCCGGTAGACAACGTTCATATTGCCCACCATGATACCGTCGTCAATGATCTTCGCCATCAGCAAAGGCAAAATCAGCTCCCCCGCCGTTTCCAGAACGACCAGAATCGGGGAGAGAATGACATAACGCAGATAGTCGCCGGTATAGGTGAAAATACGTCGAATCACAGGGAATGACCTCCTTTCTTGGGAGACTTTGGGTTGGTTGAGGGCGAAACGGCTCCACATACATCGGCCTGCCCTCCGCTGATTGCATGGAGATTGGCAAGCATCCGGCGGAAGAACTGCTGGGACAGCTCGATCTCATCCTCCGAGAAACCGGCATAAATCTGCCGGTCTACCATTTGAAACGTCTCTTTGCAGCGCTGAACCGTATCAGCGCCCTTTTTTGTGATGGAAACCAGCTTGCAGCGGCTGTCCTGCTGGCTTGTGTGTCTGGTTACAAATCCTTTTCGCTCCAGCGTTTTCAGGCTGGTCGCCATGGTGGAGCGGGAAACGTGCAGCGCATTGGCCAACTCCTGCTGGTTTGCGCTCCCATCCGTCAGGGAATCCAGCAGAATGAGAACCTTCGGCTGGCTCACCTCCTGCAGCCCCTGCCTGGCGAGGATATAGTTCACCGCGTTGCGATTTGCCATGGCTACATCGTGCAGCAGCAGATGCTCCGATGCAATCGAATCTGGAGTCATATGGGTAGAGACACCTCCCTTTCTGAAATGCTGTGTTGTTTTGAAACGAACAGTCAGCAGCCTGATAGTACGGAAACAACCAATTTGATTCATGCTGTAGTATACCAGCATTTCGCGCGGAGCGCAATGTCTATTTTAGACAATTCCATGACCTCTTTTTCATAAAAAGGGACAATTTAGCAGTGGGCAGACTGCAAACCTTCAAAAAATTCGGGTGGACTGCCCGCTGCCCAGAAAAAAGAGAGAACTTTCGAGGGATTTTTCAACTATCAATTTGCCCGAGGGTTTTGTGCAAAGAGAACAATTCCGTGATGCAATTCTATGCATAAAAACAATTGTGCCTCTCCTGCCCTATGATATACTTTCGCTAAATCAGGCAATTATAAATTACGGTCGATTGTAAAATGAAGTTGAACACCTAAAAAATCCATAGCGATTG
>JAJQBJ010000142.1 GCA_021203345.1 Oscillospiraceae bacterium
AGTACCGGCATCGGGAAAATAGCTTCCGTAGTTTTTATATCTTTTCTCATTGCGACAGACCTCCTGTTTTTTATTGCCTTTCGGCTGTACATATGCTATCATAGTGCCAGTTCAAAAACAAGTACCAACATATTTGTAAGGTACTTACCCGGAGGCAAGTGCGATGAAGAATATAGAAACTGCAAATTTTGATGACACCGGATATAGCTATACGTTGTCCCTTATTTCCGGCAAATACAAACCGGTGATCCTTTACTGTCTGATGGAGTATGAGCCGGTACGCTTTAACCAGATGCGGCGGTATCTGAAAAACGTGGCCGATAAGACACTGAGCCAAAATCTCAGGGAATTGGAGGCGGATGATTTGATCATTCGCCATGAATACCCGCAAATCCCACCAAAGGTAGAGTATTCCCTCACGGAAAGAGGACACTCCCTGGTCAGCGTGTTGGATAAATTGTGCGATTGGGGAAATGAAAACCGAAAGTGCGAAAAGTAGGGCCGTCCCCCACCCATTGCCAGAAATTTATTTCGCAAGTCGTTCCGGACCGCTTGACACTTTAGCGTGATAATGCTATGATTATTTTATTGATGCGTGCATATTGGGGACGACCGGGCCTCCGAACAGCCCCCTGCATAGCCGGGTTCCCGATGATTCGGGGCCATTGGAAAGGAAGCAGTCAAAATGGAAAAGAAACAAATTGATTGGGCCAACCTGGGGTTCGGGTATATTCAGACCGATAAGCGGTATGTCTCCAATTATAAAGACGGCGCGTGGGACGAGGGAACGCTGACCGACGACGCCACCATCACCCTGAATGAGTGTGCCGGAGTTCTCCAGTACGCCCAGACCATTTTCGAGGGTCTGAAAGCCTACTCCACCGAGGATGGCCGTGTTGTGGCCTTTCGCCCGGATCTGAACGCCGCCCGGATGGCCGCCTCCGCGCAGCGGCTGGAAATGCCTGTATTCCCGGAGGAGCGCTTTGTGGACGCTGTGAAGCAGACCGTCAGCGCCAACAGAGCCTGGGTTCCCCCTTATGGCTCCGGCGCGACCCTGTATCTGCGCCCCTATATGTTCGGCATGAATTCTGTGATTGGCGTGAAGCCCGCCACGGAGTACCAGTTCCGCCTGTTCACCACCCCGGTGGGCCCTTACTTCAAGGGCGGCGCAAAGCCGCTGACCATCCGCGTCTCTGACTTTGACCGGGCGGCGCCCCACGGAACGGGCCACATCAAGGCCGGTCTGAACTACGCCATGTCCCTCCACGCCATTGTCACCGCCCATGCCGAGGGCTATGACGAAAATATGTATCTGGACGCCGCCACCCGTACCAAGGTGGAAGAAACCGGCGGCGCCAACTTCCTGTTCATCACCAAGGACGGCAAGGTCGTCACGCCCAAGTCCGACTCCATCCTGCCCTCCATCACCCGCCGCTCTCTGATGTATGTGGCGAAGGAGTACCTGGGCCTGGAGGCCGAGGAGCGGGAGGTCACGCTGGAGGAGGTCAAGGACTTCGCAGAGTGCGGCCTGTGCGGTACTGCCGCCGTGATCTCTCCCGTGGGCAAGATCGTGAACCACGGGGAGGAGATTTGTCTCCCCTCCGGCATGGAGAAGATGGGGCCGATCACCCAGAAGCTGTATGATACCCTGACCGGCATCCAGATGGGCCATATCCCCGCCCCGGAGGGCTGGATTATGGAGATCTGAGTTCCCGCACCTACCAAACAAAAGCACACCCGGCGCTGCCCGTAAAGGCGGTGCCGGGTGTTTCAGATTGTCAAAGTTCCGTTTGCAAAACAGAACTATCTCAGATCATTACAGAAGCCCTCCGCAGGAGTTTTGTTGCGTGAGCAACAAAATAAAGTCAAGGACGCCTTTTTAGCCGGGCAAGTACCGGCAAAAAGGCACAGGGAGGCGACGACTGTGCGAACAAAGTGAGTGCGGAGAGGAGCCGCAGGTTCGCCCTAAATGCTTGCATTTGGGGCGAGAGTTTTTTATATGTAGCCCAGCATTTGCAGCAGGAAAATCCAGAAGGTCAGCGTCACCGAGGACAACAGGGTGGCCGACACCACGATGGAGGAGGTCAGCACCGCATCGTTGCCCATGTTTTTTGCCATGATATAACAGCTGACTGTGGTGGGGGAGCCGGTCATAATCAGCACCGCCACCAGCGCGGAGTCCCGGAAGCCCAGGGCAATGGCCGCCGGCAGGAACACCGCAGGCAGAATCAGCAGCTTGATGGCCGTGGCCCAGGCGGTGGGCTTCAGCTTCACCAGGGCCTTTTTCCCCTCAAAGTTGGCCCCCACAATCAGCAGTGCCAGGGGCGTAGCCAGCGAGCCGACGTTGGAAACCGCCTTATCCAAAATCACGGGCAGCTGAACCCGCAGGAGAGAGGCGATCAGCCCCAGCAAAATCCCGATGATAACGGGATTTTTGCACACATTGATGCAGGCCCGCTTGATGGCCCCCTGGTTCCCGGCGCTGTCCGCTGCGGAAAAGGTCAGGATAATGACGGAATAGATGTTGAACAGGGGCACCGCCGCCACAATCATCAGGGGCATCATCCCGGAGTCCCCGTACATATTCTGGACGAAGGCAATGCCGAGAATGGCGGCGCTGCTACGGGCCGAGGCCTGGGCGAACGCACCCACCATACTTTTGTCCTTTAAAAACAGCCGGGCGGCTCCCCACACGCCGAAAAACATCACCGTGGTACCCAGAGCGCAGAAAATCACAAAGGTCCAGTCAAAATCCTGGTACAAATCCGTCTCCATGATGTCACAGAACAGCAGCACGGGCAGGGCCACCTGAAACACAAACCGATCTCCCACGTCGCAGAAGGGCCTGGTGAGCATCCCCACCCGCCGCAGGAAATAGCCCAGCACCATCACCAGGAACACCGGCATGGTGGAGTTCAACGCAAATACAAAGCTGGACATGGCTTATTTTTGCAGCTGAATCAGCTCGATCAGCACCTGCTCCATCTTCCGCAGGGAGGCCACGGGAATATACTCCATCAGGGAGTGGAAGTTCGCGCCGCCGGTACACAGGTTCGGGCAGGGGAGGCCCAGGTAGGACAGCCGTGCGCCGTCCGTGCCGCCCCGGATGGGGACCTCTCTGGGCGTAACGCCCACCTTCTCCATGGCTTTTGTGGCGTTTTCAATCAGCTCCCAGTGGGGAAGGATGTGCTGCTTCATGTTGTAATACTGGTCTTTGATTTCCGTCTCCACAGTATTCCCGCCGTATTTCAGGTTCATGAACTGGGTGGCCTGGAGCATCAGGGCTTTCCGCTGTTCAAAGCGCATCTCGTCGTGATCCCGGATGATGAACTCCAGCGTGACCTTGCTCTCGTTCCCGGCGATGTTGTGAACGTGGTAAAAGCCCTCAAAGCCCTCGGTGTGGGCCGGTGTTTCCGCCGGAGGCTGCAGCCCCAGAAATTCAGCCCCCAGAAGGACAGCGTTCCGCATTTTGTCCTTGCCGTAGCCCGGGTGGGTGTTCAGGCCGTTCACCGTCACCACCGCAGCGGCGGCGTTGAAGTTCTCGTATTCGATCTCGCCCAGCTCGCCGCCGTCCACGGTGTAGGCGGTTACAGCGCCGAACTTCTGAATGTCGAAGAAGTCCGCGCCCTCGCCAATTTCCTCGTCGGGGGTGAAGCACACCGCCACCCGGCCATGGGGAATGTCGGGGTGTTGGGCCAGATACTCCACAGCGGAGACGATTTCCGCCACGCCGGCCTTGTCGTCGGAGCCGAGCAGGGTGTTTCCGTCGGTGACAATCAAATCCTGCCCGCGATAGGCGGGGTTCGGCTCCAGCGTCAGCCGTTCGTTGAGGCGGATGGTGTTTCCGCCAAAGTGGACAATGCGGGGATGCACCGGCGCACCGGGGACGGCGTTGGAGGTGTCCATATGTGCGATCAGTCCCAGCGTGGGGACGTCTTCCTTCCCCGGTGTGGCGGGCAGCCAGGCGTAGACATAGCACCGCTCATCCACATGGGGATTTTCCAGTCCAGCCTCCGCCAGCTCTGTGACCAGATGGCGGGCAAGGGGCCACTGTGTCTCCGTGCTGGGGTGTTCCCCAGAATAGGGGTCTGAGGTGGTTCCAAATTTTGCATAGGTGATAAAGCGTTCCACGATATCCATGTATATTTTCCTCCCTGTTTTCCATTCCGTTCGTTTCTTGACAAAGCGCCGTTCCGCTCCTATACTGGTATCAGTGATACGCTCCGGGAACGGCGGCTGAAACAGTATCCTCAGTATACCACAGCCTTCCCTGAAATGCCACGCATTTCGGGGAATTTCCTCCCGAATCAGAAAGGACGGAATCAAGATGTGCAGCTTTACCGAATTTACACTTCCCTCCTCCGATGGCGTCCACACGCTCCACGTCTGCGCCTGGAGGCCGGAGGGTACGCCGAAGGGCGTGGTACAGATTTCCCACGGCATTGCAGAGCATATCCTGCGATATGACCGGTACGCCCGGGTCCTGGCCGACCACGGCTATTTTGTGGTGGGCAACGACCACCTGGGCCACGGAACAACCGCCGACGGCCCCCGGGAGCTGGGCTATCCCGGCGAGGATGGGGGCTGGCTCCACATGGCGGATGACCTGCACCGGGTCTGTCAGCACACCAGAGGGGAATATCCCACCCTGCCCTATGTGCTGCTGGGTCATTCCATGGGTTCCTTTTTGGCCCGAACCTTTTTGATTCGCTATCCCGGACAGGTGGACGGGTGTATTCTCTCCGGCACCGGGCAGGAGGCCGCCGCCACAGTCCGGCTTGGCGGGGCGCTGGCCAATGCCATCAAGCGCGCCAGGGGCGGCAGCTCCCGCCTGGACATCATACAGAAGCTGTGCTTCGGGAGCTTCAACAAAAAAATCCAATCGCCCCGCACGCCCTGATATAGTCCCCTTAGAGTAGACACTCGAAAAAGCAAAAATTCGAGACTA
>JAJQBJ010000079.1 GCA_021203345.1 Oscillospiraceae bacterium
TCATGGAAAGACTTTTTTGTTTTTTCACTGTCTACTTGACAGGGGGCACTTCATCAATTCAGCCGGGGGCTAATCACCGCTTTACTATTTTTGCGTGCTTGGGCCTATCATTTTAGCCATCTTCAACGCGGCCATAGTATGGCTTCGTTCAATGTAGCTGTTTGATATGCGTTTATATTTTACGGCCTCCCTCCCGCCTATCCCATAACCGAAACGTCTGGACATAGGTACAGTCCTTCGGCAGAGACGGATTGAACAGCGCCGTAAACAGGCCGACCTTCCCGCAGTGATTACACTTGCGGAACCGGTCATCGAAAACCCTGCACAAATGCGTCTCCGTGTCCAGATGCTCGCAGGGGTCATTGTAGTGGATGATAACCTTGCCGCCCGGTCGGACGGAACGAGTGTAGCAGCATTTCCCGCAGCAATTACACAGGGAATCCCAATCCTTCCGCCACTTGAGCCACGCCTTCAAAATACGGAGAAACATTCTCTACAACCTCCCGGAGCCATGTGATTCAAGCGTATCTACACGCTGTTAAACATTCTAAATACCTTTCGTCTATTTGGCAAGACCCGCCGCTTACAGCGGCAGGTCTTTTTTCTGGAATCGAACGGCGCCTATCACATAACAGGCAACCGCCACGACGACCAGCGCAATCAGCTTTGGTACAAAGGCGGTGTCCACCGCGCCGGAGCCAACCGTGCCCAGGGCGTCAATGTCAAACAGGCCGATGAGCGAGAGCCGGTTGAACATACCAAGCTCCTCCACGCCCATTCCGGTATTGACCATATTTTCCGAGCCGAACATGCCCAGCAGAGAGCAGACGAAGAACCAGATATTCAACCCGCCGCCCAGGGCAAGGGCGTACTTGCTCAGGTTGAAGATGCAGCTCGCCAGATAGCAGATGCCTGCCATGGCCTCTGTCAACAGGTACAGTCCGCCGTATAGCGCTGCATATTTTGCCACTTCCACCTCACCGACAATGACGTTACAGGCAATCAGCTTGGTGAGGAATCCGCAGCCCACCATAATCAGCGGCGTTACAATCATGTAAACGGCCTGGGTAATGACAACCGCGCTGCGCTTGGTGGGGGTAGACAGGATATAGGCCATAGAGCCTTTATCCACCTGATCGACAACCAGGGCGTTGCCGGCAAAGATGATAAACAACAGGATGGGCAACAGGCTCATAATGGTGAAGTACATCTGGTTCAGCATGGCGGAGGTGTCCATTTCGTTCATGGTTTCCACCAGGTCAGTGGACACGCCCATCATTTCCAGCATACTGGTCATCAGGCTTTCCACGTCCAGGTCTTCCCCGGAGAAGCAGCCCTGCACGGAACCCAGCGCATAAACATACTCAAAGTTGGAGATGTACGCATCCAGTCCGACCTCCGACTGGGACAGCGTATCCGCCGCCTCCGCAAAGCCCTCGCTGCTTAAATCCAGGTCGTCCGACTGGGCGGACATCATCTCAAACACCGTGTCATACTGCGTCAGGTCGTCCGTCTCGGAAAAATCCTCGTAGCTCAGCTCTGTTCCGGCCATCTCATTATAGGAAGCCAGCACATACAGATAGCTGTAAAAATCTGTCTGCGCGTCGGTATAATCGGTAGAATCCGAGGTGGAACCAATCAAATTCCCCGCAAAGGCCGTCACCACCGTCATCAGGCAGAGAATTACGGTACAGGCAATCACCAGCACCTTATTGGCGCTGATGCTCTGCTTCATCAGCGGCCAGGAGAAAATTTTTGTCGTTTTCACTTGATTATTGACCCTCCTTAGCGTTGTTGTGCAGCGTCTGCATAAAATAATCCTCCAGGTCAGGATGGCTCTCCGACAGGGAACGCACCTCTAATCCGGCCATTGCCTGGAATGCCGCGTCCACTTCCTTTGCCACCGCATGGAATTGAACCTGTGCGCCGGTTCGATTGCTGCCCAGCAAACGTTCACAGAAGGTTTTTGCGGAGGCTTCCTCTGCAAACTCCACCTGGAACGACCGCACGAAGCTATGCCGGAATTCGGACAGGTTCGTAACGCTCTGTATCCTGCCGTCGTGGATAATGGCCACCCGGTCGCAAACATCTTCAATTTCTTCAAAGATATGGCTGGACATGAAAATGGTTCTGCCCTTGGCCTTTTCCTCCCGAATCAGCTCCAGAAAAGTCTCCCGCATCAGCGGGTCAAGGCCCGTGGTCGGCTCATCCAAAATGAGGATATTCCGGTCGCCCATCAGCGCCGCCACAATGGCGGTTTTCTGCTTCATGCCCTTGCTCATCCGCTTCAAATTGGCGGACGGGTCAAGGCTCAGCAGATCGATCAGATGGTTCATGTAGGAAAAATCCTTCACGCCCAGGAATTGCGCCTGCACCTTGAAGAAATCTGTCCCCGTTTTCAAATCCGGAAATGCGATCTCCCCCGGAATATAGCTGACGTTTTTCATCACGTCGGGCGCATTCGTCCATGGATTCAACCCGTTCACGGTCACGGTTCCGCTGTCGGCCTTCAAAAAGCCCATCATATGGCGAATGGTGGTGGTTTTCCCGGAACCGTTGGTTCCCAGATAGCCGAATACCTCGCCCTCCTGAATGTCCAGAGAAAGATCGAATATCCCGCGGCCCTGGCCGTAATCCTTTGTCAGATGCTCCACAGAAATGACAGTATTACTCATCGCCTCACTTCACCCCCTCAAAATGATGACCGGTATCGTAGAAGCCCATAAAATAATCCTCCAGCGTGAAGGGAATTTCCACAAAATCTGCGATGTGAAATCCGTTCAGACTTGCGGTCAGCTCCCCGACCCGGTCTGCCGGGATCTGCACCCGCGCCCGCAGTTTCTTTTCATTCCTGGAAGTGAACGTAAAGGGCTTGCTGACAAACGCCGCATAGGAATCCGCATCGGAAAAGGAAACGCGGTAAATGCGGTCATGCTTTTGCTTCAGTTCCTCCGACCGGAACTCCGATACAATTTTTCCGTCCCGAATAATGGCAATGCGGTCACAGACCGCATCCACTTCATGAAAGATATGGGAGGACAGGAAAATCGTCTTGCCCCGTTGCTTTTCCTCCCGGACGAAGTCAATAAACGTCTCCTGCATGACCGGGTCAAGCCCGGAGGTCGGTTCGTCCAGAATGAGAATGTCCGGGTCGTGCATAAAGGCGGTGACAACCGCCAGCTTTCTCTTGACGCCGAGGCTCATCTGCTTGATGCTGATGTTGGGGTTCAGCTCAAACCGGTCCAGCAGCATTTGCAGATAGTCCTTGTTTTTTACCCCGCGCATTTGCTCCATCATACGAAGAAATGCGGTGCCGGACAGTCCGGCCGGGAGCGTCACCTCTCCCGGCAGATAGCCCACCGTATTTTGCAGCTGGGCGCTGTTTTCCCAGCTGTCCTTCTCCAGAATGGAGGTACTACCCTTCTGCGGCTTGGAAAAGCCCATCAGATGGCGAATGGTCGTCGTTTTTCCGGCGCCATTCGGCCCCAGAAAGCCGTAGCACTCACCCTGTTCTATTTTGATATTCACATCAAACACACCGCGGCCGTGGCCGTAGTCTTTTGTCAAATGATTTACCGAGATGACCGGCATGGAAAATACCTCCTTGACATTATCCAACAACCTGTTATACAATAGATTATACTCATACTGAGGGAGATCATCAACCATCAATATTTTTGAAACTGTCGGATGATTCGAGGAGGAAAACAGAATGAAAAAACAACCGGAGGTCACAGAAAAAACGCGGCGAAAGTTTGAGGAGGCTTTCTGGACGCTGGTCAGGGAAAAGCCCGTCTCAAAAATCGCCGTCAGTGAGCTGACAAGACGCGCAGGATATAACCGCAGCACCTTCTATGAATACTTTTTGGATACCGATGATCTTCTGACCTATGTGGAGGCCAGGCTGCTGGAGCAGCTAAAGCAGACCATCCTGCAGGCCCTGTCGGAAAACCATTCGCTGGAAGTCATGTTCCAGCTTGTCTTTGCGACTATGAACGAAAAAATATACCTGCTTCTGGGACCCAACGGCGACGCCTCCTTTTTGACGAAGGTGCAAAAGGAGATGCTTCCGTTTGTCGAGGCCCATTTGCCGATTTCAAAGGATACGCCCAACTTTGATTACTTAATTTGCTTTGCGAACGCCGCGCTGTTCGGCCTGTTGCAGCATTGGAATGAGAAGGGTAAGGATTTAAGCACGGAGGAAATGGGAGCCATGATGCAGGAGCTGGTTTTGCATGGGCTGCTGGCGCATGTGGCGATGTAGACTGTAGTCATTACTTCTGGGGACAAAAGTGATAATCCAGCCCTTACAACACGAAGAAAGGCAAAATAAAACGGCACCTCAGTCATGAATGTGTTACTACCACACCCATGACCGAGATGCCGTTTTTGACCTCATATGTCATGTTAATGATGATGCGTTATAGACGCAAAAACAGGGGATGAGAAAATGAAAGTTCTCAGCTGTGAAGATTTTAGGAATTACCGCACAAACGTGCCCGCAGCGCCTGGTAGCTATTTTGCATCAGAAATGCGTTTCAAAACTTGAAATACATACACTATTAACCCTCAAAGGGTACGCTCACGCCTTCGACAATCTGGCTCTTGCATTTTGCGTCTTTTTCTGGAACGCAATCCGAATATCTAATTCCGCTTACAGGCCAATGCAGTGAGCGATGGCCGTGAGGTCAAGCAAATCGCAGGCGTAAAATTTCTCACTAGCCACTCTTGCCGATTTATGCGGTGAAGCCCTGTATATCAGCAGCGACAGCCTTAACAGGTTTCTGCCTGCGCGCATCCCGATATCAAGGAGTGGTAAATCGGGACACAGCGCAGGCAAACCATTCAAAGCCATAACCAGTATAGCATAACCAATCGGATTTCGTGTTATCACAGGTTAAAGATTTCGGAACTTTTCCGCAAAATCTGTGAAAAATCTACTCCGCAGAGCCGGAGACAGGCCGGGTCGGCTCCGCCTCGGTATACGCCCCGGCGGAGCGCTGGGCCTCCTTGGCTGCTGCCGCAGCAGCCCTAAGCTCCTTTTTTGCCTGATACAGGCGCACCCGATAGCGAATCAGGGCGCCCCCGGTGTACAGGGATGAGGCGGCCACCAGCAGCAGCGGGATCAGCATTCCCGCCCAGGAAAGCCCCGTGAGATAGCAGAACGCCAGCGCATAGGGGGAGGGTATCACCGTCTCCACCATGGGCCGCAGCTCGGTCAGGAATCTGTCCGCTGAATTGACGTGCAGCGCGGCATAAACCACGCCCCCTGCGCCCAGCAGGAACACCCCGATGGCATAGAGGGAAACCTCCACCGTGGTGCGGCTGCGAAGCAGGACGCTTCGGCTGGTGGTGGCGATTCGGCGTACCTTGTGCAGGAACACCAGCAGAACGGGCAGCGCCAGCAGCAGCCCCACCGCCAGAAACAGCAGAGACGCGCTGATGTCGTCATAGCTCTGATAGGAGGTACACAGGAAAATCGCCACAAAGCAAATCAGACACAGGGCGGTCAGCACCAGAGCCGAAAGGATGGACATGATTTGCAGGGAGACGGAAATCAGGGTATAGCCCATCCGCAGGGTGCGGCCCTCCCCGCCGAAAATCAGCCAAAGCCCCACTACCGTCAGGATTCCAGGCCCGGCCAGAAGCAGCAGCGGGTTCACGGTCAGCACAGCGAACACCAGCAGACAGAGCAGTGAAATGCTCCAGAAGCAGGCCAACGCCAGGGTGGAATAGCTGCTGCTGGCGTTCAGCACGGCGCGAATCATGGGCTGGGTGCGCCGGCCATAGTAGCGGCTGGTGCAGTAGGGGCAGTCCCCGGAGGATGGGAGCTTGCGCCCGCATCGCGTACAATAATTCATAAGGGCAACTCCTTCCCGTATCCGTCAGTTCTCGTCCCCGGCTTCCTCCATCGGGCTGGTTTCTTCTATCGGAGCCGTTTCCGCATCGGAGGTATCCGTCTCCGTTTCGTCTGTTTCAGGGGTATCCGGGTCAGTCGCCTGTTCGGTTTCCTCCTCCACCGATTCGGCTGCATCCTCTGTAGGCTCCGTTTCCTCTGTCTCCTCCGCCTCCGGTTCCGGAGCGGCAGCCTCATAGTCGGTGCCAAAGGTGACAGAGAAGTTATACAGCAGCTGGGCGGCAGTCGCCCGGTTAGTATTAGCCGCCGGGGAGAGCAGCAGCTCCGTTGTAGAAGCGGAATGAATCACGCCGTTGGCGACACACCAGTTCACCGCAGTCACGGCCCAGTCGGACACGGTTTCCACATCCGTATAGTCGGAGAGATAATCCGTCTCCACCGGGGTTCCGCCGCAGTAGCGGTACAGAAGGGCGGCAAAGGCCTCCCGGGTGATATAGGAATTCGGGTCAAAGGCCGTCGAACTGACGCCTGTTGCAATGCCCTGCTGATAGGCCCAGGTCAGGGCGTCCTGATACCACAGGCCGGTGGCGTCCGTAAAGGGATGGGTGCCCGTGACCTCAGGCGAACCGGCCAGCCGGTACAGGGTGGTGATTACCTCAATGCGGGAGATCATCTGATCAGGTTTGAAGGTCACGGTGCCGCTACTGTCGGTATAGCCGTTAAAGATGCCCAGATTGGCCACCTGGTAAACGGTATCGTAATACCACGTTCCGGAATCCGTCACATCCGCAAACAGCGTCGTGTCCGCAACGGCGAATACATCGCTGGTCCAGGTGACGGTTGCGCCCGAAGCGTCAACGGCGGTGTAGGAGAGCCGATAATACCCCGCGCTGAGGTTGGCGAATTTCAGCCCCTTGTCGATGTCGCTGTTCTGAATGGCGAAGGTCGTGCTGTTGATCTGCTCCTGGGTGACGCTCTGGGCCGCCGTTCCGTCCAGATAGAGGATGGAGCCGGTCACGCTGGTCAGCTCGTAATTGCTGCTGACCGTACCCTTTAAGGTGAAGGCCCTGGCGCTCAGGTTCCCGGTGGGATAGCTGTCCGGCGAAATCGCAATGGTGCTGGTGGACGGGTCTAGCACTTCCTCCTCCACCGTGACGGTGAAGGGGTCGCTGGTCCAGGAGACGGAATAGCCCTCCGTATCCGTGGCGGTATAGGTCAGGGTGTATTCCCCAGCGCTGAGATCGGCAAATTTCAGGTTCACATCCAGCCGACTGCCGGAAATCGTGAATCTGGTGGTATAGGGATTAGCGGTATAAGTCTGTACAACCGTCCCGTCCGCTGCGGTGATGGTTCCCGTGACGGACTCCAGGGGATAGTTGCTGGTGACAGTTCCCTTCAGGGCGAAGGTTGCCGCCTCCATAGTTCCGGTGGGATAGGCGGTGGGATTGATGGTGATGTCGGAGGTCGTCGGCTCCGTCTTGTTCCCCGCCAGAGTCTGACAGTCCAGATAGTCCAGCAGGAAGCAGAAGCTGCAATCCACATCCGTGCTGATGCCGTCCACCGTTCCCTTGGCAGAATACTGCCAGAAAGCGTAATCATACGGATAGCCCGCATAGGTGTTATAGCGGGCCAGCCATACGGGGGTGGAGAGGGCGGTGGTGTCCACATAGTGCATCAGCCAGGAATAGCTGCTGTAGTACATGGGGATATAACCCGCTTCCTCCACCTCGGTGAAGAAAGCGTTGGCCAACTCGGTCATGTAGTTCACCCGGTCGGCGGAGTCCAGCTCGGAAAACGCCTCGTACAAACGGCCATAGTAGGCGTTGGAATATTGGCTGTACAGGAACTCCGGGTCAAATATCAGCGGAAGGTCAATGTCATAGCCGTCCACCAGGTCGATCAGGAAGTCCGCTTCCTCAATGGCCTCCTCCACGGAAACGGCCTGCGAAAAGATGTACACGCCGACCTTGATGCCGCTGGCCAATGCGCCCTCGATATTTTCGTAGAACTTGGAGTCCACAGCCAGCGTGCCGGAGGAGGAATAGCGCACGGCGGCGCGGATAAAGGCGAACTCGACGCCGTCCGCCGCCACAGCCTCCCAGTCAATGGTGCCCTGATAATAGGATACGTCGATCCCCAGCGCCATTTCGTCCGGGTCATAGTCCAGAGTGTAGGTCACACCCTCCACATAGGGGCTGGTGTATTGATAGCTTTCAGCAGCAGCGGGCAGCAGGCAAGCCAGCAGACAGGCAACCAGCGCTATTCCGCCGATCTGCCGCCGAAGGGAGCATAAATACTTCATAATCCAAAGTCCTTTCTCTGAGATACATTTGGTCTGTTTTGGACGGTTTGTGTTTATTATACAGGAAAACGGAGGACGACACAAGCCATAATTTATCATAAAAACGGCAAGCGCGGAGGAAATTGCTGCTTATTTTGGCAGTTTCGCCCTTAAATTGGTCGTTCAAAAGGAAAAACATCCCAAGCCGGACAGCCCAAACTCTTTTCTACATCACGGCTTAAAAAAATGTACCCGTCCCATTTGATAGAGCCGCCCCCGATCCAGCACCAGACCGCCCTTTTCCTCCATGGCAATCACGGTTCGGTTCGTCTCCTCCAGGGTGCGCCGGATACAGGCTTGTTGTACCTCGCTGCCGGTATAGTGAACCTCCAAATCGAAGTCGCGGATACAGCCCAGCCCGTCACAGTAATAGAACTCCTGCTCCGGCTCCTCCGGGGTGGCATGAAAGCAGTCGATCTGCACCATGGCCCCGGCGGAAAAGCCCATCAGCACGCCGGGAAAGGCGGCCAACTGAGAAATCGCGCCGAACTCCCACAGGCGTTCCATGATGCGATCCGGGTAGCCTCCCGGCAGGTCGATCACGTCCGCCTCGTACATCAGCTGGCCGAAGCTCCGGGGCGTATCGGAGAAGTAATTGACAAAGGCGATGTCCTGCCGCGCAATGCCCAGATGCTCCAGCGGGGAAACAATTTCCTCGCTGCCCGGCTGTCCGGGGTCATAGACCTGATGCCAGGCGGCCTCGTCGGGAATGTATTCCTCGTGAAAGGAGAAGGGCACCACCAGCACCTTCATCCCGGGGCGGATGTAGCGGCTGATGCGCCTGCGGCACCAATGCTCATCCACCCGGGGATTGTTCATTAAGATGTTTACCATATTAATATTCAATTCCCTCCCGGGCTGTGACACCTCGGTCGTAGGGGTGGCGGCGCTTGACAAATTCTGTCAGGTAGTCTGCCCGTTCCAGCAGCGCCTGAGCCGGGTCCCGCCCGGTCAGCACCACCTCTAAATCCGCTCTCCGCCCGTCCAGCAGGGCGGTCACCTGCTCCAGCTCCACCATTCCGGCGGTGATGGCGGCGCAGATCTCGTCCAGAACCAGCAGTCCACCCCGCTCGTTCGCCAGGCGAAATGCCTCCTGCAAACGGTCTGCGGATTCCTTTTGCGCCTGAATCCGCTCCGCCGGGGTCATTTGAAAGGTGAATGTCACCTGCCCCGGCAGCGGGAGCAACAGGACGGACGGGAGCCGCCGCAGCGCCGCCCGTTCGCCGGTCTGGTCGCTTTTCAAAAACTGGGCGACGACAACGGGCATGTCCCGCCCGGCGGCCCGCAGCGCCAGCCCCATGGCGCAGGTGGTCTTGCCCTTGCCCTCGCCGTAATAAAGATGAATCAATCCGGTCATATATCCTCCGTTTCCCATAACAAACACTTTAATACAGTGGCAGCCCGCCGGTGATTTCGTCGGCCCGGTCAGCCTCCAGCGGCTCCAGCGCCAGACAGGTGTAGGTCGGCTCCCCGTGGAATTCCGTCATGCCCGCGTCCTGAATCAGCGCACAGAGAACGCCCATCTCCCGGGCCTTTTGTGCCAGCTCCAGCAGAGCCGCCTCCCCGTCCACATAGACGCAAATTTTCGCCACGCCGTATTGAAACCAGTCGGTCAGAGGCGAGGGGCCCTTCTCCCCCGGAAGCACCGTGGCCCAGCCGTCCTGAACCCGCACGTCGTTCAGCCGTTCCTCCTTCGCCAGCGCCATCAGCACCGCCTCTACGCAGGCATGGCCCGCCTGGGCGGCGATTTTCCCCTTCCGCATTTTCAGGTCGCGGCGGACAACAATCATCTGCTTTGCCTTGTACATCTGAATTCCCCCTCAAAAACAGTATATTGATTTTAGCACAGAATCGTGGAATTGAAAAGATGGGGGTTGTTTTTTGGGGGGAACAGACGATTGCGCCAGCGGGGAGAACGTGCTATAATAGGGCAACGATTTCTGAAAAAGAGGGATAAACCATGGGCTTAAAAGTTGAATTGATCGCATATACCTCCAACCCGGAGCAGGTGGTGGCCGCCGCCGCTAAGCTGTGTTATTCCGCCGTAGGCGTGGACAAGCTGATGGAGGATTTGACCCCGGAAAAAAGTGCAAAATTTCTGAGTATGCTGTCCTCTATGGGTCACCAAAGCCCCATCGAACACGCCAGCTTTACCTTTGCCATCGAGGGCGTCAGCCGTTCTTTGCTGGCACAGATCACCCGGCACCGGATTGCCTCCTATTCGGTTCAGAGCCAGCGCTATGTGCGGCTGGATGATTTTCAATTTGTGATTCCGCCGGAGGTAGAGGCTGACCCGGAGAGCAAGGCCCGGTTTCTGGCCGCTATGCAGGAGGAAGGGGAGCATTATTTAAAGCTGGCCGCTGCTCTTCAGAAGAAGCACAAGGCGGAGCTGATGGCTCAGGGCATGGACGAGAAGGCCGCAGAGCGCAAGGCGGAGAAAATGGCCAACGAGGACGCCCGGTTCGTTCTGCCCAACGCCTGCGAGACAAAGATGGTCATGACGATGAACGCCAGATCGCTGTATAATTTCTTCGCCATTCGCTGCTGCAATCGCGCCCAGTGGGAGATTCGCGCCCTGGCAAAGGAGATGTATCGGCTGGTCTATGCCGTGGCTCCGACGCTGTTTGCCAAGGCAGGGCCCTCCTGCGTAGCCACCGGGAAGTGTCCCGAAGGAAAAATGTCCTGCGGAAAAATCCGGGAGGTACAGGCGGAGTATGCCGCATTGAAGGAGCAGGCGTAAGCGTTGGACTTGGTTTGCCGCTTTTGATTTGTTTGGAACAAAGCGAAACAAAAGGGAGCGGCCATAATTGCAAGTGGGGCAACATTAATCAGAAGTGGCCCGCCGGAAACCCCGGCGGGCCACTAAGCTGTCTAGGAGGTCTTTACTTGCAAGAGCTCAAATTACGACATTTCCGCGCGATACAGGAAGGTGACAATATGCCCGCGAGTGCAGATGCCATCCGGTTCAAATGCCGTATCCGATACACCGTTGGTAATCCCATTTTCAACAGCCCACAGAACTGCAGTGTAGTACCAGTCGGTGTTTTCGTTGTTCACTACATCAGTAAAGGTACTCTCTGTAATAGTCGGTTCCGTACCTTTTGCCCGCCAAAGGAAAGTCACGGCCTCTGCACGGGTGCAAGTGCTGTCTGGCTCAAAGGTGGTGTCGGTTTTACCTGTGGTGATGCCTTCTTCCGCGGCCCACAGAACTGCCTTATAGTACCAGTTCGTGTTTTCAGTGTCCTCCACATCGATAAAGGGACTCTCAGTGATGGTCGGCTCTGGACAACCTTCTGCCCGCCAGAGGAAGGTCACAATCTGTGCACGGGTACATTCGTCCTCAGGTGCGAAGGTGTCCGAAGTCATGCCCGTTGTGATCTCATTCCCCGCAGCCCAAAGAACCGCTTCATAATACCAGGCCGTAGGATCAGTCACATCAGTGAAGCCAGGGATTGCACCGTCGTCCTGTACATTCAAGTAGATAGTGACAGTAGCAGTGGAACTGCCGCCCATGCCAGGGTCGCCGCCCATGCCAGGGTCGCCGCCCATGCCAGGGTCATTGCCCTCATCAGCGCCACCTTCGGCAGTGGAAATAGAGAAGGCATAGTCGTAGCCCTCAGTGGGCGTTTCGACCTTGGTCGCACCATTCTCATAGGTGATCTTCTCCAAAGTCACAGTATCCTTGTACTCATCCTTAATCACAACGTTGAAGTCAACGGTGGTAAAAATCTTGACTGCGCCTTCAGCATCTAGATATCTGGAAGCGTTGTTGCCATCCTGGTCAACGACATTGATGGTGAACGCATTACCAGCATAATCCTGGCCGGTGTACAGCACACCGTTGTCAGATAGAGCAGCCAGTTGCTCACTGTTGTCCACATATTCCACATTAATAGTGACGCTACCATAGGTGTAGGTTCCATCAGCCTGCTTCTCACCATTGACAGTGAGTGTGCTGGCGTAGATAACACCCTCGCCCTTGATGGAATCGGTGGAGACAACAGTCAGATCGTTGATGTAGTTTGTTTCTTCCACGGTCCAAGTGGAGTCAGCATCAATGGTCAGGTTCACAGGATTGCAGACAGTCTTGCTAGCCACGTTGACCTGTGCACCAATGTACAGATATCCACCGGACTTTCCGTCTGTGCGATAGTCGCCAGTATCAGCAGCCGTGAGGACAGTGCCGTTCTCAATACGAGTACCATCCGCATAGGCGTGGTGCCCGATAGAAGAGGAAACAGTACCAGTCAGGTTGGCTTTCTCCAGCGTGACATTCAGCACCTGATAGTAGTTATAAATGTTGTTATAAATGTCACCAGTGTAGTCGCCGTTCTTCAGCGTTGCGTTAGAAGCAGTGATAATGCCCTGTGCATCTTCCAAGGTTGCGTCTTCGCCAGTGTCCTCCACGGTGAAGGTGGTCACACCGGGGTTGCCCGCATCGTCGGACTCAACCAGCTCGATTAGCGCACCGGACCAGGGATTGTTACCCGTAATGGACACATTAGCGTTGTCCAAAACCACATCGGTGTAGCCCTGGTTGGCAGCGCCGGATTTAATCTGAACCACAGTGTCGGTGGCAGTAACTGTGGAATCCTTGATGCTGATAACACCGCCATTGTTCTGCTGGGTCATCACAGCGATACGACCAGAAACCAGTGTGGAGTCAGTATAATATGCGGAGGAGGTAGAGGACGCCATAATCTGAACGTAGTCAGGGCTATAGAACTCCACATTCTCAAAGGTGTCAATGACACCCGCATCCGCATAGGCCACATAACCGGAACCCGTCATGGTATAGCCATAGGTAACTTCCTCGCCATCCACGGTGATCGTCTTTGTGGCGGTGTACTCCGTACCTTCCCGCGCCACTTCCAGTTCACCAATACCAGCAGTAACGTTGGTCACTTGGAGCGCTTTCGTATCTGCACGGCCAGAATCAGTGGACAAAACGCCCCAGCCGGTGGAAACAACAATGGAGTCAGAATAAATGCCCTCGCCTGCTCCCAGAACGTTGGTGGCACGAACGACACCCTCAATACCCAGAGCAAATGGGGTGCGCTTCATCATGGGAACCACCAGGGCCTCGTACTCGGCCGCAGTATCCTGGGATTCCTCCGCATAGATCGCAGAATTCTTGATATACAACTTGCCATCCTTTACGGCAGCAGCAGTACGAATTACGCCAGCGGTATGGATATACACACCGTCCAAAGTAATGGAACTAGAGGTACTGTTGGCATAGACCGCTGCGCCCTGGCCGTTGAAGTCATTGGCGCCGTCACCAATGAATTCCATAGTAACATCTTTCAACGTAACATCAGAACCCTCGTCAGCAATCACGCCGTTGAAAAATGCGCCATAGGAATTGATGGAGCCACCAGTGAGGGTGACAGTGCCATTGCCACTGTCCTCCACCTTAACGCTGGAATACAAAGAAGCAATAGATTTGTTCGCTACGATGCCGGTAGAATCGGTGGATACGGCTGCCCGGAAGGTATACTGAGCAGTGTTGCCGCCCATGTTCATGAACTTAGCCATCTCGGAATAAGCGTAGGAATCGGAGGTGCTGGCGAACTCATAGGTGCCTTCTTCCAGCGGAGTTTTATCCTCCAGATAGTCCAAGATATCATACTGTGCGCCATTTACCACCAGGGTAAGGACACAACCCTCATCCGCCGTTATTGTGTTACCGTCAGACAGGGTAACAGAGGTGATGTTGGTAGAGGAAGACGGATCGTTAATCCAGTTCTCCGCCAAATTGGTGTCGCCGTACAGGGCAGACGGATTTGCCTCCACATAGTTGTCGCCTACAGCGTAGTCGACAATGATCAGGTCTTCTTCGCCTTCAACAGCACTCGCGCCCGCTGCGACCATGGACAACGCCATGGACAGGGACAGTGCCATCGACAAGCCGCGCTTGAACATTTTTTTCATAAGCTTTCCCTCCTGAAATTTAAAATTTGATTTTGTGCAAGGGGAGTCCTGCACAACTCTTTCCGGGTGTACGGCCTGCGCTCCACCAAAACCGCTGACCAGCCTGCATCAGACACCGTTGTCAACTATCCAGGCCTGTATGAGGCTCCCCCACGAAAGGTGTTCTCATTATAATCTTTCGAGCGATTGCTTTTCTACACACAAAATAACCAAACTTATTTCCCCAAATTTGGCTAAAATGCTAATCTTATGAAAATTGTTCAAATAATCCCTTGTTTTGTGAATATTGCCGAATATTTATGATATTTGCATCCCAACACCTGATATATTTACACGAAAAAACATAGAAATCAGCACCATTTTCCAGTCAGGTCAAATCCTTCAAGGTTGTTTTCCTCTTTCAGGCCCGGACGCCATATATTCTCGTGTTCCAATCTTACAGAGCGCCCAGTTTGCCATAATAAGCAGCTTCTGCCGCAACCATCACTTGTCAAGCAGATTTGAATCTTACACCTGTTAGAACGTATACTCGTCGAGCGCACAGCTGAAGCCCCCCAGCAAACAGCTGAGGGGCTTCCTTTCCCGGCGGGTCGTACCTTCCGCCGGGGGCTTTCAGGGTCGTACCTCCCTGAAAGCGCCGGGACAAGAGAGAAAGAAAGAAAATCTGGAACGCTTGTTCAGGATCCCGCCAATCGGGATCAATCCAAATGCTATCGTCAGAATCGGGCGGGACTTACTTCGCGCTGAGGGCGGCTGCGCCCTGCTCGCCGGTGCGAACCCGAATGACGTTCTCCACGTTGTAGATAAAGATCTTGCCGTCGCCGATGTTGCCGGTGTACAGCGCCTTCTTGGTGGCGGTCACAACATCCGCCACGGGAACCGTGGACACCACGATGTCGATCTGCACCTTGGGCAACAGCGTCATCATAATGGGTGCGCCGCGGTACTTGTCGCCGGTGACGCCCTTCTGCGTGCCGCAGCCCATGACCTGCGTGACCGTCATACCGGTGACGCCGATCTTCTCCAGCTCATCCTTCAAGCCATCGAAGCGGCCGGGGTTGGCCAGAATGGTAATCTTGGTGTATGCGCCATAAGCGGCAGGAGCCATCGGGTCGCCGGAAACCGGTGCGGGCTGGCTGACCTCGGTGACGGGGATAGCAGCCTCCACAGGAACATCGCCCATGGGAGCGCGTTCGTCAGCGGGCAGACCGATCAGGGAGTCGTTGATGGTGAAGTCCGCATAAGAGGAGGGCAGGCCGTGCTCGGTGACATCCAGGCCCTTGATTTCTTCCTCGGCGGAGCAGCGCAGGCCGATGGTCTTTTTCAGAATCGTAAAGGTAACGGTCATCCAGACGGCCACCCAGGCGCAGATCGTGATAACGCCCAGGCACTGAACGCCCAGATGGTAGAAGCCGCCGCCGTAAAACAGGCCGCTTTCCGTATTGAACAGGCCGTCCGCGATGGTGCCCCAAACGCCGTTGCAGAAGTGAACCGCCACAGCGCCCACAGGGTCGTCGATGTGGAGCTTCAAATCCAGCGTCTCGACTGCCAGAACCACCAGGATACCGGCCACAATGCCGATAATCAGAGCGCCGGCGGTATCGACGGTGGCGCAGGGGGCGGTGATTGCCACCAGACCGGCCAGCGCCGCATTCAGACACATGGAAACATCGGGCTTGCCGTTCTTGAACCAGGTGAACAGCAGGCAGGTGACGGTGGCAGCAGCAGGCGCAATGGTGGTGGTGCCGAGGATCTTTGCCATTTCGGTCACGTCAGAGGCGGCAGCGCCGTTGAAGCCGTACCATGCGAACCACAGGATGAACACGCCCAGCGCGCCCAGGGGGAGGTTGTGTCCCAGAATGGCCCGGGACTGCTTCTTGCCGTTCTTGTCAATATAATACTTGCCCAGCCGGGGCCCAAGCATGATCGCGCCCACCAGAGCGGCGGTGCCGCCGGCCATATGAATCACGGCGGAACCGGCGAAGTCCTGAAAGCCCAGCTGTGCCAGCCAGCCCAGTCCGGTGGGGTTCCAGGCCCAACCGGCCTCGATGGGGTATATAAGTCCGGAGATCACCACAGAATAAATGCAGTAAGCGGAGAACTTGGTGCGCTCTGCCATCGCGCCGGAAACGATGGTGGCGGCGGTGGCGCAGAACACCAGCTGGAAGAAGAAGTTCGACCAGTCAAATTCCGCAAAGTTTGTGAACAGTCCGTATTCCGGCATTCCGATGAAGCCAAAGAAATAATTTTCTCCATTCATTAGGCCATAGCCCAGGAAAACAAAGACGATTGTGCCGATACAGAAGTCCATCAGGTTCTTCATAATGATGTTGCCGGCGTTCTTGGCCCGGGTAAACCCGGCCTCCACCATGGCAAAGCCGCACTGCATGAAGAACACCATCATGGCACCGATTAGGAACCAAATGCTCATATCCATAAATATTCCCTCCAAGCAAAAATATCAGGGCCTGCAATCTGCGGCTTTCTCTCTTGAATCTCGCCCCGCAGAATACACGCCCTTGTGTTACATTGAAAAGCCTTGGGCCGCCCCGCTCCGTTCCTGCCGACTGGTTTGCCGTCAGGCTGCGCTGCGCCGCTCCACGCTTCCCGCTCTTAAATTCTCTCTTTGCTGCAACAAAAGCTCAAAAAGAGCGCTGTCCCGGAACGACCTCGTTCCTGACAGCGCCCTTGCTTGATTGACCTTAGTTTAGCACGATTTTAAAGAATGTCAACCCCCATCTTGCAGTTTTGGCGGCTTGCACGAAAGTTTTTCCGGCTCAAACCGGCTTTTTTTTGCAAATCGCTTGTCACATTCCTGCAAAACCTACAGAACAACGGGAATCTGCCCGCTGATTTGCATCTGATTTGACTCCACCTGACACTCCAGCGCCAGGATCTGCACCCCGGCGGCGCTGGCCTCCCGCAGAGCGGCACCAAAAGCCGGGTCAGTCGCATCGTTGGGTCGGAAAAACCGCATCCCCGCCATCTGCACCACGATGCACAGATACGCCTCGCAGCCGTCCTCCCGGCAGCGCATCAGCTCCCGAATATGCTTCACACCCCGTTCCGTGGGCGCATCGGGGAACATACACACGCCGTTTTCCTCCAGCGTGCAGCCCTTCACCTCCGCAAAGGCCCGGCGCTCCCCCAGCTCCAAATAAAAATCCAGGCGGGACTGACCGTAGGTGCGCTCCCGTTGGAGCCGCGTCACCCCCGGCAGGAAGCCGCCTCCGGCTGCAAATTCCTCAAACGCCCGGTTGGGGGCCTGCGCGTCCATGTTCACCAGCAGAGGCGGCTGGCCCGGACGCTGCTTTTCCACCGCCACCAAATCATAGCGGGTCTTGCGGGCGGGGTTGGCCGCCTGCTCCAGATACACCCGGTTCCCCGGCACCAGCAGCTCCCGACAGCGCCCGGTGTTCTTTACATGAACCGTCTCCGTTCGCCCGTCCAGCTCCACCTGGGCGATAAAGCGGTTCGGGCGGGACAGAAATACCGCCGGTTGAATGTGTTCGTATCGCATGGCTTACTTTCTTCTCTGCATCATGTAGTAGCCCACCCCGCACAGACCAAACAGGAGAATGGCAACCACCCACTCCGCCGGGGACATTGACGTGACCCGGTCTACCACCGTCTCGCCGGTTTCCCCGGTCGCGGCTTCTTCCTCAGCGATTTCCGCATCATCGGCTTCTGCCTTGTCCTCGGCAATGGCAACGGCGTCGGTTATGTCCTCATCCCCGGCGATTTCCGCATCATCGGCTTCTGCCTCGTCCTCAGAAATGGAAACGTCGTCGGTTGTGGCCTCCTCAGCCACGGTGTAGCCGCTGACGGACAACACATAGACCGCGTCACCGTACTGCTCCTCCAGCAGCGCCTTATATGTTTCGTACTCGTCCTCCAGAACGTCCACTGTGACCCGGTTCTCCAGCCCCGTGGAGCCGAAGCCGGTGACCTGTCCATCCTCGTCCGAATACCAGCCGATGCCGCAGCCTGCCAGGGGGCTGTCCGTGCCGGTCATATAGGTCGCAATGATTTCCTCCTGAATTTCATACAGGGTGTTGTAGGAAATCGCGTCCTCGTCCACCACCAGCGTCAGAGCGGAGGTGTCCGCAATGGTATCCTGGAGCTCCTGCGCCCCCTCCTGGGAGGTGACCAGCACCGTCAGCGTATCGCCGCTGCCGTCTGTGCTCCTGACGGAGGCCACATAGTCGGGGTAGCCCTCGCTATCCCAGGCCGAAAAAGCCTCATAAATGTCAGAATAAGTCTCCGCTGCCAGGGCCGCCGTGGTCAGGCACAGCGCCATGCCCAGGGCGGCGAAAATCGAAATCATCTTTTTCATGCCGTTCACTCCTTCTGTTGATTCTATGTGGTTCCGGGCTTTCGCCCCCTCTACCCTTCAGGACGAAAAAAAGCCGGAATGGTTGCGCCCGTTTTCAAATTTTCTCAGCTGCAATTCATTGTAGCCCACTTTTTCCGGGATTGCAACCGTCCCGGCGGCGCTTTTTGTGCCCACTTGCCCCATTGACAAAGGATTGTTCGGGCGTTATACTATCAGGTAGCGAACTGCTTGCAAGCGAACAATCAGAGTGGAGGTTCCTGATATGAAAAAGCACAGCAAGGGCATCAGCGTGGAGCTGATGGGCCTGACAAATCAGCTCCGCAGGAACGCGGACGCAATCACAGCCCGCCACGGCGGGGCAAAGTTCACCGGAATGCAGAGCTTTGTCCTGTCCTATATTTACGACTGTCAGGAGAACGGGCAGGACGTGTTTCAGCGGGATGTGGAAGGGGAGTTTTATATCAGCCGCTCTACGGCCTCCGGCATCCTCGGCCTGATGGAAAAGAACGGGCTGATCGTCCGATACAGCGTCCCCCAGGACGCACGGCTGAAAAAGCTGGTCCCCACGGAAAAGGCGGCCCGGATCATCAGCTCCATTCGCCTTGACCTGGACGGAATGGACGCCGCCGTGGATGGGGCGCTAAGCCCGGAGGAGCAGGAGCAAATGCACCTTCTGCTGGACAAGCTGTGGCAGGCCATGGAGGAGGTTTCCCGCTCCATCGGGTTGGAGCCGGTGAATCGCACGTCAACCCTCCCGCCGCCGGGGAGTTGTCCAAAGGAATAATTTTAGGGAACTACTAACCGGCCTGAGCAATCAGGCCGGATTTTAACGACCCGATATGCCGTGTGTAGCCTCTTTCTAACAGCTTTCCATACATCTCACAGATAGAAATGTGGGGATTCCTTTTGTGAAGATTTTGAATCCATTTCAGTTCTTCCTCCGTATGGGCATTCGGGTGCGGTGTGCGAGGCCAGTGCAACTTTGACTCCAGAGATCCCCTCGTCCCATCATACAGCTTATTCCAACACATCAAAAACGCTTTGGAAATGTGGCACCGCCGACACACAAAAGCAATATCCTTTGTCTGTTGGTATAGCTGTACAGAATACACTTTCGTCGTGATTTCATAAGGACAATATCTCTTATTGTGTGTTATACTTGTCATGGTGATTGAGTTCTCCTGTTAACCTTCGGTTGTGGTGATCTGATTTTAACAGAACTCAATCACTTTTTCTATTCCTCAGTCTCACATTGATTGTAAAGCTACAATCATACAGCAGGAAATATCCTGTTGAAATGTCCGTCTTTTTATGATACACTATTACATAGAAGCAAAAATGGACGTGATTATGAGGAAGGAACTGATATGACAGGTAGAAATCTGGTAAATATAACAACTACAACGTCGAAAGAGGAACGAAAATCTTTGAAGCTGCTTGCGCTGGAGCAGGATATTTCGGTATCTGCACTGATCTGGCAATGGTTGCGGGAGCATCAGGAAACATAGTATAGTGTAACAATTTTAACAGATTATATGCCTTGTACATTAAACAGGAATTTGCGAAAGAAAAACTAGCCGATTCAAGGATTCGCTATTTGTGGGGAAGCGTTCTCATGATGCCTATGTTAATATCTTAGCATGGAGGTGATCACATGGATCAGATAAAAATCGGGAAATTTATAGCAGAGCTAAGGAAATGCAATAATTGGACGCAACAACAACTAGGCGACAAAATTGGCGTCACCAATAAGACAATTTCTCGTTGGGAAAATGGCAATTATATGCCAGATATTGAAATGCTGCAGATTTTGAGTCAGGTATTTAATGTGAGCATTAATGAATTACTGGCCGGACAGAAATTGACTGACAAAGGATTCAAGAAAAGTGCGGACGAAAATATACTGGCTATTTCAAAGCAGAGTGCGTTTTCGTTTGAAGAAAAGAAACGATTTTGGATAAATAAATGGAGAAGGGAGCATATTGGGTTATTAGCTTTGATAGTGCTGCTCGATATTGCATACCTTATAATTTGTAATGTAGTTAGGCCGGCACTCGTTCCAATGATGGGAATCATAATAATGGTTGAATATGCTTGGCAGAATAATAAGATGATGATTTATGTTGAGAATCGTCTTTATAGAAAACAAGCTAAAGAATGACATAAATCCGGTTTGTTGTGAAGTCATACGGTGCGAGAATTGGAGTTGACAGTGTTATGAGAGTAAATATATTAATCGAAAATTGCAAGTGCAAGTTGAACACATCCGCGAAAAGCTTCAATAGAG
>JAJQBJ010000044.1 GCA_021203345.1 Oscillospiraceae bacterium
CCTTCACCGATGTGAGTGAATCCGAATATTATTATAATGCGGTGCTGTGGGCCTATTCTCAGGGGGTTACCACCGGCACCACCGAAACCACATTCAGCCCGGATGAGGAGTGCGGGCGGTGCCAAATCGTGACCTTCCTGTACCGCTATTTCGGTGAATTGGATGTTTCCAATGTGCAAAACCCCTTCACTGACGTGAATGAATCTGATTATTTTTACAATGCGGTGCTGTGGGCCTACTCCGAGGGCATCACGAACGGCACTACGGAAACCACGTTCAGCCCACATGAGGGCTGTAAGCGTTGCGAGATCGTTACCTTCCTGTATCGCGCCCTTGCGAATACAGGGGAGAGCGACGGCGGCTCCGGCGAGGAAGGCGGCGATCCCGGTGAAGAAGGCGGCACGCCCGGTGAAGAAGGCGGCACGCCCGGTGAGGGCGGTGACCCCGGTGAGGGCGGCGACCCTGGTGAGGGCGGCGGCGCTCCCGGCGAAGGCGGCAGCTTCGGTGGCTCCGGCGAAGTGACCCAGGGGACTGCGGCCACGGAGATCACCAAGGACGGCACCTACACCGATACCACCTATACCTCCACCGGCGACGATGAAAACGCCCTCCGCGTCACGGGAGCCACCGTCACGCTGGACGGCATCACCGTTGACAAGTCCGCCGGTTCCTCCTCCAACACCGAGGACGGAGACTTCTACGGCATGAACGCCGCGCTGCTGGCAACGGATGGCGCTCAGGTGACGATTACGAACGCAACGATTTCTTCTTCTGCCCAGAACGGCAACGGCGTGTTCAGCTACGGCTCCGGGACGACGGTGACGATCAGCGACTCCACCATTACGACCACGGCGGACAACTCCGGCGGTATCCAGACCACCGGCGGCGGCACCACCATTGCCTACAATCTGACTGTGACCACCTCCGGAAGCTCTTCCGCAGCGATCCGCTCTGACCGGGGCGGCGGAACGGTGACTGTGGATGGCGGCACCTATACCTCCAACGGGTATAATTCCCCCGCTGTGTACTCTACGGCTACGATCACCGTAGAAAATGCCACTCTGACCGCCAACAACTCTGAGGCACTGGTGATTGAGGGTGAGAACTCCATTACGCTGGTGGACTGCGATGTCAGCGGCAATATGAGCGATACAGAGGGTACCAGCTCCGACACCAACGTTCACAGCGTCATGATTTATCAGTCCCAGTCCGGAGACGCAGAGGAAGGTATGTCCTCCTTCTCCATGACCGGCGGCAGCCTGACGAATAACAACGGCGATGTGTTCTTTATCACGAACACCGCCTGCACCATCTACCTCTCCGGCGTGTCCATCGTGAACAACGAGACGGACGGAACCCTGATGACCATTTCCGGCAACGACGCCAGCCACGGCTGGGGAACGGCAGGAGCCAACGGCGGTCAGGTGACTATGACCGCTGACGCCCAGGAGCTGGAGGGTGATATCACGGTGGACACTGTTTCCACGCTGGATTTGACTCTGACCAACGGCTCGGTTCTCACCGGCACCATCAACATTGTGGAGAACGCCGAGGGCGGCACGGCTGTGGAGAACAACGCGGTGATTACCATTGACGAGGGCTGCACCTGGAACCTGACCGGGGACTGCACCATCACCAGCCTGACGAATAACGGCACCATCAACTTCAACGGCTATACGATTACGCTGGCTGACGGCACTGTGCTTAGCGCATAAACGAAATCAAATTTAAAATGCGGCGGGGAGGGCAAATGCTCTCCCCGTTATTTTGCGGTTTGTCTGTCACAAAAGCCCCGCTGAAACGTCCCATCCCGGCGGAAACGCTGTCGTTTCCAGCGGCAAAGCCGCCTCCTCCGTCGAAAACAGAGAAAAATTTGCGAATTATGTCAACATAAATAGAACAATTTCATTGAATTTTCAGAATCGGTATGGTACAATACAGGTGCCACAGCGGGGCTGTTCCGGCGAAAGCAGGGCTTTTTGGAACGCCCGGTGGCAGGCGGAAACCGTTTTGCAATCGTTTTGAAAGAATTTGAAAATTCCTTTTGATTTTGCCGGGGAAGGGTGATATACTGGGAGTGCGTAAGCACTGATCAGCTTCCCGCTCCACGGAGAGGCGATCTTCTGCTTCGCATTTCTATGCGTGTTTTTCCATCTGAACCATTGGCTCCCGGGAGAGAGGGAGCGCAGACGGAGTCCATATATCGTACCAACCGGATTGAATTTAGAGTATTGAGAGGTCAACTGCTTTGACAAAGTATGTAATTCATGGCGGCAATCAGCTATTCGGCCAAATTGACATCAGCGGAGCAAAAAATGCCGCGGTAGGTATCCTGCCGGCGGCCCTGCTGGTGGAGGGCGTGTGCCGCATTGAGAATATTCCTCAAATCAGCGATGTCACGCTTCTGCTGAAAATCATGCAGGAGCTGTGGGCCGAGGTGCGTATCATCAACCGCAACACCCTGGAGGTGGACTGTACCGCCATCCAGAACCGCCAGGTTCCCTATGAGCTGTCCAAAAAGATTCGCGCCTCCTATTATATGATTGGGGCGCTGCTGGGGCGCTTCCATCATGCGGAGGTGGCCCTGCCCGGCGGCTGCAACTTTGGCGGCGTGCGTCCCATCGACCAGCATATCAAGGGCTTTGTGGCGCTGGGCGCCGAGGTGGACGTGCGGGGCGGCGTGGTTCACGCCGACGCAAAGGAGCTGCGGGGCGCGTCGGTTTATCTGGACGTGGTCAGCGTAGGTGCCACCATGAACGTCATGCTGGCCGCTGTGATGGCGGATGGAATGACGGTCATCGAGAACTGCGCCAAGGAGCCGCATATTGTGGATTTGGCGAACTTCCTGAACTCCATGGGCGCGGACGTGCGGGGCGCGGGCACCGATGTGATTAAGATTCGGGGCGTGAAGCATCTGCGGGGCGGCACCTATTCCATCATTCCCGACCAGATCGAGGCGGGAACCTATATGGCCGCCGTAGCGGCGGCAGGCGGCTCTGTGGTCATCAACAATGTGATTCCGAAGCATCTGGACTGCATTTCCTCCAAGCTCAGAGAGATGGGCGTTCAGATTCAGGATATGGACGACGCGGTGCGGGTGACCCGGCTGGGCAAGCTGGTTCGCACCAACGTCAAGACCATGCCCTATCCCGGTTTCCCCACGGATATGCAGCCCCAAATCGCGGCGGTGATGTCCATTGCAGAGGGGACAAGCCTGGTGACAGAGGGCGTTTGGGGCAGCCGCTATCGCTATGTAGACGAATTCAAGCGTATGGGCGCACGGATTCAGGTGGACGGTCATGTGGCCGTGATCGAGGGCGTGGAAAAGCTCTCCGGTGCGCCGGTGCGGGCCTGCGACCTGCGGGCCGGGGCCGCCATGGTGGTGGCCGGACTGGCCGCAGAGGGCGTGACGGAGATCGACTGCGTTCACTATATCGAGCGGGGCTATGAGGATATCGTGCGGAAGCTCAGCAGCGTAGGTGCGGATATCCGGGTGGAGGTCGTTCCCAGAGAGGACGAGGGCGACGAAGCCGCAGATCAGGCGGGGTGACCGGTGGAAATTTGCACACTGGCCAGCGGCTCCAGCGGCAACTGCACCCTGGTGCAAACGGCGTTCGGAACGATTCTGATTGATGCGGGAATCTCCTGTAAGCGTATCTGTGACGGGTTGAAGGCCCGACAAATCGACCCGGCGGTACTGGACGGGATTCTGATTACCCACGAACATGCAGACCACATTGCCGGACTAAAGGTGCTGTTGAAGAAATACCGCCTGCCCATTTACACTTCTGCGCCCACCGGGGAGCAGCTGACAGACCGCATCGAGAACATTGACACGCTGATTCATCCCGTCAAGGCGGGGGTCAGCTTCACTGTAGGCGGGCTGGAGATTTTGCCCTTCCAAACGCCTCACGATGCGGCGGGGAGCCTGGGCTTCACCTTCTCCGACGGAAAGTGCCGAGGCGCACTGGCGACCGATATGGGCCGGGTGACGGACGAAATCGTCGGGGCGATTCGTGGCGCGGAGTTTGTTCTGCTGGAGACGAATTACGAGGAAGATTGGCTGATGGACGGCCCCTACCCCTATTATCTCAAGCAGAGGATTTTGGGCGACAACGGCCACCTGTCCAACGCGGACGGTGGGGCCTTTGCCTGTTATCTGGCGGAAACCGGAACAAAAACGCTGGTGCTGGGCCATCTCAGCAAGGAGAACAACACCCCGGAGCAGGCCAGCCGCGTGGTGCGGAGCCTGATGAACGAAAAGGGAATCCATCCCGGCGCGGACGTGCGGGTGGAGGTCGCGCCGAGATCGGTCAGCGGCCCGGTGTTTCAGGTTTGAGCCTATGATGAATATTACTGTCCTCTGCGTGGGGAAGCTAAAGGAACGATTCTACATCGAGGCGGTCAGGGAGTATGAAAAGCGTCTGACCGGTTATTGTCGGCTCCGACTGGTGGAGCTGCCAGAGGAACGCCTGCCGGAAAGGCCCTCCCAGGGGCAGGTGGACGCTGCTCTGGCAAAGGAGCGGGACGCGATTCGGGCAAAGCTCCCCAAAAACGGAATATTGATTGCCCTGTGCATCGAGGGAAAGGCAGCGTCCAGCGAGGAGCTGGCCCGGCGGCTGAACGACTGGGCGGTGGGCGGAAGCTCGCAAATCGTGTTTCTGATCGGCAGCTCCTACGGGATGCACCCGGATTTAAAGGCCCAGGCAGATTGGCGGCTGAGTATGTCGCCCATGACCTTCCCTCACCATCTGGCAAGGGTCATGCTTTTGGAACAGGTTTATCGCGCCTTCAAAATCAACGAAGGCTCTCCATATCATAAGTAACGATTTCAAGCAGAGAAAAAAAGAAATTCGAAAATTGCAAGTGCAAGTTGAACACATCCGCGAAAAGCTTCAATAGAG
>JAJQBJ010000124.1:0-4924 GCA_021203345.1 Oscillospiraceae bacterium
AGTCTCGAATTTTTGCTTTTTCGAGTGTCTACTCTAAGGGGACTATATCATTTCCCGCTGCGCCCCGGGGCTTTACACACTCTTTTCCCCGAAAAAGGCCACCCGCAGGTGGCCAAATTCGGAAAATTAAAGAGGAATGAATGAAAAAGTTCTAGCATGGTCATAGGATACCGGATAGATGTTACGGAAGTTCGCGCTATTTTGTTACAAAAGTATTAAATGAAATGAAAATCTGATGTCTGTTTCTCCGGACTGGCTTCTCTCACCACATCATACAGGTTCCTGCCCATTTTGCTCTCAAAATAACGTTTCAGCCGAAAATTGCTCTCCCACTTTTCCGGCGGATAAAAGCCGTACCGCCGCCGCACGTCGTTCATGCGTTCCTCCATGTTCAGCACGCCCTCCGCTCCCGCGATGGCGTCGCAAAGCTGAATCAGCCGGTCATAGTCATCGTACTCCATCCCCTCCAGCTGGGACAGAATCAGGTTCCATTCCTCCGGGCTTGTGTCCCGGTTCCCCACATAGTCGTCCAGATGCTTGGTAGAAAAGGAATGGCTGATACAGATTCGCGCCGCCTCGTCATAGCCCAGCGACATCATATATTGATACCCGTTCGAGACATGGCCCAAATGCCGGACGCCAAATTTCCGTCCAATATCATGCAGCAGCCCCAGAATATACGCCTTGTCGGAATCCATGCCTGCACAATTCTGTGCGATTTTTTCCGCACAGCGGGCCGCTACTCTGCTGTGATTCCCCCATGGGCCGGGGTTGCACGGCTCCGCCTCCCGGAGTATTCTCTCCGCCTCATCCCGTGATGGCAGCATCTGTATCCCCTCCGTATTCTCCGACTACTGCTCCGCTTTGCGTTGCAGCTCATTCATAATCAGCGCCGAACCCACCGGAATCAGGCCCAACAGCATGGCCCGTACCCCCAGCCGCAGGGAACACGCGCCGCCCAACAGTGCCCCCAGAAGGAAACAGCAAACCGTCTGGGTATAGAACACCGCTTTATCCCGGAACGTTGTCTCCCCCGTCACCCGGTATTCCACCCAGGCGGTCACGCTCTGACGCAGGTTATTGGTGGAGAAAATCGTAGAACAGCTATAGCCCTCCGCGCCGTTGAAGGTCCCCCACTGAAAGCTGCTGATAAAAAAGATGGGGTACAACGCTACCACAGCATTCATATCCGTCGGGAGAAGGGCCGCAACCACCATGCCTGCCGCCTCCACCAGCAGCGTAACGGTTTTCATCGGCAGCCCAGCCCGATGGGAGAGCAGGGTGGAAAGCACCAGCGCCAGCGCGAAAATCACCGCTGCCAACAACCGAACGCCCAGATCGAACAAATCCCACTCCACAATGTCCAGCATCATCTCAATCAGGTTCCCCGTCTGTGCGGAGCCAAAATTCCCACCCCGAAGCAGGATGGCATAGGCCCCCAGCCAGCCGCCGACCAGCGTCATATCCATGTGAATCGCACGGTCAAAGCTACATTTTGTTTTCATTGCATCACCCGTATATTCCTTGTCTGCAGAATGATGGGGCGCACTGTCATGACAGTACGCCCCATATCTGGCGGAGGAGAAGGGATTTGAACCCTTGCGACGCTATACACGCCCTACGAGATTTCGAGTCACGCCTCTTCGACCACTTGAGTACTCCTCCATATGCGGAATGACCCTTTCGGGCCCCCTTGCTTTTTCAACGTTTATACCTTATAATATTTTTGCCTGTTTGTCAAGCGTGAGTTTGCACCAATCAACAGGTTTGTCCGAATTTCTGATTGACAAGCGAAGTATGGAATCGTAAACTATACAAAAGGTATTGTTCTCCTAATTCCCTTGCAGGGACAGAGGCGATACCCAGATAAGGAGGAAATATCATGAAACGTTGTCCCAACTGCGGCAATCTGGAGACGGAAACCTCGAAGTTCTGCTCCGTCTGTGGAAGCAAGATGGAGGGCGCTGTCCGCCAGAATCCCTTCCGGCAGGAGGACGACCCCACTGTTCTGCTGGATGCGGAGGAATTGCGTAACGCCAGTCAAACCGGCGGCAATCCCAGAGCTTATACTGAGGCGGAGCGCTCCAATTACGCCGCCAATGGCACGCAGCGGCAGCGCGGCTCAACCGCAAAAGCCCGCAGCAGTACCAAATACATCGTCCTGGTCGTGGTTTTGATTTTCGTGCTGATTGTGGCGGGCTGCTTTGTGTTCGTGTCCCGGATGCTCAGCAGCGGCAGCAACGAGGGCGAAACCGTTCAGTCCGGCTCGGTGATCCAGAGCGAAAGCGACCTGAACGACATCCTTGAAAGCGAAACGCCGGAGGTCAGCGAGTCCACCCCCGTCGAAAGCGAAACCACCCCGGCTGAGACAGAGACGGAAACCGTGACGGAAAGCGCCGCTGTGGAGTCGGAGGAAGTATCGGAAAGTCCCTCGGAAAGCCCGGAGGAGGAAGAAACGGAATCGGAAAGCCCCTCCCCCAGCCCCTCGGAGTCCGTCAGTCCCTCTCCCTCGGAAAGCGCCAGCACCGGCAAAACCTATGACGGTATCACCATCACCACCGATTATGTGATTGCCAACAGCAGCAGCGCCTACCTGACGGAAAGCGACCTGACCGGTCTGAACGCCCAGCAGCTGAAGCTGGCCCGGAACGAGATTTATGCCCGCCACGGCAGAACCTTCAAGGACAGCGACCTGCAAGCCTATTTTGACAGCTGTAGCTGATACACCGGCACCGTGTCTCCGGATGACTTTGACACTGACGTATTGAACCAATATGAGGTGGAGAACATCAAGACCATTGCCGCCTATGAAAAGAAGATGGGGTATAACCAATGAGGAAACTGTGGATGCTCCTGCTGTCTGCCGCGCTGACGGTGGCTGTCCTGACCGCTTGCGGCAGCGAGGCCGGGACGACGGAGGAAACCGTCTCCGCCTCCGTCAGTACGGATAAAATCGACCTGAGCGACTTGGGCGAAACGGAGGAACCCTCCGAAACGCCGGAGGAGACGGAGGCCATAGAGGAAACCCCTGTGGAAACCACCGAAGCGGTGGAGGAAACCGAGGCAGAGGAAACGCCGGCTGTGACCTATACCGTCTGTATTGACGCGGGCCATCAGGCCCACGCCAACAGCGAGAAGGAGCCGGTAGGCCCCGGCGCCAGCGAAACCAAGGCCAAGGTCAGCAGCGGTACCCAGGGCACCACCACGGGGATTCCGGAGTACGAGCTGAATTTGGCCGTGTCCCTGATGCTCCAGGAGGAGCTGGAGGCCCGGGGCTATGAGGTCATCATGTGCCGTACCACCAACGATGTGGACATCAGCAACTCCGAACGGGCCGCCATCGCCAACGAAGCCAACGCGGACGCTTTTGTGCGGATTCACGCGGACGGCAGTACGGACTCCTCCGTGTCCGGCTGTATGACCATCTGCATGACCTCCTCCAACCCCTACAACGCCTATCTGTACGAACAGAGCTATGCCCTGGCCCAGAGCATCGAGAGCTGTCTGGCCGAGGCCACCGGGGCCAATGAGCGCGGCGTATGGCAGACGGATACCATGTCCGGCATCAACTGGAGCGAGGTTCCCGTCACCATTGTGGAAATGGGCTATATGACCAATCCCACGGAGGACACCCTGATGGCTACCGACGAATACCGGGAAAAAATCGTTCAGGGCATTGCCAACGGGCTGGATGCGTATTTCGCCCAGCAGGAGGCCGCCGACGGGGAATAAAACCCGTTCCTAACGTTCAGGGGCGCTGCAATCCCCCTGCAAAATTTGAACCGAACCCGCTCCGGGTTCGGTTTTTTTGCGTCTGTTTGCCGTTTCCCGCTTCTCTGATTTAAAAAAGTATTACAAAATGGTTGCAATTTGTTTAAAAGTATGATAAAATGGCCACATGAAAGTTTGTCTGCCCCGTCTGTACGGGGCGGATTAAAATATTGAAACAGAGAGAAGGTACTTCCCCATGGCAGAGAACGGCCCCTTTAAAATGGGAAAACGGGAACAGGCCCGGTGGGCCAGGAAAAGGCGCCGCCTGATCGTGTTCCTGATCTGCATTGCGGTGGCCTTGCTGATTGCCCTTTGCGTGGTATTTGCCAGCTATCTCAGCACCCACTCTGGGGGCGAGCAGGCGCAGGAAACAAACCTTGTGGAAACCAGCAACGCCGAGGAAAGCGAGGAAACCCAGTCCACGGAGGTCACGCCCCCCGACCTCACAGAGACGACGGAGGAAACAGAGTCGATAGAGGAAACCGAACCGGCTGAGACAGAAGCCACAGAGGAATCCGCCGAGGTGACGGAATCCGCCGCTGTGGAGAGCGAAACCAGCGAAACGGCGGAGACATCCGATTCCGGTTCGTCTACGCAAAAAACCGGTTCCTCGAATCAAAGCGGTTCTTCCTCCGGCGGCACATCCGGCGGCAGCGGCTCTAACAACAGCAGCGGCAATAACAATTCCGGTAACAGCAGCTCCGGCGGCCCCTCCAACACAACGGGAACCAACACCGGCAGCAGCAATAACGGCTCTGGCACCGGTACCGGCTCTAACACTTCAACCACCGAGACGATAAAATCCGCCACGCTGACCAGCTCGGTGGATACCGTGACCATCGGGGCCAGCGGTACGCTGTCCTGCACCGTAACCAGCAGCACCGGCAGCAATATCACGTCCCAATGCACCATCGTCTATCACGGCACGGGCTGCACGATTTCCGGCAGTCAGGTGTCCTTTGACCGGGTGGGGACAGCCAGTATCTACGCCACCATTACATACAACGGCTCTTCCATTCAGACCAACACCATTTCCATCACGGTGACAAAGGCGGCCCTGTCCTCTGCGACTTTGGCCTGTTCCGTTTCCACCGCTACGGTGGGCGACACCGGCACCCTGACGCTGAAAGCCCTGGACGCGAAGGGCAATGAC
>JAJQBJ010000124.1:5024-20660 GCA_021203345.1 Oscillospiraceae bacterium
GGAACCGTCACCTTTGACACCGCAGGGACGGCAAAAATCGCCGCCACTGTCACCTATGAGGGGAATTCCATCACAACCGGGACGGTTTCCGTTACCGTGACAGAAGACCCCGTTACCCTGACCACTCTGGAGCTGACCTGCTCCGTGGAGGAGGCCGAAAAGGGCGACACCGCTACCCTGACCGTCATTGCGAAGGATCAGAACGGCGAGCCTGTCACGGATGCCGAAATCTCCTGCGAGGGAACCAACTGCACTGTGGAGGATATGACCGTCACCTTTGACCAGGGCGGCGTCGCCACCATCACCGCCACCGCCAGCCGGAAGGGCGTTACGGTCACGGGCCAGGTGGAAATCACCGTTCACTCCTCCGTCACCCTGTCCGACGGAACCACGGTGGATTTGACCGACCTGAGCCAAACAGTCACCAACAGCACCTACGGCTGGTCTGTCAGCCTGCCCGCCCTGTTGACGGCGGACAGCGACAACACGGAGGAAACGGTTCTCTATTCCAGCGAACTGCTGGGCTTCTCTGTCACAATGACCGTCGCCGACCTGGACGAGGGCGATACCGCCACCCTGAAGGAGCGCTATACCGCCCGGCTGGAGGAGCTGGAGGCACTGATTGAGTCCATCAAAGCGGACAACGAAACCCTTCCGGAGTCCCTGCAGGCTGCCGTTCCGACGATTCTGTCCGCCAGCTACAGCGAGACAGCGGGAACCTATGCAATCACCTGGCAGCAGGGCGACACCGTCACCTCCGAGCATTTCTATCTAGGCAGCGCCAGCACAGCCGGTGTGACCGCCGTGTGGGATGTGGAAACACTTCCCTCCGGTTCCGAGCTGCTGGACTACATTCTGGACACCTATTCCCCTGGAGATTTGGACAAAACCCATACCTGAACACAAAGCCGGGGCGCGGTTGACACCGCGCCCCGGTAAAATAATATATTTCCCCGGTCGGCAGCCTCGGTTGCCGGCCATTTTCTTTTGCGGTGGGCGTAACATCCTATGCGCCTGTCCGCTCAAAGCTCAAAGGGGCCGCCGGTCTGAAAGAACCACAGATACCGATGGGCCACCGGAACGCCGGTGATTTTCTCCAGCGCGGCGGTATAGACCTCCATCTGCTGCCGGTACTGCTCCGCCCTGACCGGCTCCTCGCCGGGGGCGATGTGGTCTGTTTTAAAGTCCACCACGGTGATTCCCTCCAGCGTGCGGAACCAGAGGTCTACCACGCCCTGAAGCAGCACCTGTTCTCCCGCCCCGTCCGGGCCGTAGTATTGGGCCGCATCGGACAGGATTGAGAATTTGAACTCCCGCTCCATGCCCAGGGCGCGGGCCTGCCGCCCCAGGTCAGACCGGAAGAATTCCGTCACCTTTTTCACGCTGCAGGCGCGGGCCTGGGCCTCCGTCATACAGCCGCTGGTCTGTAAGCGGGCCAGCTCCTCTCTGGCCCCCTGATAGGTGGCGGCTTTCTCCGGGTCGCACAGCTGTAAGAACAGATGCAGCGCCGTCCCCCGCTCGGCGGGGGTCAGCGTCTCCGTTTGGGTGAACTCCGGGCGGCGAAAGGTCTCAGGCCGGGGGGCAGGTGCGGCATCCTCCGCCGTTTCCTCGTCCCGGAACCGGCCCTTGAGCTGTGTGGCGGTCAGCTTGGAGGGGATGTCCGCCAGGGCACTGTGGGGATAGCTCCAATACAGATGCTCCAGCACATCCTCCCCCGGCTCCGTGCCCTGCTCCGTCGGCTTTTTCCGGCGGAAATAGCGCTCCGGGCGGCAGCCGTCCAGCAGATGAATCGACCAGGGGGTATCGTCGCCGTTGTAGTGGTTCAGCGGCTCCCCGTCCAGACACAGACAGGCCCCCTCCCAGCGGGGCATGGCGGCGGACAGCACCCAGTCCCCCATGCTGTTCATCGCCATCAGCGCCTGGGGCTCCATGGGGAAGGAGGCGTTCAGCCGCCGTTTTTCCAGTGTGCTGCGTGCGTTTCGCAGCGTACAGACCAGAATCAGCTTCTCCCTGGCCCGGGTCATCGCCACATACAACAGGCGCAGTTCTTCCGCGCACAGTTCCCGTTCCAGCTGGAGGGCCACGGCGGTACGGGCCAGAGTGGAGAACTCCACGCCCCGCTCCACATCCAGCCCCTTCGGCCCCACGCCCAGCTTCGCGTGGAACAGCATGGGCGCCCGCTCGTCCGTGCGGTTGAAGCGGCGGGCAAGGCCCGCCAGCACCACCACGGGGAATTCCAGTCCCTTGGACTTGTGGATGGACATGATTCGCACACCGGAGCCCTGGGCCCCGGTGACGGTGATGCCCCGGCCCGCCTCTGTCATGCGGCGGAGTTGGGTCACGAAGTCAAACAGGCCCCGATACCCGTTTTTCTCAAACTGCCGGGCATATTCATACAGCAGGATCAGGTTGTTCCGCCGGATCTCGCCGCCCTCCAGCGCAGAGAAGATGGGCAGCATCCCGGTCTGCTCGTACAGCTCCCACAACAGTCCCGCCGCCGTGCGGTCTGCGGCGCAAAAGCGCAGGTCGGCCAGCTGTTGGAGGAAGTCCTGACAGGCCCCGTCGCCCTCCCCGCCGCGCTGTACCAGCGCGGTGTAAAAGTCCGCGTCCCGGCACCCGGCCCGGATATCCGCCAGCTGATCCGGCGTAAAGCCGTACAGAGGGGAGCGAAGCACCGAAATCAGCGGTACATCCTGATGGGGGTTGTCGATGATCTGCAAATAGCTGAGGGCCACGGAGATCTCCGTGGTGGCGAAGAAATCCTCGCCGCCGTCCGCCTGCCAGGGCACCCGCTGGCTGTCCAGGGCCTTTGTCAGCTCGGACAACACCGAGCCAGGGGAACGGTACAGAATGACGATATCCGACCACTCCACCGGGCGGAGCCGGTTTCCGTCCGTGACCTGATATTCGTCCTCCATCAGGCGGCGGATGCGCCGGGCCACGAAGTCCGCCTCCACCTGAGCGGTGGTGCTGTCCGCCTCGTCCTCCGCGGTTTCCAGATTGGCCAGGTCAACCACGTCCAGCTCCGGCCGATCCCCGGCATAGTCCGGATACTCCAGGCCGGGATTCAGGTAGTGATCCGCCGTATAGTCGATTTCACCGAATGACCGGCTCATCAGGCAGCGGAACACAAAGTTCGCCGCGTCCAGCACGCTGGTACGGGAGCGAAAGTTTTTCGACAGCACCACCTTCCGGGGCTGTCCCTCCTCCGCCTCATAGAAGTAGGGGAACCGCTCAAACCGGTCTAAAAAGATGGTGGGGTCGGCCAGACGGAACCGGTAAATGGACTGCTTCACATCCCCCACCAGGAACAGCTTGTCCCCGTTGTGGGAAACGGCGTTGAAAATCACATTCTGCACCTGGTTGGTGTCCTGGTACTCGTCCACCATGACCTCCACATATCGGCGCTCCAGCCGAAGGGCCGCCTGGGTGGGCTGTCCCTGGGAATCCACCAGCAGGCGAAGGGCCAGATGCTCCAGGTCGCTGAAATCCACCTGCTTCTGGCGGCGCTTCTCTGCGGCGAACGCCTCGTCAAATTCCTCCACCAGCCGCAGCAGCGCCGTCACCGCCGGGGCAGCCGCCCGCAAATCCTCCAGCAGTGCCTCGCTGCTGCGGGCGAACCGGCCCGTCACCTTGTCCATCTGATCCTTGCAGGCTTTTTTCAGCGCCTTCACCCGTTCCGCCAGGGCGGGGTCGTCCGGGTTCCGCACCCCCTTCAATCTTCCGTAATTCAACTGGCAGCGCTGACAGGCTTTGTCCCAGCCCGCACGCAGCGCGGCGATAAAATCATCCAGACTGTCCAACAGAGCGCAAATCACCGGCGCATAGGCCGCCTCCAGCGCCCCTGTGCCGTCCAGCTGATCCAGCAGGCCCACCATTTGCCCCTGCCAGTATTGGGCCTGCTCCAGACTGTCCTGCAACAGGAGCTGTCCCCAGGCCGTTTGCCCCACATCGGTAACGCCCTCCAGCGCGAACCGGCTGCATTGCTCCTCCAGCCAGGCGTGCGGGTCGGGATGGCTCTGCACCTTGGCGTGGATATCCAGCACCATGTCGGTCAGCCTTCGGTCATCCCGTCCGGCGGCCATGGTGTCCAGCAGATGCGAAAAATCGTCCCCATCCGTCACCGTCTCATAGTGCCGCTCCATCAGCCGGTCCAACACCCGCTTTTTCAAAATGGCGCAGGCGTTTTCGTCCGCCACCCGGAAATCCGGGTCAAGGTCGATTTGATAGCCCTCCTCCTTCAGCACCATTTGGCAGAAGGAGTGGATGGTGGAGATCTGTGTGCGATAGATCAGCGTCGTCTGCCGCCGCAGATGGCGGTCGCCGGGCGTTTGGGCCAGCTGCTCATTCAATGCGTCGATGATTTTGCCCCGCAGCTCTGCCGCCGCAGCCTTGGTGTAGGTGATGATCAGGAAGTGGTCTAAGTCTTTTCCGTCCTCCGTCACCCGGCGAAGCAGGCGCTCCACCAGAACGCGGGTCTTGCCCGAACCAGCTGCCGCAGAAACCAAAAGGCCCCCGCCCCGGTTTTCCACCGCCTCCCGCTGTTCGTCCGTCAGTGAAATTGACATCGTTGTTCCCCCTGTTCCATGGCTGTTACGCTCAGTCGAAGTAATACGCCACCAGAAGCTCCACACAGGCCTCATAGCGCTCCATCACGTCCTCCTCGCCGTAGCTGGAGGCAAAGGAGCTGTAGGCGCTGTCTGCGGCCTTCTGCGCCGTTTTTCCTGCGGTGGTGCTTTCCAGCGCGTTCCAATAGGCGTTGTTGGCCTGTAAATCCGCAATCACATTCTCGTCCAGCGTGGCCCTCACCTGACTGGACAGACTGCTGTCCGCCTTGTACAGGGCGTTGGTCAGGTGGATATAGGCCAGCAGACACCCGGAATACTGGTACATCGCATCGTCAGACCGCAGGCAGGCCAAAATCGCCACAAAGTTGGCCTCGTCCTCGTCGGTCACGCCCCGCTGATGGCTCAGCTCGTGGGCCACGGTGGCGGGCAGCAGACAGGCGGGCGCGTCAATATTCAGGGTGGCCTCCCCCGTGAAGGGGAAGAAAAACCCCGTAAAGCCCATATACGAAATCAGGCGGGAGACGACAAGCCCCTTGGGGTTTCGCTCCGCCGCCTCCAAAAACGGGTATTCCTCCACGATTCCGTCATAAAGCCCGGCGCTGCGTTCAAAAATGTCCGCCACCGTCTCGTTGAACACCCCGTCCTCGTCCCGGGAAACGGAGTCCGCCAGCTCGTTGAGCTTGTCCGCAAAGGCCAGGGACAGGGAGTACAGCTCGCTGGTGGTGGCACCCCGGCGGGTCAGCCCCGCCCGGTCGGAGAAGGAGGTGCCGTAGTAATTGATGCCCCACAGCAGGGTAAAACCGCAGTAGATCATCAGCAGCGCGGAAACGCCTACGGCGACCCGCCGTACCAGCCGCAGCACCCGCCCCGGTCTGCGAATCAGCAGGTACACAGTTCGCGCCAGATACACGACTGCCAGCGCAATCACGCCCAGACACAGCACCTCCGCCATGGCGAAGGGCAGGGGGTTCAGCAGGGCGGACATGGCGGTTTTATAGGGGCCGGTGATATGGGTAATCAGCCAGTCCATCACCGCCTGGTTATCCCGGAACAGATAAAACAGCCCCAGCAGCGCGGCGGGAATCGCCAACAGCAGCACATAGGGCAGAACCCGGTGCGTCTCCGCCCGCTCCCTGACCCGGCGGGGGCTGTACTTTTTCGATGTATCAGCAGACATAGGCCAACATCCTTTCCTGTTGTTGCTTTCAGGATACCATATTTCGCCCGGCCTTGTAAAGCCCGCAGCCCTTTTCCTATTCGGAAATTTGTGGTACAATACGGCTATCAAGCTGTGCATGGGGGAATTGATATGCTAACATTGATTCTGGGCCGGACGGGAACCGGAAAAACCACCGAGCTGCTTCGCCGGCTGTGCGCCAACGGAACCGCCCGGCAGCAGGTCTGTCTGGTGCCGGAGCAATACTCCCACGAGATGGAGCGGCGGCTGTGTCAGGCCGGCGGAGCCGGAACCTCGCTGTATGCCGAGGTGCTGTCCTTCACCCGGCTGTCCAGCCGGGTCTTCGCCCAGGTCGGGGGGCTGAACGTCCCTCAGCTGGACAACGGCGGACGGTTGCTGCTGATGCACCGGGCGGTTCGGTCGGTGGAAAGCCTTTTGACCGTCTATCACCGTCCCTCCAAGCGAACTGCCTTTTTGGAGGGGCTGATGGCCACCTCCGACGAGCTGAAAAGCTATTGCGTACAGCCGGGACAGCTGGTTGAGGCGGCAGAGGGCGAAGCGGACGGCGGGAAACTCCGGGATCTGGGGCTGATTCTGGGTGCTTACGAGGCACTGGCCGCCCAGCGTGCCGCCGACCCCAGAGATCGCCTGACCCGGCTGGCGGAGGCCCTGCATCACTCTGATTATTTACAGAACCGGGATGTGTATGCAGACTGCTTTGTGGAGTTCACTCCCCAGGAGCAGCGGGTTCTGGCAGAGATTTTGCGGCAGGCCCACTCCCTGACTGTAACCGTCACCTGCGGCGGCTGGGACGACCGGTTTGTACACCTGGAGTTTGAACCGGCCCGCCGCACCGTCGCCGCGCTCCGGCGGCTGGCAGAAAGCGTTGGGGTGGAAACCAAAATCGAGTATTTGGACGCTCCCCGGCAGGGCTGGGTGCCGGAACTGAACTGGCTGGAGCAGGCCTATTACGGCGGAAAAGAGCCCTGGGACGGGGACACAGAGGCCGTGGAGCTGTACACCGGGGAAACGCCCTTTGAGCAGGTGGAGTTCGCCGCCGGGCGGCTATTGGAGCTGGTGCGGGAAAAGGGCTGGCGCTGGCGGGACATCGGCGTTACCGCCCGCACCATGGACGGCTGGGAGGAGGAAATCAAAAGCGTCTTTCAGCGCTACGGCATCCCGGTCAGCCTGAACCGCATGACGGACATCCTGCAAAAGCCGGTGCTGGCCCTGATCACCTCCGCTCTGAACGCCGTATCCGGCGGCTTTGAATACGACGATATGTTCCGCTATCTGAAAACGGGTCTGACGGGCGTTGACCCGGATCAGCGGGACAGGCTGGAAAATTACGTCCTCCAATGGGACATCCGGGGGAGCAAGTGGAGCATGGAGGCCCCCTGGAGCTGGCACCCCCAGGGCTACGCCCAACCCTGGGACGAGGCGCAAAAGGCCCATGTCGCAGAGCTGGGCGCGCTGCGCCGGGAGATCATCGCCCCGCTGGTTCGCCTGAAACAGGCCCCCGGAGAGACGGGAACCGAACGGGCCCAGGCTCTCTATGCCTTTATGGAGGAAATCGGCCTGCGGGAACGGCTGGAGGAACAGGCTCACCTGTTGACAGAACGGGGCGAGCTGAACCAGGCGGAGGAATACTGTCAGCTGTGGGAAATTCTCTGTGGGGCGCTGGAGCAATGCGCCCTGCTGCTGGGGGACGAAAAGCTGGAGCTGAGCGAATTTTCCCAGCTGTTCCAGCTGGTGCTGGGACAATACGAAGTCGGCTCCATTCCTGCGGCGTTGGATCGGGTCACGGTGGGAGACGCGCCGCGCATGGCCCACAAGGACTTGAAATGCCTGATTGTTCTGGGGGCGGAGGACACCGCCTTCCCCCAGGTTTCCGCCCCAGCGGGGCTGCTGACCGATGAGGATCGGGAGCTACTGTCCGGGCTGGGTCTGTCCCTGTCCCCCTCCGCGGAGGAGCGGTCGGAGCGGGAGCTGACGATCCTGTATGAGCTGATCTCCCTGCCCCGGGAGCTGCTGGTCGTGTGCCGCTCTGAACACAGCGCCGCCGGGGAGGAGCAGCGTCCCTCCGTGCTGGTGACCCGTCTGGAGGAGCTGTTCCCCCGCTGCGTCCGCGTGCGTTCCGGGCAGCGGCGGCAAAAATACCGGCTGTCCGCGCCGGTTCCCGCGCTGGAATATCTGGCGGAAACCCGCAGTCCTGCGGTGATGGCGGCCCTGAAAGCCCTGCCGCAGACGGCGGCAAGAGCCGAACGGCTGGAGCGCTCCTTCTCCACGGAGCGGGGGCGGCTCTCCCCCCAGGCGGTGGAGCGGCTGTATTCCCGCACCATTCGCCTGTCCGCCTCCAAAATGGACAAGCTCAAGGGGTGCCATTTTTCCTACTTCCTGCAATACGGCCTGAACGCCAGGCCCCGCAGACGGGCCAGCTTTGACGCGCCCACGGCGGGCAGCTTTGTCCACTACGTTTTGCAGCATCTCCTGCAAGCGGCCCAAACCCGGGGCGGCGTAAAAAGCTGCGACGATGAGACGTTGAAAGGCCTGACCCGGCAAATCGTGGCCCGGTATATCCGGGAGGAGCTGGGCGGCCTTGACGACAAGCCCAAGCGGTTCCGCTATCTGTTCCGTCGGCTGCTCCGCAGCATTGATCAGGTGGTCGCCAACGTGGTGGAGGAGCTGCGAAGCTCCGACTTTGAGCCGCTGTATTTCGAGCTGGGCTTTGGCCGGGGCAACGATGTTCCGGTGGAGGTGCATGAGGGCAGCCTGACCCTTTCCATCACCGGCTTTGTGGATCGGGTGGACGGGTGGTATCACGATGGCCGCCTGTATTACCGGGTGGTGGACTACAAAACGGGCTACAAATCCTTTGACTTCACCGACATCTGGAACGGGCTGGGGATGCAGATGCTGATTTACCTGTTCGCCCTCCAGGAGAAGGGGGAGCTGATTCTCGACCAACATGACCCCATCCCCGCCGGTGTGCTGTATCTGCCCGCCCGGGATGTCATCGTCTCCGGGGAGCGTGACCTGGACGAGGCCCAGCGGCAGCAGGCGGTGGACAAGAACCTGACCCGTTCCGGCCTGCTGCTGAACGACCTGGATGTGCTGGAGGCCATGGAACACGCCGGGGAAAACGGCATCCGGTTCCTGCCCGTCCGGGTATTGAAGGGCGGCAAGCTCTCCGGAGACAGCCTGGCCTCCATGGAGCAGATGGGCAAGCTGAAACGCCACATTGAGCGCATCCTGTCAGATATTGGCCGGGAATTTGCCTCCGGGGACGTGGACGCTGACCCCTATTACCACGGACAGCGCACTGCCTGCAATTACTGCGAGTTTGCCGCCGCCTGTCACTTTGAGGAGGGACAAAAGGGCAGCTTCCGCCGGTATATCCCCACCGTGAAGGCCAAGGAGTTTTGGGAAAAGCTCAGTGAGGAATCCAACCCCTGATTATAAAAAACGGCCAGCAAAAATACGGCGGGCCGGATGGAAAGGAGCTTGCCGCACTCTTTAAAATCTGCCAAAAAGAGATACCAGATGGTTTTTTCTTTTCCGTTTTTATGCTATAATCACTTTGTCAGGAGGGAAACACAATGCCAGAAATCACAAAAATCGTCATCACCGGTGGCCCCTGTGCAGGGAAAACCACTGCCATGAGCTGGATACAGAATGCGTTCACGCAAATGGGCTACACCGTTCTGTTTATCCCCGAGACAGCGACAGAGCTGATTACCGGCGGCGTTGCGCCGTGGACGTGCGGCGGCAACGTCGATTACCAGAAATGCCAGATGAAGCTGCAAATCGAAAAGGAAAAGGTGTTCTGCGCTGCGGCAGCAACCATGCCGGGGGACAAGGTTTTGGTCGTCTGCGACCGGGGAACGCTGGACAGCAAGGCGTACATGGACGAGCTGGAATTCCAGTCTGTCCTCCGGTCTATTGACACCAACGAGGTCGAGCTTCGGGACAATTATGACGCCGTCTTTCATCTGGTCACGGCTGCAAAGGGCGCTGTATCCTTCTACACAACGGCGAACAACACTGCCCGGACGGAGACGCCGGAGGAGGCAGCGGCGATGGACGACAAGCTGATCTCCGCCTGGACGGGACATCCGCATTTCCGGGTGATTGACAATTCCTCCGGCTTTGAGGAAAAGATGCGCCGATTGGTTGTCGAAATCTCCTCCTTTTTGGGTGAGCCGGAGCCTCTTGAAATCGAACGCAAATTCCTCATCAAGTATCCGGACATCACATGGCTGGAAAACGAGCCGAACTGCCAGCGTGTCGAAATTATTCAAACCTACCTGAAATCGGACGACGATGAGGAGGTCAGGGTCAGACAGCGCGGGAGCAACGGCCACTACGTCTACTTCAAAACCATCAAACGCAAGGTGTCCGGCATCAAGCGGGTGGAGATCGAAAGCAGGCTCTCCCAGACGGAGTATCTCTCCCTTCTCATGGAGGCCGATACCAGTCGGCGGCAGATTCGCAAAACGCGGTATTGCCTGACCTATCAGGGGCAGTATTTTGAAATTGACGTGTACCCCTTCTGGACAGACCGGGCCATTGCGGAAATCGAGCTGAGTGACGAGAACGCGGCAATCGTATTCCCGAAGCAGCTCAAGGTAATTAAGGACGTAACGGAGGACGAAGCCTACAAGAACCATTCGTTGGCGGCCATGTAAGACCGCCGCCCCTGTTAGCACACTTACCGCAATTTTATTTACTTACAAAAAGGCGGGCCGCATCCGATGGATGCGGCCCGCTAAATCATTTAATGCGTGTCGGCTATAGATTAGTCGTTGAAGGTCTTGATAACAACGCCGGAACCCACGGTACGGCCACCCTCACGGATAGCGAAACGCAGGCCGTTCTCGATGGCGATGGGCTTAATCAGCTCAACGTTCATGTCCACGTTATCGCCGGGCATGCACATCTCGGTGCCCTCGGGCAGCGTGATCACTCCGGTAACGTCGGTGGTACGGAAATAGAACTGGGGACGATAGTTGTTAAAGAAAGGAGTGTGACGGCCACCCTCGTCCTTCTTCAGAACGTACACCTGGCCAACGAACTTGGTCAGAGGATGGATGGAGCCGGGCTTAGCCAGAACCTGGCCACGCTCGATGTCGGTACGGGCAACGCCGCGCAGCAGAGCGCCGATGTTGTCGCCGGCCTCAGCGTAATCCAGCAGCTTGTGGAACATCTCGATACCGGTGACGACGGTGGAGCGCTTCTCCTCCTCCAGGCCGACGATCTCGACAGTCTCGTTCAGCTTCAGCTGGCCACGCTCAACACGACCGGTAGCCACGGTGCCACGGCCGGAGATGGTGAACACGTCCTCGACGGGCATCAGGAAGGGCTTGTCAGCGGAACGCTCGGGAGTGGGAATCCACTCGTCAACGGCGTCCATCAGCTCCTTGATGCAGGCATACTCGGGAGCGTTGGGGTCGGTGGAGTCGGAAACCAGAGCGTTCAGAGCGGAACCGCGGATGATGGGGGAATCGCCGGGGAACTCATAAGTCTCCAGCAGCTCGGAAACCTCCATCTCAACCAGCTCCAGCAGCTCCTCGTCGTCAACCTGGTCAACCTTGTTCAGGAAAACCACGATGGCGGGCACGCCGACCTGACGGGCCAGCAGCAGATGCTCGCGGGTCTGAGCCATGGGGCCGTCGGAAGCGGCGATAACCATGATAGCACCGTCCATCTGAGCAGCGCCGGTGATCATGTTCTTGATATAGTCGGCATGGCCCGGGCAGTCAACGTGAGCATAGTGACGGTTGTCAGTCTGATACTCAACGTGAGCGGTGTTGATGGTGATGCCGCGCTCCTTCTCCTCGGGAGCCTTGTCGATGCTGGAGTAGTCGGTGTAATCAGCATAGCCGAACAGAGCCAGATACTTGGTGATGGCAGCGGTCAAAGTGGTCTTGCCGTGGTCAACGTGACCGATGGTGCCAATGTTGACATGGGGCTTATTTCTTTCGAATTTCTGCTTCTCAGCCATGGGAATGTCCTCCTTAGTTATGTGACGTCACAATTTTATAGAAATTGCTGGTCATATTTTATACCATTGCATCAGAAAATGCAATACTAAATTTGATTTTACCGCGCACCGAAGGAAATTTCTCCGGTGCGGGGCAATCAATACGGGGAAAATTACTTGCCCCGGTTCTCGATGATCTTCTCGGCAATGCTCTTGGGAATCTCAACATAGTGAGAAGGCTCCATGGAGTAGTTGCCGCGGCCCTGCGTCAGGGAGCGCAGAGAGGTGGCATAGCCGAACATCTCAGCCAGGGGAACGAATGCGTCCACCTGCTGGGCGCCGGAGCGGGCCTCCATCTTGTCGATCTGTCCACGGCGGGAGTTCAGGTCGCCAATGACGTTGCCCAGATACTCGTCGGGAATGATGACGGAAACCTTCATCATCGGCTCCAGCAGAACGGGGTCTGCCTTCCGCATGGCCTCCTTAAAGGCCATGGAGCCGGCGATCTTAAAGGCCATTTCGGAGGAGTCGACCTCGTGATAGGAGCCATCGTACAGCGTGACCTTCACATCCACGACGGGATAGCCGGCCAGCGTACCGGCGGCCAGAGCGCCCTGAATACCGGTGTCAACAGCGGGAATGAATTCCTTGGGGATGGAGCCGCCCACAACGGCGTTGATAAACTCGTAGCCCTTGCCGGACTCGTTGGGCTCCACCTTGATCTTGACGTGGCCGTACTGTCCGGAACCGCCGGACTGACGCTTGTACTTGGTGTCCTGATCCACAGTCTTGCGGATGGTTTCCTTGTAGGCCACCTGGGGTGCGCCCACGTTGGCCTCCACCTTGAACTCGCGGAGCAGACGATCCACGATGATCTCCAGGTGCAGCTCGCCCATACCGGCGATGATGGTTTGACCCGTCTCCTCATCGGTGTAGGTCTTGAAGGTGGGGTCCTCCTCGGCCAGCTTCACCAGAGCCACGGTCATCTTTTCCTGACCGGCCTTGGTCTTGGGCTCGATAGCCACGCGGATAACCGGCTCGGGGAACTCCATGGACTCCAGGATGATGGGATGATCCTCATCGCAGAGGGTATCGCCGGTGGTGGTGTTCTTCAGGCCCACAGCGGCGGCGATGTCGCCGGCATAGACCCGGTCAATGTCCTCCCGGTGGTTGGCGTGCATCTGGAGGATACGGCCAATCCGCTCGTGCTTGCCCTTGGTGGAGTTCAGCACGGCAGAGCCGGTGTCCAGCATACCGGAATACACACGGAAGAAGGACAGGCGGCCCACATAGGGGTCAGTCATGATCTTGAATGCCAGGGCGGAAAAGGGGGCGTCGTCGGAAGGATGACGCTCGTCGTCCTCGCCAGTCTCCGGATTGGTGCCCTTGATAGCGGGGATGTCCAGAGGAGAGGGCATATAGTCGATGATGGCATCCAGCAGCTTCTGAACGCCCTTGTTCCGGTAGGAGGTGCCGCAGGTCACGGGAACACACTTGTTCTCGATGCAGCCCTTGCGAAGCGCAGCGCGAACCATGTCCACGGGCACTTCTTCCTCCTCCAGGACCATCATCATGATGTCGTCGTCCAGGTCGGCCACGGAGTCCAGCATACGCTGATGATACTCCTGGGCCAGATCCATCATATCCTCGGGGATGTCCTCCACCCGCATGTCCTTGCCCATATCATCATAATAGATGTCGGCCTTCATCTCGATCAGGTCGATGATGCCGCGGAAGCTGCTTTCCGCGCCGATGGGCAGCTGGATGGGAATGGCGTTGGCGTTCAGCCGCTCCTTGATCATGTCCAGAACGTGGAAGAAATCCGCGCCCATGATGTCCATTTTGTTGACATAGATCATACGGGGAACATGATAGTTGTCGGCCTGACGCCACACGGTTTCGGACTGAGGCTCAACGCCGCCCTTGGCGCACAGAACGGTCACAGAACCGTCCAGCACACGCAGGGAGCGCTCCACCTCTACGGTGAAGTCCACGTGGCCCGGGGTGTCGATGATGTTGATACGGTGAGAGTCATACTGGTGGGCGGAGCCAGACCAGAAACAGGTGGTGGCCGCAGAGGTGATGGTGATACCGCGCTCCTGCTCCTGAACCATCCAGTCCATGGTGGCCGCGCCGTCATGAACCTCGCCGATTTTGTAATTCACGCCGGTGTAATAAAGGATACGCTCGGTCGTGGTGGTTTTACCGGCATCAATATGAGCCATAATGCCGATATTTCTGGTTCTTTCCAGCGGTGTCTTTCTAGGCATAGATAAGCTCCTTTGTTACCAGCGGTAGTGGGCAAACGCCTTGTTGGCCTCGGCCATCTTGTGCGTGTCCTCACGCTTCTTGACAGCGTTGCCCAAATTGTTGGATGCGTCCATAATTTCGCCGGCCAGACGCTCCTTCATGGTCTTCTCGCTGCGGTTCCGCGCATAGCTGGTCAGCCAGCGCAGACCCAGGGTCTGACGTCTTTCGGGGCGAACCTCCATGGGGACCTGATAGGTGGCGCCGCCGACACGACGGGCCTTGACCTCCAGAGAAGGCATGATATTCTCCATGGCGGCATGGAACACCTCCAGGGGTTCGTTGCCGGTCTTTTCCTTGATGATCTCAAAAGCGCCGTATACGACCTTCTGAGCAACACCCTTCTTACCGTCCAGCATAATGCTGTTGACCAGCTTGGTCACCAGGACGGAGTTGTACATGGGGTCCGGCAGAACCTCACGCTTGGGTACATTTCCTCTTCTAGGCATTGTACTTCCCTCCTTCATAATATGATTTCATAGGTACTCGAAGGGCCGGGTTTGCATCCCGACCTCCGTACTGGACTTGCCGTAGTCCAGAGCCTGCCCTGAGGTTTACCCGCGCCCGATGGGGCGATATATAGTAAAGTCTCGTGGCAAGGCGGGATAGCCCTGCGCCTGAGCGCATAACAGACTTGATAATGCTTGGTTCCACATAAACGGAACCGATAGGAAGAAGGGAATTACTTCTTCTTGCTGGCCTTGGGCCGCTTCGCGCCGTACTTGGAGCGGGACTGCATCCGGCCATTGACGCCCTGGGTATCCAGAGAGCCGCGGATGATGTGGTAACGAACACCGGGCAGATCCTTAACACGGCCGCCACGAATCATAACCACAGAGTGCTCCTGCAGGTTGTGGCCAACGCCGGGAATATAGGCGGTAACCTCATAGCCGTTGGACAGGCGAACACGGGCGATCTTACGCAGAGCGGAGTTCGGCTTCTTCGGGGTGGAAGTACGGACAGCGGTGCAGACACCTCTCTTCTGAGGAGAAGGTAGATCAGTCTCCCGGTTCTTCAGGGTGTTCAGGCCCTTCTGCATGGCGGGGGAGGCGGACTTGTAGGTCACAGTCTCTCTGCCCTTGCGGACAAGCTGATTAAACGTAGGCATAATTTTCCTCCTTTCTTTGGTTGATGCAAAGTATATTTTAACGCAAAAGCTGAGCTTTATACGTTAAAAACGAAAATTTTGTACAGGTGCTTCGACCCTACTCCCGGAGCAGCACGGCCACTGCCGCACCCACAGAGATGCCGCAGGCGGCGCCCAGCGCCTTCATGGTGGAAACCTCCTCCACCGGAACATCGTGTTCCCGGCACAGGCTGCGGATGGGGTCTGTCAGATTGGGGTCGGCGTCCGCCGCCAGAAACGCGCACGCACACCGGTCGTCGGCAATGGCGCGGCGGGACTGCTTGGCTCCCACGGCCTTCGGCCCGGTTTTCAGCCTGGTCAGCACTGACTTTGCCCCCTTATCACAAACCTACACAGCTAGTCATTATATCATAACGAAAACCAGCAGTCAAGCCAAAGATTTCCCCGAAAAAACGAAAATGTGTAGGTGTTACAATGATACTTTACAAATGAGGGAAAGGAAAAAAGAGTAGCG